>CACLFK010000006.1 GCA_902606105.1 uncultured Pelagibacteraceae bacterium | reverse complement strand
GAAATAGAGGGAGTAATTTTTGCTGCTGCTGAACCACTTGATATCGATACTATTGAAAGCAAACTTTCAAAAAAATTAAATGTTTCAAAATCATTAGAAAAATTACAACAAGAATACTCTAATCGTGGAATAAATTTAGTATGCATTAAAGACAAGTGGTCTTTTAGAACATCTCCGAAATTAGCAAACCTTATGTCTCAAGAAAAAACTGTTGAAAAAAAATTATCCAGAGCCGCGGTCGAAACTTTAGCCATAATTGTTTATCACCAACCAGTAACAAGAGCAGAAATTGAGGAGATAAGAGGTGTAGCTTTTGGAACAAATACACTTGATATTTTAATGGAGCTAAATTGGGTTAAACCTGGGGGAAGAAAAGATGTGCCTGGTAGACCTATTCAATATGTAACTACAGATGATTTTTTAAGTCATTTTAATATCCAAAAACTATCAGATCTTCCAAATATCGATGAATTAGGTGCAGCAGGTATGATTGATAGCTCAAGTGTTGATAGCGCTATTTTTGGAACAGGTAAGTTTTATAAAGAAAAGCAGGAAGAAAAAAAAGAAGATATTTATTCTAATATTGATGAGATGCTGAATAGCACTCTTGATAGTGAAGAGAAAGAGTAACAAAAAAGTAACTTTTAAATTTATAATAAAAAGGTTATAAGTTTCTATGAGTATAGGAATTTGGCAAATAGCAGTTGTTGTAATATTGGTAGTCTTATTATTTGGACGAGGTAAAATCTCTAGTTTGATGGGAGATGTTGCCAAAGGTATTAAAAGCTTTAAAAAAGGTATGGCGTCAGATGTAACTGACGATACGGAGCCAAAAAATATTTCTGACGAAAATAAAGACTCTAATAACAAAGAATAACTCACATGCCTACTATTGGTTGGTTTGAGATATTGATAGTTGTTGCTATCGCTATAGTTATTCTTGGTCCAAAAGATTTTCCAGTTATGTTAAAAAAAGCAGGTTCATGGATTGGCACTGCAAAAAGATATGTCAGCAATATTCAAAACGAGGTTTCTAATTTAGAAATTGATGATGAAAAAATTAATGACGAAGTAAAAAAAGAAACAAAAAAAGATGAATAATGATGAAAAAGATAGTGGCTTTGTTAGTCATTTAACTGAATTAAGGAAAAGACTTATACATAGTTTTATTTTTTTATTTATATTTTTTATTTTCTGCTATTTTTTTGCTGAATATATTTACGGTTTTCTAGTAGACCCATTTGCACAAGCTGTAAAAGATGACGGTTCAGATAGAAGATTAATCTTTACAGCACTTCAAGAGACCTTTTTAACTTATTTAAAAGTATCTTTTTTTACAGCATTTTTTGTAACCTGCCCGTTTATATTAATGCAAATATGGAAGTTTATCGCACCAGGCTTATATAAGCATGAAAAAATTGCAATTTTACCTTACTTAATACTTACCCCTATACTTTTTTTTCTAGGAGGTATGTTGGTTTACTATTTGATTATGCCGCTAGCAATTAAGTTCTTTTTATCTTTTGAGAGCACTGGTTTATCAACTAGTTTGCCAATTCAATTGGAAGCAAAAGTAAATGAATACTTGTCTTTAGTTATGAAATTAATTTTTGCTTTTGGAATTAGTTTTCAATTACCTGTTGTGCTAAGTCTTTTGGCAAGAATAGGTGTTGTAGATAGCCAGTTTTTAAAAGATAGAAGAAAGTATGTTGTGGTAATAATTTTTGCTGCTGCTGCTTTGTTAACACCTCCAGATCCAATTACACAAATAGGATTAGCAATACCATTGTTAATTTTATATGAATTATCAATATTTTCAGTAAAATTTATAGAAAACAAAAATTTAGAAAAAACTAATGCATAATTTAAAGGAAATTAGAAAAGATTTCCCTAGTTTTGAAAAAGCTCTAAAAAAAAGATCTATTAAAATTGATTTTAAAAAATTGCAAGATTTGGATGAGGAAAATAGAAATTTAATTCAAAAAAAAGAAGCTATTGAAAAAGAAAAAAAAAATATTTCAAAATCTAAAGACGAAACTTTATTTGAAAAATCTAAAGAGCTTACATTAGAATTAGATAAAATAACGGATTTACAAAAAAAAATAAAAACAGAGTTAGATAGTTTATTATCTAATATACCAAATATTCCTCACGTTGATGTCCCTAGCGGAAAAGATGAAAATGATAACGTAGAGGTATTAAAATCAGGAAATATACCAAAATTTGATTTTAAACCTAAATCTCACTATGAGCTTGGTGAAAATCTTGGAATGCTAGATTTTGACTTAGCGACTAAAACAACTGGATCTAGATTTGTTTTTGTAAAAAACCATTTAGCTTTACTTGAACGAGCCTTATCTAACTTTATGTTGGATACTCATATAAATAAAAATGGTTATCAAGAAATATCACCACCTTTAATTGCATCAGATAATACAATGTATGGAACTGGACAGTTACCTAAATTTGAAAATGATCAGTTTGAAATTAAATTTGACGAAGGATCAGATAGAAAGTTTTTAATTCCCACAGCTGAAGTAATTTTAACTAACATTGTGAAAGACAAAATAGTTGATCAAAATCATTTGCCGATGAGATTTGTAGCATCAACACCTTGCTTTAGAAAAGAAGCAGGCAGTTATGGCAAAGATACAAAGGGGATGATCAGACAACATCAATTTTATAAAGTTGAACTTGTAAGTATTGTTGAAAAAGAAAATTGTCTAGAAGAGTTAGAAAGAATGACAAATTGTGCAACAGATATTCTTGACAAATTGGAACTACCTTACAGAAAAGTTATTTTATGTTCTGGAGATATGGGTTTCAGTGCTGAGAAAACTTATGACATTGAAGTTTGGTTACCATCAGAAAATAAGTATCGTGAAATTTCATCATGTTCATCTTGTTCAACATTCCAGGCCCAAAGAATGAAAACTAGGTATAAAAACAAAAATAAAGAAACTGTCTTTGTCGGAACTTTAAATGGAAGTGGTCTTGCTGTTGGGAGGACTTTAATAGCTGTATTAGAAAATTATCAGCAAAAAGATGGATCGATTGTTGTTCCTAAAGTTCTAAGAGGATATATGAATAATTTAGAATTAATTTCGCAGAAATAAAGTTGTTTTAGAGATATAGATAGTATAAATATTCACAATATTTAAAAGGAGAATTATGGAAGGTTCAGGAATAGGACAATTTATACCGTTAATTTTAATCTTTGTTATTTTTTATTTTTTCTTAATTAGACCTCAACAAAAAAAAGTAAAAGAACATAAAGCCATGGTTGAAAACCTTAAAAGAGGTGACAAAGTAATTACTTCAGGTGGTATCACTGGTACAGTTGAGAGACTTATAGATAATGATAAAGTTGAAGTAGAAATAGCTGAAAATATTAAAGTTGAAATTGTAAAAGCTACTGGTATTCAAAGTCTTCAAACTACTCAAGAAGTTAAAAAATAAATAATTTTAGATAAGTGCTTTATTTTTCTAAGTTAAGAATTGTTTTTATAACTATTTTTTCTTTATTATTTGTTTTAATTGCTTCATCTAATTTGTTTAAGTTTGATGATAGTTTTTTTGATAAAAAAATTAATTTAGGCCTAGATCTTCAGGGTGGATCTTACTTATTACTTGAAATTGATAATGAGCCTGTAATAGAACAAAAATTACAAAATCTAACAACTACAATTAGAAATTTCTTCAAAGACAAAGATATTAGAATAAATAATATAAAAATAGATAAACAAAATATTTTTTTTAATGTTTCAGACGAGAACAAACAACAAGTCATTGAAATTTTTGAAGATGAAAATAGTGAAATTAATCCATATTATCCAAGATTTAAATCACATCAGTTAGAAATTGAAGACACCGGCCTTAACCTAAAGATTAATTTTTCACGACAAGGTCTTATAAATCTTAAAACGTCTTCTCAGGATCAAGCTATCGAAATTGTAAGAAGAAGAGTTGACGAAGTGGGAACTAATGAACCCAATATTTTAAAAAGGGGTAATAGCCGAATTTTAGTAGAACTTCCAGGTTTAGACGATCCTATGAGAGTTAAATCTCTTTTAGGTAAAACTGCCAACCTTACATTTAGATTTGTAACACAAAATGAAGATGACAGATTTGGTGTTGAAAAATTAGAATTTGAGGATGGAAGCGAAGAAGCAGTAGTCAGCAAACGAATTATAATTAGTGGTGAAAACCTGCTCGATGCACAGCCCAAGATGGATACACAAAACAATCAAACAATTGTCTCTTTTACTTTAGACAGAGTAGGGGCTAAAAGATTCGGTAAAGCAACCTCAACAGGCATAGGAAAACAATTAGCGATAGTCTTAGATGGAAAAATAATAAGTGCTCCAGTAGTCAGAGATACCATTGCAAGTGGTGCTGGCCAAATTAGTGGAGGATTTACTTTTCAATCAGCAACTGATCTAGCTTTATTATTAAGATCAGGTGCATTACCAGCTCCTTTAGAAATAATTGAAGAAAGAACAGTTGGTCCTGATCTAGGTCAAGACTCAATAAATGCTGGTATGATTGCATTATCAATTGGGTTTTTATTAGTTATTGTTTTTATGTTTGTTAAATACAGATTTTTTGGCTTAATAACAAACATCACATTAATAATAAATTTATTTATCCTTTTAGGTATTCTTACACTTTTTGAAGCAACCTTAACTCTACCAGGTATTGCAGGAATAATTTTGACTGTTGGTATGGCTGTTGATGCAAATGTTTTGATTTTTGAAAGAATTAAAGAAGAGCTTAAAGACGAAACAAATAACATTTTAGCATTTGATGGTGGTTATACTAAATCTAGAACTGCAATAATTGATGCCAATATTACAACTTTATTAGCTGCTGTAATTTTGTTTTTTATGGGATCAGGACCAGTTAAAGGCTTTGCTGTAACCTTAGGAGTTGGGATATTTACAACTTTGTTTTCAGTTTATTTTATCGCTAGATTATTCACTAGTCTCTATGTAGCTAAAAACAAAAATAATGGGAAGTTGATCTAATGATTGCATTTAATAAATATTATAATCATTTTAATGTCGTATCTAGCGCCTTAATTGTTATATCGTTACTGTTACTTATATTTAAAGGTCTTAATTTTGGTATAGACTTTAAAGGAGGGACGTTAATTGAGTTAAGATCTAATGATACAAAAATCAACGTAAGCTCACTTCGTGATAAGTTTAGTCAAATGAATTTAGGAGATGTTTCAGTTAAAAAATTTGGATCTGATAATGATTTTTTAATCAAATTTGAAAATAAAGATAATAAGAAAAATATAATTGAAGAGATTAAAGTAAATCTTGATAAGTCATTTGGTAATAACTATGACTTTAGAAGGGTTGAAAATGTAGGACCAAAAGTAAGTGCTGAATTATTAAAATCTGGAGTAATAGCAATTTCTTTATCACTAGCAATAATGCTCATTTATATTTGGGTTAGGTTTGAATGGCAGTTTAGTCTTGGAGCTATTTTAGCTCTATTTCATGATGTTATTGTTACGCTTGGTGTATTTTCACTCTTCAGTTTAGAGATCAACTTATCAATTATTGCTGCAGTTTTGACCATTGTAGGTTATTCAATGAATGACACTGTTGTAATATTTGATCGTGTGAGAGAAAATTTAAGAAAATATTCAGATATAAAAATCTTTGAACTAACAAATATTTCAATTAATGAAACTTTATCTAGAACAATTATTACTTCAGCAACAACTTTACTTGCATTACTTGCAATTTATTTTTTTGGTGGTGAAATCTTAAAAGGATTTTCGCTAGCTATGATTTTAGGAGTTGTCTTTGGAACTTATTCATCAATTTATATAGCCAATACTGTATTGGTTAGACTAAGAGTTTCTCAAAAAACTGTTTTAAGAGAGGACGATAGCAAATAAATTAATAAATATTCTGAGCAGCCACCATTGTTAGTAACATTGGTAGAGAAAGAAGAGTATTTGTTCTAGAGAACAACATTGCTGTTTTAGCAGATTTTGCTTTTGTTTCAGGATCAGTTTCAACAATACCTAATGCTCTTTTTTGATTTGGCCATATTACAAACCATACGTTAAAGGCCATTATAAGACCTAACCACATTCCAATTCCGATTGCAGTATGTTTTGGAATTCCGGAACCAATACTAAAAGTCATTGCATCATGCAAATAACCATTTAACCAAGCTAGAATTAATCCTGATAAAACTGTAAAAGCTGCAGCCCATCTAAAATAAAACAAAGCAGCTGGAGCAATTACTTTTCCAATTGCTGGTTTTTGTTCATCTGGAATTTTAGCCATGTTTGGGATTTGAACAAAATTAAAATACCAAAGTAATCCAATCCACATTATTGCAACAACTACATGTATAAATCTAAATAACCAACTCCAAAACAAAGTATCAAAGGCAATGCCTTCATTGTGAAAGAACATTCCTACAAACAAGATAATAGCTATAGCTAATGATGCGTGAATTGTTTTTGGTAAGGAAGATAATAAATTACTCATGATTCTTAAATTTATACACTAAATTTTGGTAATTTTTAAGTTTTAATATTTAATTTAGTAAAGGCTTTAAAAATTGGCCAGTGTAACTTTCTTTAATTTTCGACACTTCCTCAGGTTTACCCTCTGCGATAATTTTACCACCCTTTACGCCGCCCTCAGGACCCATATCAACAATATAGTCAGCAGTTTTTATAACATCTAAATTATGCTCAATTACAACAACTGTGTTACCAAGTTTTACAAATGTGTGTAGAATTTCTAAAAGTTTTTTAATATCGTGTTGATGTAGACCAGTTGTTGGTTCATCTAAAATATACATTGTTCGTCCTGTAGATCTTTTTGATAATTCTTTAGCAAGCTTAATTCTTTGAGCTTCCCCACCCGAAAGTGTTGTTGCTTGTTGACCAATTTTTATATAGCCTAATCCAACTTTTTTTAAGGTTAATAATTTAGTTTTAATATTGGATATATTTTCAAAATATTCACATCCTTCATCAACAGACATATCCAAAACATCTGCAATACTCTTTCCTTTAAATTTAATCTCTAAAGTTTCTCTATTATATCGTGTACCCTTACATTCATCACATTGAATATAAACATCTGGTAAAAAGTGCATTTCGTAAGTAATCACACCATCACCCTCGCAAGCTTCGCACCTACCACCTTTAACATTAAATGAAAAACGTCCTGGTTTATAACCTCTTGTTTTAGACTCTGGCAAACTTGTAAACCAATCTCTTATTGGGCCAAAAGCACCGGTATATGTAGCTGGATTAGATCTTGGTGTTCTTCCAATGGGTGATTGGTCTATATCAATAATTTTATCAATTAATTCAACACCCTTGTAACTTTTAAAAGCTTTTGGAGCTTTTTTAGCTTTGTTGTTTAGTGTTAAATTTAAAGCATGAAATAATGTTTGTAATATTAGTGTGGATTTTCCACTTCCTGATACACCAGTAACGCAAGTGAAAGTTCCAGTTGGAATTTTAAGATTAACATTGTTTAAATTATTTCCTGTTGCACCGTTGATTTCAACAAACCTACCATTTTTAGCCAAACGTCTTGTATTTGGAATTTCAATTTTCTTTTTATATGCAAGATATTGTCCAGTGATACTATTCTTATCTTTTTTGATCTCATCATATGTACCTTGCGAGGATATTTGACCACCATTAGTACCTGCCTCTGGCCCTAAGTCTATAATATGATCAGCATTCTCCATAGTTTCAGTATCATGTTCCACAACTATTACGGTGTTACCTAAATCTCTTAATCTTTTAAGTGCATTAATAAGTTTAACATTATCTTTTTGATGTAAACCAATTGATGGTTCGTCTAAAACGTAAAGAACACCAGTCAATCCTGAACCTATTTGAGAAGCCAATCTTATTCTTTGAGCCTCACCACCAGATAAAGTTCCAGACTCTCTAGATAGTGTTAAATAATCTAAGCCTACATTTAACAAAAAATTCAATCTTTCATTTATTTCTTTTAATACATGTTCTGCAATTTTAAATTGCCTTTTGTCTATATGATTTACTAAATCTTTAAACCATTCAGAAGCATCAAATATTGACTTCTTTGTTACTTCACTAATGTTAAGATCGTTAATTTTTACACATAATGCCTCTTCTTTTAAACGATCTCCGTTACATGCTTCACAGGCGGTATCAGATTGATATTCTGCTATAGCCTCTCTTTTCCATTCGCTATCGGACTCTAAAAATCTTCTCTCAAGATTATTGATCACACCTTCAAAGGTTTTTTTGTAAGAATATTTTTCGTAACCATCGTCATAATTAAATTTTATTTCATCTTCATCTGATCCATAAAGAACAACATCTTTTATTTTTTTTGGAAGTTTTTTCCATTTTTCATCTAAAGAAAAACCGTAATGTTTAGCTAGTGATGATAGTGTTTGAGCATAATATAAGGTAGTAGATTTTGACCAAGGTTCAATAGCACCATCAGCAAGACTTTTTCTTTCATCAGGTACAACAAGATTTGGATCTACATTTAATTTCATACCAATACCTTCACACTCTTCACAGGCTCCATAAGGACTATTAAATGAGAATAATCGTGGTTCTATTTCTTCAATTGTAAATCCACTTTCAGGACAAGCAAATTTTGTTGAATAAATTAATTTTTCTACTTTTCTATGTTTTTGAGGCAATGTTTCATCCTCATATTCAACAAAAACCAATCCATTTGCAAGATTAACAGCTGTTTCAATACTTTCAGCTAATCTATTTCCTAGCTTTGAATTTAAAACAATTCTATCAACCAAAACTGAAATATCGTGTTTAAGCTTTTTGTCTAAATTGGGAGAGTTTTCAATATCATATAAAACGTTGTCTATCTTGATTTTTCTAAAACCTCTTCGTTTATAACTTAAAATATCTTTTCTATATTCACCTTTACGACCTCTTACTACAGGGGCATATATATAAATAGTTGATTTTTTTGGTAGTTTTTTAATTAAATCTACTATTTGAGTAATAGTCTGTGAAGTAATTGGTTTACCGGTAAATGGTGAATAGGGGATACCAGCTCTTGCATATAGTACCCTCATGTAATCGTAAATTTCTGTAACTGTTGCAACTGTAGATCTTGGGTTCTTTGAAGTATTTTTTTGTTCAATAGCAATCGCTGGACTTAATCCTTCGATAAGATCAACATTTGGTTTTTTCATTTTATCCAGAAACTGCCTTGCATATGCAGATAAACTCTCAACGTATCTTCGTTGTCCCTCGGCATAAATAGTATCGAATGCTAAAGATGATTTTCCTGAACCAGAGAGACCTGTTATCACCACAAATTTATCTTTAGGAATGTCAACTGAAACATTCTTCAAATTATGTTCTTTAGCACCCTTAATAACTATCTTTTTCATCATAATTTTTGTTGCTTTGAATTAATAAAATTAATATTCAGAAGAATTGTGGTATAAATCTAATTAATTAAATAAACAAATATAAAAATATTATGGCTGGAAGTTTAAATAAAGTGTTATTAATTGGTCGTTTGGGCGCAGATCCAGAAATCAAACAAATGGTAAATGGCAAGAGTGTAGCAAGATTAAGCCTTGCAACAAGTCAATCTTGGAAAGACAAAAATACGGGAGAAAAAAAAGAAAAAACTGAGTGGCACCGTATAGTTGTATTTAATGAGGGTCTTGTAAATGTTGTTCAACAATATCTCAAGAAAGGTGCTCAAATTTATGTAGAGGGTCAAATAACAACGAGAAAATGGAAAGATGAACAATCAGGTCAAGATAAATATTCTACAGAAGTTATTATTCAAGGATATAATTCGTCATTAACAATGCTAGGTGGTGGTAATGGGGGTGGCATTCAAAATGATCCTAATCTACAAAATAATATAGAGGACTCTTCTCAAATATCTAACGATATGGATGATGAAATTCCCTTTTAGTTTCTATGCAAAAATCTGAAGAGACAAAAGATAATAATATTAAACTAATCTCAATGCATGATGAGATGAGCTCATCATATCTTTCTTATGCAATGAGTGTAATAGTAAGTCGTGCTCTACCAGATATTAGAGATGGACTCAAACCTGTTCACCGTAGAATTTTATATGCGATGTACAAAGGGGGTTATGATTGGTCAAAACAGTTTAGAAAGTCAGCAAGAATAGTTGGGGATGTCATTGGTAAGTACCATCCTCATGGAGATCAATCTGTTTATGACGCTCTAGTTAGAATGGTACAAGATTTTTCAATGAGCTTACCTTTGGTGCAAGGTCAAGGAAACTTCGGTTCAATTGATGGCGATCCAGCTGCAGCTATGAGATATACCGAGACGCGTTTGTCAAAAGTTTCACAATTTTTAATTGATGATATCGAAAAAAATACAATTTCTTTTAAGAGCAATTATGATGAAACAGAAAAAGAGCCAAGCGTTTTACCTGCCCAATTTCCGAATTTATTAGTAAATGGCGCAGGAGGAATTGCTGTTGGCATGGCAACTAGTATTCCTCCACATAATTTAGGTGAAATAATAGATGGAACTTTAGCTCTTATAAGTGACAAAGATATTAAAATTAAAGAATTAATGAAACATATTCCAGGACCAGATTTTCCAACAGGAGGTTTAATTATAGGAAAGGATATTATTAAACAAGGTTATAACAATGGAAGAGGCTCTTTTAAAATTAGAGGTGAAGTTTCAATAGAACAGCAAAAGAATGGACGTGAAAGATTAGTAATTACCTCAATACCTTATCAAGTAAACAAATCAGTTTTAAATGAAAGAATTGCTCAGTTGGTAAGAGAAAAAAAAATTGAGGGAATAAAAGATATAAGAGACGAGTCTAATAGAGAAGGAATAAGAGTCGCTATTGATTTAAGAAATGGTGTAGAGCCTGAAACAATTAAAAGACAACTTTATAAAAATACTCAGATAGAGAGTTCTTTTGGATTTAATACTCTAGCTATCGTTGAGGGTAAACCCAAAACTTGTACACTTAAAGATTTCTTATCAAATTTTTTATCTTTTAGAGAAGATGTTGTAATTAAAAAAACTAAATTTGACTTACAAAAGGCAGAAGAACGAGCTCAAATTTTAATTGGTTTATCAGTTTCTGTAGAAAATTTAGATAAAATTATCAAAATAATCAGATCTTCAAAAACACCAGATGATGCTAAAGGATCTATATTAAAAACTAAGTGGAAGATTAATAAATCACAAAAATTAATATCATTAGTTGAAGGCAAAAAAAGTAAAAACTTATATTCATTATCCGAGCCACAAGTTCTAGCTATTTTAGAGCTAAGACTTCAAAAATTAACAGCACTTGGGATAAATGAGGTTGAAGTTGAAATAAAAAAACTAGCTGAATTAATTGCTAAATTTAAAAAAATTATATCTTCAAAAAAAGAATTATTAAAAGTTATCAGTGAAGAACTTAAAAATATCAAAGAAAAATTTGCTGTACCAAGAAGAACTAAAATTATTGATGCAGTTTTAAATTATGATATTGAGGAAACAATTCAAAAACAATCTGTAATCATTACAGTTACATTACAAGGTTACATTAAAAGAGGTTATTTAGATGGTGTTAAAAAGCAAAAAAGAGGTGGTAAAGGTAAATCTGGAATTACAACAAGAGATCAAGATTCTGTTATACAAACATTATCTGTAAACACACATACTTCTGTTTTGTTTTTTTCAACAGAAGGATTGGTCTATAAAGTAAAAGCCTGGAAAATACCTGAAGGATCATCCACATCAAAAGGAAAATCTTTGTTTAATATTTTACCTTTAAAAAGTCATCAGGCAATTAGTTCTATTATGCCAATGCCAGAAGACGAAACGGATTCTAATAACTATCAAATAATTTTTGCTACAGCTTTAGGAAAAGTTAGAAAGAATAGTTTGGATGACTTTTCATCGATTAATGCATCTGGAAAAATTGCAATGAAATTAGATAGTAATGATAAGATAGTAGGGGTTAAAATTTGTAAAGACGATCAAGATGTAATTTTAAGTACAAAATTTGGTAAATGTATAAGATTTGAGGCAAAAAAGTTGCGAGTCTTTAAAGGAAGATCATCAAAAGGTATAAAGGGAATAGAACTTGCAGAAAATGATCAAATAGTTTCTTTATCAGTTATTGATAGCGATAAAATTAAGAAAAATGGAAAAAAATCTAAAGATGAAAAATCAGAATTAAATGCAAAAGAGAAATTCGTTTTATCCATAAGTGAAAATGGATTTGGTAAAAAAACCTCTCATTTTGATTACAGAGTTACAAACCGTGGAGGTAAAGGAATTATTGGAATAGTTAATTCGCTAAGAAATGGAAACATTACATCATCATTCCCTGTTTGTGAGGGTGATGAAATATTGATATCAACTAACAAAGGTAGAGTTATAAGAGTTGCTGTTAAAGAAATAAGAACAGCTGGAAGAAATACACAAGGAGTTAGAATTATTAAACTATCAGGTGAAGAAAAAGTTGTATCTGCAATTAAAATAGATGATAACTTGATTTAATTTTATGAGTAAAATACCTATATACCCTGGCACATTTGATCCAATTACTTATGGGCACATAGACGTAATAAAAAAAGCCTTGAAATTATTTGATAATATTGTTGTTGGTGTATCAAATGTTAGTAGTAAAAATTATCTATTTAGCTCTGAGGAGAGAATAGAAATAGTCAATAAAGCTTTATTTAAGGATCTAAAACTTAATAAAAAAAAAATTTCAGTAGTATCATTTAGCTCATTGACTACTGATTTATGTAAAAAATATAAATCAAATATTATTCTTAGGGGATTAAGAGCTGTGTCTGATTTCGAGTATGAATTCCAATTAGCTGGTATGAATAGAAAATTAAATCAGAATATAGAAACTATTTTTTTAATGTCAGACGTTGAAAATCAAATTATCTCTTCCAGATTTGTCAAAGAGATTGTTAAACTAAATGGTGATATTAAAAAATTTACTACCAAAAGTACTATCAAATCTTTAAAAGAAAAATATGAATAAAATTTTAATTAATTTATTAATTTTATTTTTTTTTATTACCAATCAATCAATAGCTGAGGAGAATATAATGATTTTAAAATTAAAAGATGGGGATGTAAAAATAGAGTTATTTCAAGATGTGGCACCAAATCATGTGAAGAGAATAAAAGAATTAGCAAATGACGGTAAATACGATAACGTTGTTTTTCATAGAGTAATTGATGGCTTTATGGCCCAGACTGGTGATGTAAAATTTGGTAATTCAGAGTCAAAAGACTTCGATTTAAGAAGAGCAGGAATGGGAGGATCCGACTTACCAGATTTGAAGCAAGAATTTAGTAGTTTACCACATGATAGAGGAACTTTATCGATGGCGAGATCTTCAGATCCAAATAGCGCAAATAGTCAGTTTTTTATATGTTTTAAAGCAGCACCTTTTTTAGACAGACAGTATACTGTTTTTGGTAAAGTATTAGAGGGAATGGATTTGGTAGACAAAATTAAAAGAGGAGATGAAAGTAATAACGGATCTGTAACAGATCCTGATAAGATAATAAGCTTTAAACCACTGTAATCTATTTAATGGCATTAAAAAATTTTGCCTTTAAAGTTTTAAAAAAAGATAAATTTGCTAGATTAGGTGTTATAGAAACACATCGTGGAAACATAAATACTCCAGCCTTTATGCCAGTTGGCACGCAGGCCACTGTAAAAGCATGCACAATTGAGGATATAAAAAAAACTGGTTCTCAAATAATTCTATCTAACACTTATCACCTAATGATAAGACCTGGTGTAGATCGAATTCAATCTGCTGGTGGGTTACATGAATTTATGAACTGTGATTTACCAATTTTAACAGACTCTGGTGGATTTCAAGTAATGTCACTTTCAAAACTAAATAAAATAGATCGTGAAAAAGGGGCAATCTTTAACTCACACATAGACGGTAAAAAATTTTATTTAAGCCCAGAAGAAAGTATAAGAATTCAATTAGGTTTAAATTCAGATGTCGTCATGATTATGGATGAATGTCCAAGAAAAACAAACGATTATAATTTAATAAAAAATTCTATGGATCTTTCTTTATATTGGGCTGAAAGATCGAAAAAGTCTTTTGGAAAAAATCCACACAAAGCTTTATTTGGTATTGTTCAAGGAGGATTATTTAAGGATTTAAGAATTAAGTCACTAAATGAATTAATTAATATAGATTTTGATGGTTATGCCCTAGGAGGACTAGCTGTTGGTGAAACTCAAGCCGAAATGTTTAAAGTTTTAGACTATGTTAAAGAATATTTACCAGATGATAAACCTCATTATTTAATGGGTGTAGGTACACCATCTGATATTCTTGGAGCTGTTAAACGTGGTATTGATATGTTTGATTGTGTTTTACCTACAAGGTCTGGAAGGACTGGCCTTGCTTTTACCTGGGATGGAAGAATAAATATTAAAAATAATAAATACCAAAATGATAATACACCACTTGATTCTAATTGTGATAATTTAAATTTGAATAAATATTCTAAAAATTACTTAAACCATCTTTTTAATACAAATGAAATACTAGCATCAATGCTACTGACACTGCATAATATTAACTTTTATCAAGAATTGATGTCTTCTATTAGAGACAATATAGAGGCTGGCACATTTGATAAATTTCACGATAAATACATTGATAAGTTGTAGTAGAATTTAATATTTGGTTAAATTGACATTTGAAAAAATAAAATAAATCTATATATAACAACCATTCAGTTTGAATAAATTGGGGGCCCTTAGCTCAGTTGGTAGAGCAATTCCCTTTTAAGGAATGGGTCGATGGTTCGAGTCCATCAGGGCTCACCATAATTCATCTATGTTGTCTTTATAGGCGGGTAGTCTAAAATCACATCATTCATTTTTTCGTTTAGATCTTTAATTCTATTATCAGATGATGGATGAGTACTCATAAATTCAGGTGGTTCTTTTCCTTTATTCAGTTTTTTCATTCTTTCCCAAATTTTAACTGTCTCTCTTATATCATAACCAGATAAAGATGAGAAAACCATACCTAGATAGTCTGCTTCACTTTCTTGTTTTCTATTAAAAGGATTTAAAATTCCCAATTGAGATAACATACCAACAGTATTCATACCCGTTGTTCTATTTATATCAGAAAGTACTCCACCTGAAGCAATATCGATTATTCTTGTTCCTACATTTAATAAAGTTCCTCTACTAGCTCTTTCAACAGAATGTTTTGCAACAGCATGTGCAATCTCATGACCCATAACTGCTGCTAAGCCATCAGTATTTTTTGTTGCTTCAAGAATACCTGTGTATACAGCAATCTTTCCACCTGGCATACACCATGCATTTCTAACTTTCTTTTTGTCTATTAAAATATATTCCCAATCAAAATTAGCAGTAGGATCATTCAAACCTGCTCGATCAAAATATTCAGATATAGAATCTTCCATTTTTCTCCCAATCTGTTTAATTTCACTAAGTGTTTTTTTATCATCACTCATTTTTTCTTTTTCTTTAATTTGTTCATAGATTTGAGCTGCTTGAGCATTTAACTTTGCTTCAGAAACTATTTTTAATTGTTTTCTCTCAGTAATTGGTGCTGTAGTACATGACGGTAAGAAATATCCACAACAACTACAACCGACATAGGATAAAAATTTTCTTCTATTCATAAGTGTATAAAATTGATAATACTAAAATATTATGAATCTTAATAATAAAATCTTAATTGTTTTGTTTATCATTGCAATTATTTTTGTTATTTACGCAAGTTATAATTAAAATATGGCTAAAAAAAATTCAAAAAAATCAATATCTCTAACATTAAGAAATTATTTTATAACAGGTGTGGTTGTTTTAATACCCATTGGATTTACATTATATCTTAGTAAAATACTAATAGGTATATCTTCAAACTTAATACCAACAAATATTAATCCTAATAGTTATTTACCATTTAATATACCTGGTGTTGAGATATTGATTTCAGTTATTTTTATCACCTTTGTTGGAGGGTTGTCACTTTCTTTTTTTGGAAGAAGAATTTTAAAATTAATTGACGACCTGTTTAAAAGAATTCCTTTTTTAAGAACTGTTTATTCGGCAATAGTTCAAATGACCGAAACATTTTCCAAGAAAGATGACAGTCAAAAAAGTGTAGTGTTAATCGAATATCCGAGAAAAGGGGTTTGGGCTGTTGGTTTTGCAACTAAAGAAAATATTGGAGAGATGGCTCAAAAAACTAACAAAAAACTTATTAATGTTTTTGTTCCTACAACACCAAATCCAACAAGTGGTTTTTTACTTATGTTTCCAATAGAAGATGTTATATATTTAAATATGTCATTTGAAGAAGCTTCTAAATTTATAGTATCTGCAGGAACTTCTACAAAATCTTAAGCAATATCATTGATAACGTCTGCTCTATCATAAAGTTTTATCAATGGTTTAAATTTTTTAATATCTTCATTAGAATTTTCTATTCTTTTAATTTCTTTTTCAGCAAGTAAAAAAAGATCACTATTATGAATAGGGTCAGCTAACTTAAAATTCTTAATTCCACTCTGTTTAAAACCAAGTATGTCGCCAAAACCTCTAATTCTCATATCTTCCTCAGATATTAAAAATCCATCATTACTTTTTTTTAATATGTTAATTCTCTTTTTAGCATTTTCAGATAAATTTGATTTAAACATTAATATACATGTCGACTCTTTATCTCCACGACCAACACGACCTCTTAGCTGATGAAGTTGAGATAAACCAAACTTATTTGCATTTTCAATAATTATTACATTTGCATTAGGAAAATCTATTCCAACCTCAATAATAGTTGTTGAAACTAGAATTTGAAATTTATTTTTTTGAAAATTATTTAAGATTTTCTCTTTTTCATCTATTTCAGTTTTTCCATGTAATAATAAAACTTGATTTGGAAATAATTTCTTTAAAAATTCAAATTTATTAACTGCGGATGTATGATCTAATTTTTTAGACTCTTCTATAAGTGGGCATACCCAAAAAATTTGGTTACCTGAATTTATTTCTTTTTTAATAAATTTAAGAACATCAGCAATTTTACTCTCTAATTTACTATATGTTTTTATTGGTTTTCTAGATTTAGGTTTTTCTTTTATTATTGATAAGTCCATATCACCATACATTGTCATGGTTAAAGTTCGTGGTATTGGCGTAGCAGTCATTAATAAAACGTCACAATCATCTCCACCTTTATCAGATAGTTTTTTTCTTTGATTAACCCCAAACTTATGTTGTTCATCGATAATAATTAATCCAAGTTTTTTATAGCTGACTTTTTTTTGAAATATTGCATGAGTACCAAAAATAATATCTATTTTACTATTTTTTAATTTCTCTAAAATTATTTTTTTATTTTTATAATTAGATTTTCCAGAAATTAATTCTATTTTTTTGTTATTAGGAAATATTTCTTTCGCTAAATTATAATGTTGACGTGCTAATATTTCTGTAGGTGCCATAAAAGCAACTTGATAGCCTGAGTTTATAGTATTGTATGCTGATAGAAGTGCTACAATTGTTTTCCCACTTCCTACATCACCCTGTAAAAGTCGAAACATTTTTGTGGATGTACTTAAATCTCTGTTAATTTGTTTGAGTGAATTTAATTGATCATTCGTAAGAGAAAAACTTAATTTATTTATTAAATCATTTTGTAAATTAAAATTAATTTTTTTTCCTTTTTTTTTAATTTTTTTTATTTTTTTTCTTATTTCAGAATTTACTAAAAATGTTGAAAATATTTCGTCATAAGCCAGTCTTTGATAGAAGTTATCTTTATATTTACCTATATTTTCTGGTTTATGAAGTTCTACAATGGAATTATTCCAACTCAAATTTCCAAATTTCTTTATAATCTCATTAGAATGCCACTCATCTAATACAGGTAATTTATTAATAATTTGATTAATAATTTTATTATAAACTTTTTCAGATATCCCTTCTGTTAAAGAATACTGATTATGTAATTGTTTTATTAGAGATGAGTTCTCAGATATATATTTTGGGTTTGTTAATTGATATTTGTTTTTAAAATAACTTATTTTGCCACTTATGGTAATTTCTTTACCTAGAGGAAGAATTTTTTTTACATATCCTTCATAGCTATTAAAAAAAACACAGTCTAAATTTCCAGTATCGTCTGAACAAATAACTCTATTGGGTAAGTTTCTTATCCTAGGAAATAGGTACTTTTGAGGCGTAACCGTAACAGTTTGATTCTCACCAATTTTAAGTCCGTTTATTTTTGAGGACAAACTCCTATCTGTATAAGATTTTGGAAGCTTCCACAAAAGATCAAATAAATTATTAATATTTTTCTTTTTAAGTAAATTTGTTGTTTTAACACCAACGCCTTTTAACGCTGTTAAATCCGACAATAAATATTTATAATTACTTTTAATATCCATTTAAATTAATATATTCTAATAATGAGTATCAACATAGATGAATTAAAAAAAAAAATTATTTACAGATCTAATTACCGTGGCACAAAAGAGATGGATAAACTTTTGGGTACATTTACCAAAAAAAATATTAATAATTTAGGTAATGAAGACTTAATTGATCTAGAAAAATTGCTAAACATTGATGACACAAATTTATACAACTTCTATACAGGAGCTAAAACAGATTTTGAAATAGAGAATAATAAAGTAAATTTACTTTTTAAAAATTTTAAATATTAAATAATGGCGGAGAGACTGGGATTCGAACCCAGGAAAGAGTTGCCCCTTTGCCGGTTTTCAAGACCGGTGCTTTCAACCGCTCAGCCATCTCTCCGTTCGCAAGGTTTTATAATTATAATTATTTAATTCAACCTTAAAATAGTCTAAAAAACTAATAACGACTAATTCCATTAAATCTTATGAACAAAGAATTCAATAAGGGGTTATTACTAGCTGGTTCGGGATCATTTTGGTGGGGATTTATTGGTGTTATTTATTTTAAATCTATAACTTATATTGGTCATATAGAACTTGTTGTTCATAGATGCCTTTGGTCGACTGTTACACTAATATTAACCACGTTTTTCTTTTCCAAATGGCATATTTTTTTTGAAATTTTAAAAAGTAAAAAAAATTTAATTTATCTTTTTTTTTCAGGCAGTTTAATTTTTGTCAATTGGTCAGCTTGGATTTATGCCATAGCCACAAATAGAATCATTGATGCAAGTTTTGGTTATTTCATAATGCCAATTCTTAGTGTGATGTTAGGATTTATTTTTTTTAAGGAAGTTCTTAACAAGAAAAGAATTTTTTCAATTATTTTGGTTATAGTATCCATAATTTACTTAATTATTATGAGCTACAAATCCTTACCATGGCTTGGTTTAGTTGTAGCATTTAGTTGGGGGTTTTATAATTTATTAAGGAAAAAAATAAATGTAGATACAGATGTAGGATTATTAATAGAAAGTTTATTTATATTACCATTTGCTATTGCAGCATTTTATTTAATCTCCATTAATGGATTTAATGATTTTAAAATTGAAGATCCCCCTATGATGTTATTAATTTTTTTGGCAGGACCAATGACTGTTATTCCACTATTTTTATATGTTAGAGGGGTTGAGTTATGTGGACTTGGCCCAACTGGAATGATTTTTTATATAACTCCAACTCTACAATTTTTACTTGGTTTCTTTTATTATGATGAAGTTTTTTCATTAAATAAATTAGTTAGTTTTATTTTTATTTGGATTGCTGTAATTGTATATTTGAAAGATTTACATGAAAATAATTAAATACTTATTAATCATCTTATTTACTTTTAATATTAATGTTTACGCTGATATCAATATTGAATTTGAAAATTGGAAAAAAAGTTTTAAAAAAATAGCAATTAAGAATAATATTTCTGAGAAAACTTTTGATAAAGTGATGTCTAATACTAAATTTCTTCCTAATGTTATTAAATACGATCGTTTTCAACCGGAATTTTATGAAGATACGAAAACTTATGTCTCAAAGAGAACTTCTAAAAAGAAAGTTTCTAAAGGGTTGTCTTTTTATGAACAAAATTCAAATCTGGTCAAATCAGTAGAAAAAAAATTTAATATAGAACAAGAATTACTCTTATCATTAATGGGTATAGAAACTAATTTTGGAACTTATGTTGGAAAAATGGACATTTTATCATCACTTGCAACACTAAGTTTTGACCAAAGACGATCTGAATTTTTTACAAATGAATTGTTAATACTTTTAAAGCTTATTGAAAAACAACAAATTAATTATCAAACTCTTTTTGGATCTTGGGCAGGTGCATTTGGTTTTTTTCAATTTATGCCTTCAACAATGAAAAACTATGCAATAGATTATGATAATAATGGATCAATTGATTTAAAAAATAATAAAGATGCATATGCATCAGCAGGTAATTATTTAAATCAAATTGGTTGGAAGGCTGGTCAACCTTGTTTTTTAAGAGTCAATTTATCCAAAGATATACCTAGAAAATATTTAAATGTTTCAGCTAAGAAACTTCACAACAAACAAAAATTAAAATTATATAGTAAATTTATTAAAAATATAAGTGAGATAGATAATAAATATCAAAATCTTCAAGTAGCAATAATTACACCTGATAAAGATATAATACCTGATGCCGATACATTAAATCCAGCCTTTATTGTTTTTGATAATTATGAAATTATACTTCAATGGAACAGATCATTAAGATTTGCTTTAGCCGTTTGTACTTTAAAAGATAAATTTAAAAATGAACTTCAATAAATTTCTAACTATATTATTAATTTTATTTTTAACAGCATGTCAACAATTTGATGATAAAAACAAAGTAACAAATTACTCTAATTATTTAAAATATAGTAATACAGGTTTTACGTTAATTTATGATGATCAACTTAAAAAAGATAACAAAATATCTAAAAAAATTGATAATAGAGCTTTAGTTATTTTTCACAAAAAAATTAAAAAAAATTCATTTGTTAAAATTACCAATCCTGTAAATGATAAATCAATCATTGCTAAAGTTATTTCAAATAATGTTCAATTTTCCGATTTTTATAATTCAGTAATAACAAAAAGAATTGCTAATGAATTATCTATTGATTTAAGTGAGCCTTATGTTGATCTTGTACTTATATCTGAAAACTCCACATTTATTGCTAAAAAAGCAAAAACATTTGATGAAGAAAAAAATGTAGCCGAAAAAGCACCTGTAGATGGAATTACAATTGATAATTTAGGAGAAGACTTAAATAAAAAAAATGAAGCAAAGAAACATAAATTTTTATATTCAATTAAAATTGCTGATTTTTATTATAAGGACTCAGCAGAGAATATGATCTTAAGAATTAAAAAAGAGACAAATTTGAAAAATCCATTAATAAAAAAATTATCACAGACTAAATATAGGGTATTATTAGGTCCATTTAATGATATAAAAAAACTTGAAAAATCATTTGATGAAATAAAATTATTAGAATTTGAAAACTTGGAAATATTAAAAGATGCTTAATAAAATAATAATTTATTTTTTCCTCAGCTTATTTATACATTCATTTTCTCATGCCAATTTTGATGTAAAGGCAAGAACAGCAATACTTCAAGACTATTATTCTGGCGAAATTTTGTATGAAAAAGAACCTGATAGATCAATTTATCCAGCTTCAATGACTAAAATTATGACTTCAATAATTGCTTTTGATTTAATCAAATCAGGTGATTTAAATTTAGATGAAAAATTTATTATTTCTGAAAAGGCATGGAGATTATCTACTGCAGGTTATTCTTCTATGTTTATTATGGTAGGAGATCAAGTGTCTGTTGAAGATTTACTTAAAGGTATAATTATTGCCTCAGGTAATGATGCGTGTATAGCTTTAG
This sequence comes from uncultured Pelagibacteraceae bacterium, assembly GCA_902606105.1. GTDB lineage: Bacteria > Pseudomonadota > Alphaproteobacteria > Pelagibacterales > Pelagibacteraceae > Pelagibacter. Next base: position 30,101 of record CACLFK010000006.1, on the reverse strand, counting down.
CAGAAGGTATCGCTGGTACAGAAGAAGAGTTTGCTTTGTTAATGACTGCTAAAGCAAGAGAAATTGGCATGGAAAATACAAATTTTACAAATTCTTCAGGTATTAATGATCCTGATAACTATTCTACTGTCAGAGACATAATGATTATGTCTAGATATTTAATTGAAAAACACCCTGAGTTTTACAAGATGTTTGCTGAAAAAGAATTCACATGGGACCGTACCGGAGGTGATCCAATTACTCAAGGTAATAGAAATCCTCTACTTTATAAAAACCTTGGGGCTGATGGAATAAAAACAGGTTATCTTGCTGTAGAAAAATACTCTTTAGCTTCTTCTTTAGAAAGAAATGGTAGAAGATTGATAGCTGTAGGTAGTGGTTTCAATACAAAAAATTCAAGATCCAAAGAAAGTACCAAACTTTTAACATATGGATTAACTAATTATGACTTAGTTAGAATTGCTAAATCTAATGAACCTTTTCAAAAAATAAATGTCTGGCTCGGTAAACAAGAATCTGTTGAAGCTTATACAGAACAAGATATTTACAAGACTATTAAAAAAGCTAAAAAAAAATTACTAAAAGTTACTATTAAATATGAGGGACCTGTAGAAGCTCCAATTAAAAAAAATCAAAAAATTGCAACATTAAGAGTAGTTTACGATCAAGAATTGGTTGGCGAATATGACCTATTATCATCGAAAGAGGTTAAAAAGGTAAACTTTATATCCAGATTAATTAAATCAATTAACTATTTAATCTGGGGTGATGTCTAAAAAACCTATAATAGTTTTTGAGGGAATTGAAGGGAGTGGAAAGAGCTACCATTTAACTTCTGTTGCAAGGTATTTAAAACGAAAAAAAATCAGCTTTATTAAAATACGTGAACCTGGCGGCAGTCAAAATTCAGAGAAGATAAGGAGACTAATGTTAAACAATAAATCAAATTTTAATAAAGATACAGATCTATTGTTATTTTTATCATCGAGAAGTGAAAATATTAGTTTAATAAAAAAAAATTATAATAAAAAAATTATTCTAATTGATAGATTTGCAGACTCTACAATTGCTTACCAACATTATGGCATGGGTGTAAATTTGAAGTTAATTAATGTGTTAAATAAGTATTTACTTAAAGATATTAAAATAGGTTTTACATTTCTAAACACAGTAAATAATAAAAACTTGTTTCTAAGACTAAAAAAAAGAAAAACACTTAATAGATACGATAAATTTAATTCAGTCTTTTATAATAAAGTTCAGAATGGTTTTATTAAATTAGCTAAATCAAAAAAAAAATCATATATGATAGTTAATTCAAATTTAGAAATTGAGAAAAATAAAAAATTAATCTTAGATAGAATAAATAAATTAATCTAATATATGGAATCTTTATTGCAAAAATGCTTATTTGGTCATTACGAAATTTTTGACGCACTCAAAAATCTATATTTAAATAAAAAGTTTCCTAATAAAATAATTTTGTCAGGTGAGAAGGGGATAGGCAAATGTACTTTAGCCTATCACATAATTAATTATATTTTATCCCAAAATGAAGATCATAATTATGATACTAAAGATTATCAAATTAATAGTGAAAATAAATCTTTTAAATTAATTAAGAATAAATCTAATCCTAATTTTAACCTAATTGATGTTGAGGATGGAAAAAAAAATATCGATATTAATCAAATCAGAGATCTAATTTCTAATCTTAATAAATCATCATTTAATCTAAACCCAAGGTTTGTTTTGATAGATAATATAAATTTACTTAACATTAATTCTGTAAACGCATTGCTTAAAATAATCGAAGAACCAAATGATAATGTAAACTTTATTTTAATAAATAGTAACAAACAGGTACCCCCTACCTTAAAATCAAGATGTATAAATTTTAAGATCTCACTTTCTCAAAATCAAGTAATTGAAATAGCTAACAAGATCTTTAATCAAGATATTTACAACTTATTTAACAAAGAATTAATTAATTACTATATCACACCTGGCCAGCTATTAATGGTTTTAAAAATTTCAGAAGAATTTGATATTGATATAAAAAATTTATCATTAGAAAATTTTCTATCATTGATAATCAAAAATAAATTTTATAAAAAAGATAAAAAATTAATCGAATTGACTTACTCATTTATTGAAATTTACTTCAGAAAAAAAGTTAATATTAAAAATATTGAAATATTAAACTTCTATACTCTTTTTTTAAAAAAAATTATTAATACTAAAATTTATAATTTAGACGAGGAGTCTATTTTTATGGAATTTGAAGATCGAATTTTAAATGGATAAAAATTTTTATATAACTACTCCAATATACTATCCCTCTGCTAAACCTCACATGGGCCATGCATATTCAAGTATAATTGCTGATTTTTTTTCACGATTTAAAACTATCGATGGATACAAAGTTTGTTTTTTAACTGGTACTGATGAACATGGACTTAAAATTCAAAGATCGGCTGAAAAAGAAGGTTTAGATCCTCTAAAATTCTGTGATCAAATTAGTAAAACATTTAGAGATTTATCTAAAACTTTAAATTTAACTAATACAGATTTTATACGTACAACTGAAGACAGACATAAGAAAACAGTTCAGCATTTATGGAAAGAGCTAGAAAAAAATGATGATATTTATCTTTCTAATTATTCAGGATGGTATTCAGTTTCAGATGAAGCTTTTTATAATGAGGATGAAATTGAAGAAATTGATGGTAAAAAAATTTCAATTAGTTCAAAGTCAACTGTAGAATGGATAGAGGAAGAGTCTTATTTTTTTAGACTCTCTAAATGGGAAAAGCCCTTATTAAATTTTTATGAAAAAAATCCTAATTTTATTTCACCTGAGTCAAGAAAAAATGAAGTAATAAGTTTTGTTAAAAGTGGACTCAAAGATCTTTCAGTAAGTAGAAAAACTTTTTCATGGGGTATTCAGGTTCCTGGAAATGAAAATCATGTTATTTACGTTTGGCTTGATGCACTTACCAACTACATAAGCGCCTTGAACTATCCCAATAAAGAAGATGAGTTATTTAAAAAATTTTGGCCTGCTTCAGTACATTTAATTGGGAAAGATATATTAAGATTTCACGCCATATATTGGCCAGCTTTTTTATTAGCTGCTAAAATAGAACTACCAAAAAAAGTTTACAGCCATGGATGGATACTGTCAGGAGATGAGAAAATGTCTAAATCAAAAGGTAATATTTTAGATCCTTTACAAATTATTAATGAATATGGCTTAGATCCTTTAAGATATTATTTGATTAAAGAAGTCTCTTTTGGGAATGATGGTAATATATCTCAGGATAGATTGGAGGATTGTATAAATAGTGATTTAGCAAATAATTATGGTAATTTATGTCAACGTGTTACTGCATTTGCTATAAAAAATTGTGATGGAAAAATACCAGAAAAAATTAAATTTGAGGATGATGATTTAAATATATTAAATAAATTTAAAGATAATTTAGAAAATATAAAATCTAAAATAGATCAACAAAACTTGAACTTTTATATTGATTATATAGTTAACTCACTCTTTGAGGCTAATAAATATTTTAATGATCAAGAACCTTGGAAAAAGAAGGATGATATTATTAGATTAAATACCATCGTTTTTACTTCTTTAGAAATTATTAGAAAAATAAGTTTTTTACTCTATCCAGTAATCCCAGGATCATCATTAAAGGCTTTAAAAATATTCAATCTTGGTGAAAATGATATTAAATTAGAAGACATATCCAAAAATGAATTTTTAATTAAAGGAAATAGTATAAATAAAATAGATATACTTTTTAAAAAAATAGAAAAACATAATGATTGATTCACACTGTCATCTTGATCATGAACCATTAATAAGTGATCTTAGTAACGTAATACAAAGATCTAAAGATGTTGGCATTAAAAAATTGCTGACCATATCAACATCAATAGATAGTTTTTCCAAAATTAGACAATTGATCCATAAAGACGACATTATATACGGTACAGTTGGTATTCATCCACACGAAAGTGACAAAAATGTTTTAACCTCCTCTCAATTAGTTCAAAATTTTAAAGAAAATGAAAAAATTATTGGCATAGGTGAAACAGGATTAGATTTTTATTATAATAATAGTGATCGTGAGAAACAAATATCGAGTTTTAAAGAGCATATAGAAGCTTCGATTGAGACTAAGTCACCATTAATTGTTCATTCAAGAAATGCAGAAGAAGAAACATATGAAATACTTAATTCATATAAAAATAATGACCTTAAAATTTTAATGCATTGTTTTACAGGATCTAAAGAATTTTCAAAAAAACTTTTACTATTAAACTCATATTTTTCAGCAAGTGGAATTATTACCTTTAAAAACTCCTTAGATTTGCAAGATACCTTTAAGTCGTTACCTCTAGAAAAAGTATTGATTGAAACCGACAGTCCTTTTTTAGCCCCTGTACCAAATAGAGGTAAAAAAAATGAACCATCATTTATTGATTTTACAGCCGATAAACTTGCAGAAATTAAAGAAATACCAAAGTCAAAACTCATTGAAATAACTACAAATAATTTTAATCAACTGTTCTTTAACTAATAGTATGAAATTTATTATATTAGGGTGTGGTAGTTCAATGGGTGTGCCAAGACCAGATGGTTTTTATGGTAACTGTGATCCAAATAATAAAAAAAACTATAGAACAAGATGTTCAGCATTATTTCAAACTTCAGATGAAAATATTTTGATAGATACCTCACCAGATCTTAGACAGCAATTATTAAGACACAAAATTAAAAAAATAACTAAAGTACTTTATTCACATATGCATGGGGATCAAACACATGGAATTAATGATTTAAGATCTTTCTATATAAATAGTAGAAAACCCATTAATGTTTATGCTGATAAATTTACTTCAAATTACCTTGTGAAAACTTTTTCTTATATTTTTAAAAGCTATTCGAAAGAATATCCCGCAACATTAAAATTAAACAAATTAAAAAATGATTTTTTTACATTAAATAATAAGAGGAAAGTTAAAATTAAATCTGTAGAAGTTGATCATGGTAAAATTAAATCGAACTGCTTTATTATAGATAAAAAATTAGCCTATATAAGCGATGTAAGTAAAATTTATAAGAAAGATTATAAATATTTTAAAAATTTGAAATATTTAATAATTGATTGTTTGTGGTACAATTTTCATCCATCTCACTTTAATTTAGAAAATTCTTTATCTATGATTAAGGAATTTAAACCTAAAAATGCTATTTTAACAAATTTATCACCAGTATTAGATTATAAAGTTTTAAAAAAACTTTTACCTAAAAATGTAATCCCAGCACATGATGGTTTAACAATTAAATTATAGTATACCTTCAATTTTTTTTATTAATTTACCAGACATGGGTTTAGTAAAAGATGCAAATGTATCCTCAATTTTACCTTCTTTATTAATCAATATTTTATAAAAATTCCATTTTGGAACTGCTGATTTTCCATAGTTTTTTTTTGCCCATTTATAGATTTCATGAGCATTATCACCTGTAATTTCAGTAATAGTGGATAAAGGGAAGTTAATATTAAAATTTACCTCACAAAATTTTTTGACTTCTTCATTATCTTTTTTTTCTTGATTAAATGAATTTGAGGGTATGCCTAAGACTATTAAGCCCTTTGATTTATAAGTATCCCATAGTTCTTGTAATTCTTCATATTGATTTGTAAAACCACAATAACTTGCAGTATTAACTACTAGGACAGCTTTATTTTCATATTCTTTAAAATCTATTATCTTTCCGGTTATGCTTTCTATTTTTAGGTCGTAAAAAATTTTTTCATACTCAGCTTTTACTAAATTGTTAAAAAAAAACATAATTATTAATATACCACTTAAAAATATTTTCCTCATTTTTTGTAGTTACTTTTTAGGTTTATTGGGGGTAAGTAATATTAAAAAATACCCAAATAAAGTTGACAGTAATGATCCAGTTAATACTCCAATTTTAACACCATCCATATACTGCAAATTTTCTGCAAAAGCTAAATTTCCAACAAAAAGACTCATTGTAAAACCGATACCAGTTAGAACACCGACGCCATAAAAATTGTACCAACTAGTATCACTAGGCATTTGTGCAATCTTAGCTTTAATGGATACATAGGAGAAAATAAAAACGCCAAGTTGTTTACCAACAAATAATCCTAACAAAATTCCTAAAGGTACTTTATTTAACAAAGACCCAAAAGTTAAACCTTCTAGAGATACTCCTGCATTAGCGAAGGCAAATAATGGCATTATACCAAAGGCAACATACGGACTGATCGCATGTTCAATTTTAATTAATAATGAAAAATCTTTTCCTTTTTTTCTATGAGGAATTGTCATAGCTAAAAGAACACCAGCAATAGTAGCGTGTATACCTGAGTTGTGAGTGAAATCCCATAGAAACAACCCAACGATCAAGTAGGGTAAAAATTTTTTTATATTAAATTTATTAATCAATAATAAAATGATGAATGCTGCTAGCATTAAAAATAAATATTTTATACTTAAGTCCCCAGAGTAGAAAAGAGCAATTATAACTATCGCTCCTAAGTCATCAATAATAGCTAATGCAGTTAAAAAAACCTTTAAAGATAAAGGTACTCTTTTTCCAAGTAGCGATAAAACACCTAAAGAGAAAGCTATATCTGTAGCTGAAGGTATAGCCCATCCTTTTAAAGTTTCACTGTCACCAAAATTAATGAAAACATAAAATAATGCCGGCACTAACATTCCACCTACAGCTGCAATTATTGGAAGTAAGGCTTGTTTTATATTTGAAAGTTCTCCTTGTAAAAATTCTCTTTTAATCTCAAGTGTTACAAAGAAGAAAAAAATTGCCATTAAAGCATCATTTATCCAATGAATTACTGATAGTTTTAATCCAAAATTATTAATACCAATGAATAGATATTTATTTAATGTTGAAAAGTATAAATTAGCTAGGTTTGAATTGCTTATAAATAAAGCAATAATGGCAGCAAATAACAAAACTAATCCACTAGCGGCCTCTAATTTAAAGAACCACCTAAAAGGTTTTGAAATATAATTGATCATAAAATTATGAAAGGTCTATAATAAATAGTTTAATATCTTTCAATGTTTCATATAGGTTGAATAACAACACTTCTAATCCAGGAAATATGTTGATAAAAGGTGTTTTTAGAGTGTCTAGTAAAATAATTAGTGCACCTAATGAAATTATAAAAACAATTAAATATGAAAAAAACTTGCTACTTTGAGTTTTTTTAATTGCCTCAGATTTACTTTCAGTTTCTTTGGTTGTTGATAATTCAGATTTTGCTTTTTGATTATTCTCTACATATTGTTTTATTATTTGATCTTTAGATTTATTATCATTTAACTTGTCACTATCTTCATTTTCTTGAATAGCAATATCTTCCTTTATTTGTAGAGTTTCTGGTATTGGATCTTCTTTTTTATAAAACCAAACGCGATCACACGATCCGCATTGTAGATTTCGTCCCTCAGCTGGGATTAAATTTATATCTATATTGAATTTCTTTTTACAAGATGGGCAAGTAATAATCATAAATTCTTATATACCAGATATTTATGAAAATTCTTTTAATTTTGAAGCTTTAATCGTTGAAAATATCAGTAACTACTGTATTAGTAATGCTCTCGGAGTGTAGCGCAGCCTGGTAGCGCATCTGGTTTGGGACCAGAGGGTCGCAGGTTCGAATCCTGCCACTCCGACCATCATTATGAAAAAAGCAATAATTTATCTTCCTAACAAAAGCCCAATGCAATCCGGTCTTGGGAAAACTAATAAATGGTTGCTAGAATTTAAAACAAAAGACCCAACAAAGAATCCTTTAATGGGATGGGAAAGTTCTGATGATACGTTAACCGAGTTAAAAATAGAATTTTCATCTAAAGAACTTGCGATAAACTATGCAAAAAAGAAAAAAATAGAGTACGAAATAATTGAACCTAAAAAAAGAAAAATTGTAAAGAAATCTTATGCAGATAATTTCTTAAAATAATTATATGTTTAGATTTTTTACTGAAAGAAATTGGTATCTCTGGTCTTGGCTAGGCTCTGCCATAATACTTTCATCACTTTGGATTCAAGTGAAAATTGATGTTAAAATTAATGAGTGGTTTGGTGAATTTTATGACATGATTCAAAAAGCTCTTGGATCTCCAAATGCTATAACTATCGAAGAATATTGGGCAAGTTTACTTTCATTTATAATTTTAGCAGCTATGTATGTTGGTGTTGCTGTATTAGTTAGTTTTTTTACATCTCATTATTTATTCAGATGGAGAGCTGCAATGGTAGAGTGGTATCATTCAGTTTATGATAAAGCTCGTAAAATTGAAGGTGCTGCACAAAGAGTTCAAGAAGATACCATTAAATTTTCAAGGATAATGGAGTCGTTAGGAACAAGTTTAATTGAAGCTTTAATGATACTAATTGAATTTATGCCAATATTGTTTGGATTAAGTATTGGTATTCCAATTTTCTTTTTTGGTGATTGGGATTATGGTCTTATAGTCGGTGCTCTCATTTGGTCAGTTGGTGGTACAGTTTTTCTTGTAATTTTAGGTCTAATATTGAGGTTGGTAGGAGTTGAATATGATTTGCAAAAAAAAGAAGCGGCTTACAGAAAAATATTAGTAATAGCTGAGGATGATGGAAGTATAAGACCAAAAACTATTGATGAATTATTTGAAGGTGTAAGAAGTATTCATTATCTAAGTTATATAAGATATCTTTATTTTAATATTGGTAGGATTGCTTATTTACAAGCAAATGTTTTATCTGCTTACGTGTTCTTGGCTCCAGCTATAGTAGCTGGCGCAGTTACTCTCGGTGTTATGCAGCAAATAATAAGAGCTTTTGGAAGAGTAGAGGGATCAATGCAATATATACTAAAAGCTTGGCCTACTATCATAGAACTTGCCAGTGTATATAAACGATTAAGAGAATTTGAATATAAAATAATACAAGATGAAATAGTTGACGAAAAAATTTAATGGCAATTGACCCAAAATATATCAATAAATTAATAAGTGTTACTACAAAAGCTGCTTTAGCCTCCTTTCATTTAGTTGGAAAGAAAGATAAAATTGCTGCAGATAAAGCAGCAGTTGATAAAATGAGGACAGAGTTAAACAAAATAGATATCAAAGGAGAAATAGTTATCGGTGAAGGAGAATTAGATGAAGCTCCAATGCTTTATATAGGAGAAAAGATTGGTACAATGAACGGACCTGAAATCGATATAGCTGTTGATCCATTAGAAGGAACAAACTTTGCTGCTTATAATTTACCTGGAGCATTATCAGTAATTGCTATTGCAGAAAAAAATAATCTATTTAAAGCTCCAGAAACTTATATGGAAAAAATATCTGCTAATGTGCAAGAAAAAGGTGTTATAGATTTAGATTATTCAATTAAGAAAAATATTCATAATTTATCTGAATATTTAAATAAAAAACCAGAAGATATAACAGCATGTATTCTAGATAGGCCTAGACATAGTTCAATTATACATGAATTAAATAAACTTAACGTAAACATTAAATTAATTACTGATGGTGATGTATCAGGCGCATTAATGGTTACGGATAAAAAATATAAAGTTGATATATTTTTAGGTACTGGCGGAGGTCCAGAAGGAGTATTAGCGGCAGCTGCTTTAGATACATTTGATTGCAGTTTTCAGGGAAGATTTATATTTGTTACAGATAAAGATAAAACTAGAGCAAAAAATATGGGTATTAAAAATTTAAAACAAAAATATGATCTAAACGAGATTGTTTCTGGTGACTCTATTTTCTGTGCTACTGGCATTACATCTGGCGATCTGTTAAAAGGAATAGATATTAAAAATAATGATTATACATCTGAAACACTAGTGACGCATAAGTCGTCTAAACTAAAAAAAATTATAAAATATAAAGAAAAAATTTAAGTAAATGTTAAGTGTAAATTCTGAAAATTTTAATAAAGCTTGATTAATATATTTTTTTACAATAAAAAACATCAGTTCGGTCCCTTCGTCTATCGGTTAGGACACGTGGTTTTCATCCTCGAAAGAGGGGTTCGATTCCCCTAGGGACCGCCATTAATGAGCTATTTTGTATATATTTTAATATCTTATTCAAATAAAAAATATATTTCCTACGTAGGCTATGCAGCTGATATTAATAAAAGAATTAATGCTCACAATTCATCTAAAGGTGCTAAATTTACAAGAGGAAGAAAATGGAAATTAATATTTAAAAAAAAATTCGATACTAAGTCTGATGCTATGAAAGCAGAAATTAAAATTAAAAAAGATATAAAATTTAGAAATCTAATAAAACAAAAGTATATTAATAATGTTACTAAACAATCGTCCAATTAAAATACTACATATCGCAGATATGCACCTAAGGCATAACGGAAGATTATTTTACGGTACTGGAAAAAAAATTAATAATGGTTTTATTAAAAATAATTTTAATGTACTACAAATAAGTGATAGAGACTTTTTACAATCAAATATTTTAAATTATAAAAAAAGTTTTTTTTTTGATTGTATAATTAATACAATTATAAATTTTCAGCCTGATGTAGTTTTATTTGGTCATGTTGACTCACTGAATCAAAAAGATTTATTTGAATTAAAAAATAAATTTAAAAATATTGAATTTTCACAATATTTTGTTGATACATTAGATCCAAACTTTGAAAATTACAAAAATCATAAAAGAAGATTTTTTTTAAAATATCAAATTTGTGATACAAATTTTATAACTACAGATCCATCTGTGATAGATTTTGCTGACAATTCGAAAACATTTTATATTCCTAATGTTTGTGACAGTAGTGTGGATTACTTAAAAAATTATGAGATACGAAATCTTGAGTATGATATTTTTTTCGCATTGAGTCACGGTCAGCATAGAGGTAATTTAAAAAAAGGCTATACTGACGAAAGAGTTGAGTTTTTAAAAAAAATTAAAAATAAAAACATAGTGAAAAATTTTTATGGTATAGAGAAAAACCCAATATGGGGAAATCAATTTTTTATTGAATTAAGCAAGTCAAAAATGGGTTTAAATTTAAATAGAGGCTCGCCAATAAAATATTATTCTAGTGATCGGATCTGTTCACTTATCGCTAACGGCTTATTAACTTTTTTACAAAAAGGATATTACTATGAAGATTTTTTTAAAAATAATGAACACGTAATTTATTTTAATGATTACGATGATTTAGAAGAAAAGATTTTATTTTATTCAAAAAACTTTGATCAAAGATCAAAAATTGCACTTGAGGGCAAAAGACGTTATTTTGAATTATTTGATAGCTCGTTAGTTTCTAAATTTATGATACAAAAAATATTTAAAATGGAAATAACTAAATACCAACAATGGATGATTTAAATACACTTATTTTTAGAACTGATAGAATTGGTGATTTTATAATATCAAGTCCATTTATTTTGTCTTACAAGAAAAAGTTTAAAGATAACAAAATTATTCTTATTTCTTCTGAATATAATTACAATTATATAAAAAATTTTAATTTTGTGAACCAAATTTTTCCTTTAAAAAATGAAACTAAATTTTTTAGAAAAATAATTGGTTTATTTAAAATGATAATTCAATTAAGAAAGATAGAATATTCAAATATTATAATACTAGATGGAAAAAATAGATCTTTTTTCATATCTCTTTTTCTTAAGGGAAAAAAATCAATTTTGCTCCAAAGTAGAAATCTTGAGTTTTTAAGTAAAATTTTTAATTATAAAAGAGTATTTAATTATGAAATTCAAAATCAACTTAAAAATTTTTCATTCTTGGCAAGCAACCTAAACTTTAATATAGATCTTCAAAAAATTGATATTTATAAAGATTATGTTTTTTACAATTTAATAAAAACTAACAAAAACTATATAATTATTCATCTGGATGAAAAATGGTTTACAAAATTCTATTATAGTGACTTTACGGATATAAATCCAACAGCAGAAACTTTAGATACACTAATTAAAAAACTTCTAATAACTTTAGATGATAAATTTAATATAGTAATAACGACAGGTTCAAAAAAACTCAATTTGTTAGAACAATATAAGAAAAAGTTTACTCAAATTAATGAAAATAGATTTGTTATGACAATTAATAAAAATAATGTTTTTTTTTATGACAATTGTTCATTTAAAGACTTGGAGATAATTATAAAAGACAGTTCATTTTTAATTTGTTGTGAAGGGGGTGTCAGTCATGTTTCGCATAATTTGAAAATTAAAACCATTGCTTTTTTTGAAAAAAGTAGACTTCAACATACTCAATTTTGGACAAGTCATATGAACAATCTAACTTTATTTGAAAGAAAAAATATAACAGATATTATAAATGATAATGAATTCTATAAAATTATTTCACGTGCTATTATTTCTGATTAAGTTTTTTTAATTTACTATTAAATTTTAGAATAATGTATTATAATTTAATTTAGAGTTTATTTTTAAAAAAATCCCTTATAATAAATATGTTTTAAATGAAAAAAAATACTATTGTAGTTACTGGTGGTGCAGGATTTATTGGCTCAAATTTAATTAAATATTTTTTAAAGCTAGGAATTAAAGAAAAAATTATAAGTATTGATAACTATTCATCTGGTTATAAAAAAAATCATATAAAAAGAATTAATGTAAAATATATTAAAGGTGAAAATAAAAATATAGATACTTTATTAAAAAAATATAAAAATAAAATAAAAGTAATCTTTCACTTTGGAGAATATTCAAGAATTTTTCAAAGCTTTAAAAATTACAAAAAATGTTTTGAATATAATATTCATCATTCCTCAAAAGTTATAGAATTTGCAAAAGATAATAAAATTAAACTCATATATTCTGCTACCTCTAGTAATTTAGGCAATAGTGGAAAAGATGAAAATTTATCTCCATATGCTTGGTCCAAATCAAAAAATATAGAGCTAATCAAAAATTATAATAAATGGTTTGGTCTTAAGTACGAATTTGTTTATTTTTATAATGTTTATGGACCTGGACAAATTCTTAATTCTCCAATGTCAGCAGTAATTGGTATTTTTGAGGAACAATTTAAAAAGAGAAAACCTTTAACTATTGTTAAGCCCGGTACACAAAGAAGAGACTTTACATATATAGATGATATTGTTGAGGGTTGTTACCTTGCTTGGAAAAAAGGTAAGCAAAACCACTATATGCTTGGTACTAAAAAAACCTATACAATTATTCAAATTGCTAAAATGTTTAGAACAAAAATTAAATATTTACCTGTTAGGGCTGGTGAAAGATTTGGTTCTACTATACCCAATAACAATGCAAAAAAAATTCTTGGTTACACGACCAAAAAAGATATTAAGGATTATATAAAAGAATTTATCTCAAAAAATTAATGTTTTCTATATTAATTCCAACTTTTAACAATTTAGATTATTTAAAAATATGTGTAGAAAGTCTTAAAAAAAATTCTAATTTCGACCATCAAATTATAGTTCATGTAAATCAAGGTACCGATGGAACTCTGGAATATCTAAAAAGCACAAATATTGAATATACTTATACAAAAGAAAATATTGGTATGCCAAAAGCTTTAAATCTAGCATCAAAAAAATCTAAATTTAATTATATTTTAATATCGCACGATGATTTTTATTATTGTCCTGAATGGGATATTGAATTTGAGAAGGAGATTAACTTACTTAACCATAATAAGTTTTATTTTTCGGCAACTATGGTAGGAGCTGGACAAGTACAATTTAATGCAGGTCAAACTGCTCAATCTTTTAATGAAAAAAAATTAATTAAAAATTTAGAAAACATAAAAACATTTGATTTTCAGGGTACCACCAAATGTCCTGGATTGGTTCACATAGATGTTTGGAAGAATTTAGGTGGATGGAGTGAAGAATTCTCTCCAACAGGTGGTGATGACACTGATTTTGCAATGAAATTATGGAAACATGATGTGAGGATATTTAAAGGTTTAGGTAAAAGTCTTGCTTATCATTTTGGTTCTATAACAACTAGAAAAAAAGATAAATCATTATTTACATATCTGGGTAGCAGAGGTAACAAAATATTTTTAAAAAAATGGGGACTTTCTATAAATTTTTTTGAGAAATTTTTTTTAAAATCTGGTCTTAATAAGAATAAAAAACTTATTTTCAAAAAATATGATGGACCTCTTAAAAATCCTAATAAAAATTTTATTTTTTATTTGGAGTTAATTGAAGTTAAGATTATGTTGTTATATCTGACTTTAATAAATTTTAAGTAATAAATGATGAGAGTACTTATTTTAGGATATAATGGAATATTAGCTAGTACATTTATTAATTTTATAAAAACCAAAAATATAGATTATTATTCAATTTCTAGAATTCAAAATAAAAGTAAAAAAAATTATTTTTTAAGTAATTTTTCTAATTTTAAAAAATTATGTGATTTAATTGTAAAAATTAATCCTTGCTATATAGTAAATTGTGTTGGTATTACCAAATATCATCATTCTTATAAATCATCCGAAAATGTTAAAATTATTAATACTAATCTGCCAAAAATGTTAGCTAAATTTTGTAATAAAAAAAAAATATACTTTATTCATATTAGCACAGATTGTGTATTTAGTGGTAAAAAAGGTAATTATAATGAAACATCTAAAAAAGATTCAAAAGATTTGTATGGTCTTTCAAAAGCAAAAGGTGAGGTTAAAAACACTTACTCTACAACTATAAGGACCTCTTTTATAGGACCGGAGGTTAAAACAAGAAAATCCCTTTTAAATTGGTTTCTAAATCAAAGAAAAACTGTAAATGGTTATAATAACGCATTTTTTTCAGGTTTAACTTCACTTGAATTAAGTCAAATTATTTTTAAATATTTTATTTTTAAAAGAAATTTTTATAATAAAATAATTAATGTAAGTGGTGAAAGAATATCCAAATATAATTTGTTAAGGTTTATTTCTAAAGTATTTAAAAAAAAAATAATACTAGTTAAATTCCCTAATTTTAAAATAGATAGATCTTTAGATAGTAGAAAGTTTAAAAGAAATTCTAAATATAAAAAAAAGTCTTGGTTAAAAATGATAAAGGAATTAAGGTTTTTTATGATTGAGCATAATTATAAATTTTGAAAGATAACTTAGTTTAAAAATAATGTTTTTTTAAATAATAATGTTAATTGTTTTAGATTAAGTATTTTTGTATTATCTGAACTATAAGGATTTCTTTGACTAAAAATAAAATTTTTTTTATTATGAATATCGTAATTAATATTGCGAAGATCTCCAGGTATTCTAAAAAACTTTTTTAAATTTATTGCGCGTGACATTTCTTCACTAGTGCATAAACTTTCATGAATTTTTTCACCATGTCTAGGACCAATAATTTTTATTTTATTTTTTTTTTTAAAAATAAGAAGCAAAGCTTTTGCAATATTATGAATCGTAGCAGAAGGAGATTTTTGAATGTATATATCTCCATTTTTTCCATTTTTAAAAGCTTCTTTTACCAACTCTACTGATTCATCTAAAGACATTAAAAATCTTGTCATTTTAGGATCTGTTAAAGTAAGCTCTTCATTATTTTTAATTTTTGTAATTAAAAAAGGTATTAAACTACCTCTTGAAGACATTACATTTCCATATCTAGTGACACAAATTGCACAGTTTATTTTTTTTGACTTAATTTCCCTTGCTTTTGATATAGCAATTTTCTCCATCATGGCTTTTGAAATACCCATTGCATTAATTGGATAAACAGCTTTATCAGTGCTTAGAACAACAATTTTCTTTACATTATTTTGTACAGAGGCATCAATTATATTAGATGTTCCAATTACATTTGTTTTATAAGCTTCCATTGGAAAAAATTCACATGTAGGAACCTGTTTTAAAGCAGCTGCTTGAAAAACAAAATCAACTTTTTTTGTGCAATTTAATACTGTGTTATAATCTCTTACATCACCAATAACATAAGTTACTCTTTTATCTGGAATTGAACGTCTTAAATCCTCTTGCTTTTTTTCATCACGACTCAAAATTCTTATCTCTTTAACCTTTGTTTTTAGTAAACTTTTAAGCATTTGTGAACCAAATGAACCTGTGCCACCAGAAATAAGTACTATTTTATTATTAAACATGGCTATTATATATATTATATACATGTTTAATTCACATTATATTTTTAAAAAAATGTCACTTCATAATAAATGATCAATTAAATGAATATTATAAATAATAAATATAATGATTTGAGTAATTACTCAGAAGATTTTATTAGGGCCAAACCTTATCCACATATAATTTTAGATAATTTTTTAGATGAAGGTTTTTTCTCTAATTTAGATTTAGAAAACTTTAATAAAGTTTCTTCTAAAGGTTTAACTTTTGATACAGATCTTGAAAAAAATAAATGGACAAGTAAAAATGATAAATTGTCGAATAACCTTAAATTAATTGTAGATAAGCTAAACTCATATGATTTTATTAATAATTTATATCAGTTATCAAAAATCGAAAAATTATTTTCAACCACAGAAGGCAATACAGAGTTAGCAAATTATCATGAAATGTATAATTCGGGATTCCTAGGTACTCATGTTGATCATTCGTCAGAGCCAAAAACTGGTTCACCTCATGTTCTTAATATTATTCTATACCTAACAAAGAATTGGGTGAAAGAGTGGGGTGGAGAAACTATTTTAGCTAACCATAATGGTACCGTAATTAAAAAAAAAATTGAATATAAATCAAATAGAGCTTTAATTTTTCTTCATTCTCCCTTCACCTTTCACGGTGTTACAAAAATAAAAGATAATCTAAAAAAGAGATCTACTATTTATGTTGATTATTATTCTAAAAGTTTAAATCCATATAATCATTTAAATTTAGATTTTAAAAATGTCTGGTTTAAACACCCTACAACGTTTATATTGCCAAATTTTAAGGATTATTTTTTAAAAAAAAATTCAAAATATTTAAAAAAAATGATTAAACACAAAATAAAAACCTTTTTAGCTTAGATAAATTTATCATATTTAGATCTCTTAAATGCCGGTAAGCCAATAATTGATGAAATTAACCCCTCTAATTTAAAATATAAATACTTAGCCTTTTGAAAATCAATAATGAGATTTATAATCAGTTGAATAAAAATTAATATTAATTTTGGTATAATTTTTAATAAACTTTGAAAATAACCATAATACTTTTTATTATAATAAAACTTTGACCATTGTCCATGCCAACCAGATATTAGTTTAAAATAATTTTTTTCATCTAAATTTTTATATTTTGCCGAACTACTATTTTTTTTTTTATGAAAATAAAAGCAGTTTTTTACTGTATATATATTGTAACCTCTTAAAATACATTTTTTAAAATAATCATTATCTTCATAATACAAGAAAATTTTATTATCAAAGCCTTTCAATTTTTTAAAAATTTTTGTTTTAAATAACATTGCTCCACCAGAAAGAGTTTCATTTTTCACAATTTTCTTTTTACTTTTTCTTTTTTTGTTATCTATATGATCTGGACTTATTACACCAAATTTTTTTATTTTTTCTGCAGAACTCAATAATATTTTAAATGTATCATTATATATAATTGTATCTGGATTCATCACAAAAAAATATTTAGTTTTAATAAATTTTGACCCATAGTTTATAGCTCTACCATAGCCAATATTTTTTTTTAAATAAACTTTACAATTTTTGTATTTTTTTTCTAAAAATTTTTTTAATATTATGTCATTTGAATTATCTACAATTATAATTTCAATATTTTTTGTTATACTATTCAATACCTTAACTAATAACTTTTCCGACTTATAGGCTGGTATAAGTAATGTTAGTTTATCTTTAATTTTTAAATCGATCATAGTTTTATTTTATTTAAAGCATTGTTTTTAAATATATTTGCTTCCCTAATATATCTTCTTACCATTTGTGTGGTTTTATGACCTGTCATAGCCATAATACTACGTTCATCTGCACCAGCATCTGCTGCTACAGTGGCAAAACCAGATCTTAAACTATGGCCAGCAAAATTTTTATTTTCAATTCCTGCATAATTTAAATATTTTTTCATTAACAAAACTACAGATTGGTCTGTTAATCTTTTATCTGTTAAATTAAGACCTTTAGAAAATCTTCTAAAAATAGGACCTGATTTGATTTTAGCAATTTCTATCCATTTTTTTAAATTAGCCACTGGACAATAGTTTTCATTAGTGAAATAGGGTATACCTTTTATCATTCCTTCACCAAATTGATCTGTTTTTGACCTTTTAATAATGATTTTAACTCCTTCATCAACAAATTCTAAATCTTCATAGTCAATTGAAATTAGTTCTGTTCTTCTAAAACCACCTCCAAAGCCGAGTAATATTATTGACTTGTCTCTAAATTTCTTAATATCATTAATTTTTTGTTCATTTATTACATTAATTACTAATTTTAAATGACTAATTAATAATGGTTTTTTACCTTTTTGAATGCTCCCTTTGATTCTTTTTATGCCCATTAAATTTTCAACAATAATTGGATGTTTTGTATCTAAATAATGTCCTTTTAACTTATGGACCATACTTATTGATACTAGTCTTCTCCTTAAAGTGCTAATTTTTGAACTTTTAGAAAGGTAAGTTAAAT
Source organism: uncultured Pelagibacteraceae bacterium (assembly GCA_902606105.1). Lineage (GTDB taxonomy): Bacteria > Pseudomonadota > Alphaproteobacteria > Pelagibacterales > Pelagibacteraceae > Pelagibacter. The sequence goes on along the minus strand of CACLFK010000006.1, from coordinate 11,382 downwards.
ATAGAGAAACTACTTTAGGTTCTGATGGTAATGAATTTAAATTATGCTTAGCACAAAAAATACCAAAATCCTTAAAGTCTGATTTATATGCTCTTAATGTGTTATTAGCTTTAGAACTTTTGAGGTTATTTAAAGTTGCCTCATGCAGCGATTTTAGGTCTGTAGTTAGCTCATTCATATAATATTACTATTGATAACAATTAATTATCGTTAGTAATATATTAAGTGATTTTTAATGTCAATAGTTTAAAAATTAATTATGGGCTCAATGAACGGATTTATAGAACCTAATTATTTTTTAATTAGTGCAATTGCTTTCGCAATATTAAGCATTATTCAATTTAAGAAAACTGGAAAATCAATCGAGACATTCTACTTAACAATCCTATTTATTTTTTTTCTTATAAGCTATTTTATTCTTATTTTTGGGAAATAGAATTATCCCCACTATTCACAGTTAGTCGCCATATTTTTAAAAAACAACTAAAAAGTGATATAAATAAATAATACAGTTGATATATTAGAATTAATTAAGGGGCAACTCTTAACTGGCCAGCTGGAGAAAAGCCGCAAGGTACAAATTCAGAGGGCAGAAAGTTTCGCGGGGAATCGCTGAACGCGCGAAGCGGGTGGCATGGCGATAGCGAGTCAACGACGTGCCTAAAACTACTACTTTATGCACTGAAAAGTGCATAAAAAAGTGGTTTTTCTCTTTAAACACAAATTACCTCATGAATGGCACTAAATTTCAGTTAAAAGTTTGGAATTATTTAAAAACAATCCCAAAAGGTAAGGTAAAAACTTACAAAGAAGTAGCAATTGCTATAAAAAGACCTAATTCGGCTCGAGCTGTAGCAAATGCGTGTGGGAAAAACCCAGAAATCAGGAAAATACCCTGTCACAGGGTAATTAGATCTGATAGAGGACTTGGAGGATACTCTGCTAGGGGTGGAATTAAGAAAAAGCTATCATTGCTTAGATCAGAAAAAGTTAAAATATAGTCCTTATTTTTACTTTAAAACATTGAATAAACAAGCAATCTCAACGATTTCTTGAATATGGACATATTTTTTCTAAAATACATTGAATGCACCTTTGGGTTGTAGCATATATAAGCTCTTACTAAATTAAGGGTGTTCTATGGCCGTTTAAACATTATATTCTTATACTGCATTGCTACATTTGTAGTCAAAAACAAGCCTTTTTTCATGATCAAATTTTCTCATTTTTTGAGCTAAATTTACTCTCCCCTACTTACTTTGAGCTTATGTGTTCAATAAATATTTTTTTACCACTTAAATAAGTCTTGATAATAAACACTTTTTATTCATTAATATTTTTTAATTAATTATTTTTTATAATTATTTTAAATAACATTAAAAATTATAAAAATCTAAGTCTTATTTGTAATAATTAATGTTTTTAATTTTAAATATATATAATAATTACAATAATTTAATAATAGTAATTAATTTAATACATTAATTATTAGTAACCTTTTATTTACTATTTAATTAAATAATTTTAGATTGCTCTCTTTTAAATATGTAAAGACCGCTTAAAATAATAATAAAAAGTCCTAAAAAAGTCCATTTATCTGGTATCTCACTGAAAAAATAATAACCAATAATAATATTTGGTATTATCTCTGTATAGCCCAAAGGGGCTAATTTAGAAGCATCGGCATATTTTAAGGATATAATAAGGAATAAATGACCAATGCACGCAAATACCCCTATTCCAGCCATTAAAGACCATTGATTCAGTGATGGTTTGATCCAATAAAATGGAATAACTAGAGATATCAATGTAGCACCAACTAAACCAGTTATCAAAAGTGTTAATAAAGGGTTGTCAGATGTGCTAAGTTTTCTTGTTATTATTAAATAAAAACCATAAAGGATACCAGTAAATAAAGCCGCCAGACTAGCAATATTTAATTCTAAAAAACCTGGTCTAATAACCACTAATGAACCGATAAAACCAATTGTAACTGCAGTCCATCTTCTAAAACCAACTTTTTCACCTAAAAATAATGGTGAGAAAGCAGTAACTATTAAAGGAGCAATAAATGCAAGAGTTAAAGCTTTTGCTAACGATATAATAGATATTGAATAAAAGAAACAAATGTTAGCAGAAAGCAGTATTAAACCTCTTAAAATTTGAAGTTTAGGCTTATCTGACCAAACAAGTTGTTTGTTAAAGAAAAAAAACATAATGGGTAAAATAATTACCACTGTAAAGAAATACCTAGCCCACGTGATTTGTAATATTGGAAGTTCAGAACTTAAAAATTTAGCAAAACCATCCATTATAGGCAAAAACATCCAACCTAATAAACTAAAAATTATTGCCTTCATAAGCAAATGAGTATCTTTTAATTAAAGTACTTTAAAGCAAAGAATACAACTATTGGAATTGTAAAAAAAGACATGATAGTAGATACAACAATAGTACTAGCTATACTGTCTACAATTTTTTTTGGTGAGTACATGCTACCTACTAGGTAATTTAATATAGCACTAGGCATAGCACTTTGTATTAACAATACACCTGCGGGAAATCCAGATAATTTAAAATAATAAATTATAGTAAACGCAATCACGGGACCCAATATCACTCGGCAAAGTGAGAGTAATATAGAATCTTTTAATGAAAATTTTAGTTTTGTTAAGGCTATACCGAGGGACATAAGAACTAAAAAAATTGTTGCATAAGTTAATAGGAATGTCGTGTTTTCAAGAAATAATGGTGTTTCAATCTGAAAAAATAAAAAAATAACAGAAACGATTATAGCATAAACAGGTGGGCTTTTAATAACCACATCTAAGGAAAATCTTTTTTGTGCCAAAAAGATACCTAATGTAAAATGAAATAAAATAATAACTGAAGCAACAGCAGACGCTATACCTAACCCTTGCGTTCCGTAAGCAAAAAGGCAAATTGGTATACCCATATTACCTGTATTTGGTAAAATTAAAGGGGGCAATTCCATACTTGGGTCTTTTCTTAATAGAAATAATAATATTAGACCTATCAATGCAAACCCACCTATCATTATTAATGCATAAACGAAATAATGGATAAAAATATTTAATGTAATTCCAGTCGTTGTTACGGTATAAAAAATCATAGCTGGTGTACCAATATTGCCAGCGAAAACAGTTATGAAATTTGTGTCAAATTTTGGGTTTTTTTTTCCCAAGTAATAACCAACACCAATTACAAAAAAAACAGGGAAAATAACTTCAAAAATTTTTATGTAAATTTCCATTAATTATAAAGTCTAATTAATGTTGGAAACTTAAGAATATTTTTATTTTTTTTAAAAATTGATAAACAATTTTTTGAATTAATTTCGGAAGTTTTATGAGTAATTATAACTATTGTAGCTTTTTTATTTAGTTTATCAGGCGTTTGAATAATTCTTTTTATTGAAATATTGTATTTTGCTAGTCTGTTAGTGATCATTGATAGAACACCAGATTTATCTTTAACTTCAAATCTTAAGTATAAAGAATTAGTATAATTATTACTATTAAAAGGTTTTAATTTTTTTCTTAAGGAAGAAGGTGTACCAAATGGATTGTTTGAATTACCTCTTAAAATAGATACCAGATCTGATAATAAAGATGATGATGTTGGTCCAGGACCAGCACCCTCACCTTGTAAAATACTTTCACCTACTGGTTTACCTTGTGTAATAACAGCATTCATTACGCCGCTAACATTACCAATATAAGAATTATTACTAACCATACATGGATGAACAGTTTCAAACAATTGATTATTAATAATTTCTGAAATACCTAATAATTTTATTCTCAGATTTAATTGATTTGCAATCTTAATATCTTTTAAATCTATGTTTTCTATTCCTTCCATAATACATTTATGTTTGGAAATTTTATTATTAAAAGCTAGTGCAGACAAAATTCTTACTTTTGCGAATGCATCAAAACCATTCAAATCCAGTTTAGGATTACCTGGTTCTGCATATCCCAACTTTTGCGCTTTTTTAAGAACCCTTTCAAATGATTCATTTGTATTCTCCATTTCAGATAAAATATAATTAGTAGTACCATTTAAAATTCCATAAACTTTTGAGATTTTATTTGAAGCTAGTCCTTCCTTTATTGATTTCAGTATTGGAATACCGCCTGCAACAGATGCTTCAAATTGTAAATTAACTTTATTTTGTTCTGCTAGTTTTGCTAATAAATCTCCATGCTTTGAAATTAATGCTTTATTAGGAGTAATTACATGAATTTTATTTTTTAAAGCAGCTTCAACAACTTTTTTTGATATTCCGTTCGATAACCCTATAGCTTCAAATAAAATGTCAACCTTGGTCTTTTTGAATATATCCAAGGGATTTGAGAAAAAAATTTTTTTATTTATTTTAAATTTCCTTTTTTTTTTTATATTTTTAGCTGAAATAGCTACTACATTAATTTTTTTTCCAGTAATAAGTTCTAAATTTTTTCTTTTATTTTTAAGTTCATTTAAAAGATATAATCCTACCTGACCCAAACCTACAACAGCGATGTTAAATTTTTTTTTCATTTATTAATATCAGGATAATTACTTTTTTTTGTATAGTCTTCTATATATATTTTATATTCTTCAAGTGTCATTGACCTTATATCTTTTGTTTTTTTTAAAATCTTTGAAAGCTTTTTTTGCTCATCTTTCTTTTTAAATACACCCTCTGTCCAATATTGAGAATCTTTATTTAAAGAACAATTATTAAGAAACACTAACAAAAATATACATAATATTAATCTCATAATAATCCAGTTTTTTCTGGAAAGTTTAATCTATTATTTAAGCTTTGAACTGCTTGTCCTGCTCCACCCTTTATTAAATTATCTATTGCTGAAAGTATTATAATTTTATTTTTAAATTTTGATTTACATACTGAAATTAAACAATTATTAGTATTAATAACATCATTTGTGCTTATTAAAGTATTTGGCTTTGTAACTTTCACAAATTTATCTTTTTTATAAAATTTGGACAATAATCTTAGAATTTTTGACTGAGTTGTATTTCTATTCAAATCTAAATAAATAGTACTTAATATACCTTTAAACATTGGGGATAAATGAGGTGTAAAGCTAACCTCAATTTTTTTCTTTGTAAATTTTTTTAACAGTTGATCTATTTCGGAATTGTGTCGGTGATTACCAACACCATAAGCGCTTAAAGATTCATATAAATTTTTATTTTTATATTTATTATGAACACCACGTCCAGCACCGGAATAACCAGATTTTGAGTCTATTATTATGTTTTTAACATTAACTAAATTATTTTTAAACAAAGGTATTAGTGGTAAAAGAATAGATGTCGGATAACAACCGGGGCTTGATATAATATTATAATTTTTTAATTCTTTTCTATTAATTTCAGGAAGTGAATAAATACTTTTTTTTATAAGTTTAATTGCTCGATGTTTCTGTTTGTACCATTTTTTATATTCTGAAGCTTTTTCAAGTCTAAAATCTGCAGATAAATCAATTAAAATTTTTTGATTACTAAGATATTTAGATATATCTTGAGCTTCACCATTTGGTAGTGCAGTAAAAATTATATCTACATTATTTAATAAATTTTTATTAAATTTTTTTATTTTAGGTAATTTGTATTTTGATAACGATTTTTCATAGGACGAAATACTCTTGCCTACAGTAGAATTACCACATAAATATTTTATATTTATATATTTGTGCTTAACTAATATTTTAATTAATTGAGTACCAATATATCCAGTTGATCCAGCGACTAATGCATTAAGCTTAGGCATTTTATATTATAACAGTTAAATATTAAAAAAAAATTATCTTTTAGAGAATTGAAAGCTTCTTCTAGCTTTCCTTCTACCAGGTTTTTTCCTCTCTACTGCTCGAGAGTCTCTAGTGGTAAGTTTTTCTGTTTTTAATTTACCTTTTAAATTTTCATCAAATAAAACTAGTGCTTTAGATATGCCATGAACCATTGCACCAGCTTGACCGGTTGGTCCACCACCTTTAACACTACATCTAACATCATAGTCTGTAGACTGATTTATAATTTCAAAAGGTCTTGTAATTTGCATTTTATGAGTTTCATCAGCAAAATAATCACTAAATAATTTTCCATTTACATATATTTTACCAGATCCTTTTTTTAACCAGACTTTAGCTATAGAGGTTTTTCTTCTTCCAGTTGCATATTTACTGTCTTTAAAATCTAACTTAATTTTAGGGGATTTTGAACTTGTTTGAGTATTTTCCATATTAATTTCTAACTAAATTTTTTCTATTCAAATTTTTTAATTCGATGACTGTAGGATTTTGTGCAGAATGTGGATGATCGTTACCTGAGTAAATTTTTAATTTAGTTAATTGTTTTCGACCCAAAACACCACCAGGTAACATTCTTTTAACCGCAAGTTTTAAAGTTTCACCTGGTTTTTTTTCATGTAATTTTTCAGGTGTAGCAATCTTAATACCACCAGGGTGACCTGTATGTCTGTAATACTTTTTGTCTTGAAATTTTTTCCCTGTGAATTTTACTTGTTCAATATTTTTAACAACTACAAAATCACCATCATCCAAATGTGGAGTGTAAGTTGTTTTATTTTTTCCTCTTATAATATTTGAAACAACTGTAGCCAATCTACCAACAACTGCATTAGTTGCATCAATTTCGTACCAAGATGATGTTATTTGGTCTTTTTTAAGGAATTTTGTCATTGTGCGAGGATTAATACTATTATTAAATTCAATGTCAATTTTATATTTACCTTGAAAATAGGTCTTAATTTGATAAAAAGATTATGCCGATTTGATCCTATTGCGGGCTTTAAACTGCTAAAGAGGAATTTTCAGAAAACTATCGGTAGGCATTTGAACTATATTGTGCGCCTTACATAATGTTGAAGCACTAAAAAAGGAGTATATTATGAGTAACAAAAGAAATAATCCTGAGACTATTGCGGTCCATGGTGGAGACTACAGAAGTGATCCTGCTACAAATGCTGTAGCTGTACCTATATATAGAACTACATCTTATGAGTTTAACAGTACAGAGCATGCAGCAAACTTATTTTCACTAAAAGAATTTGGAAACATTTATACCAGAATAATGAATCCAACAAATGATGTGTTAGAAAAAAGAATTGCTGCGCTTGAAGGCGGTTTATCTTGTGTTACTGTTTCATCTGGTCAAACAGCTTCAACTTTTGCTGTTTTAAATGTCGCTCAAGCTGGTGATAACATTGTGAGTTCAACTGATCTATATGGAGGCACTGTATCATTATTTAATAACACACTTAGCAAACTTGGTATTGAAATAAGATATGCGGATCCAAGTGATCCTAAAAATTTTGAAAAATTAATTGACGATAACACACGTGCTTTTTATGGTGAAACTTTACCTAACCCATATTTAAGAGTTTTTCCAATTAAGGAAGTTTCGGATATTGGAAGAAAATATAATATTCCTCTAATTATGGACAATACTGCTGCACCTGTAATTTGTAAGCCCATAGAGCATGGTGCCGCTGTAGTTATTCATTCTTTAACAAAATATATTGGCGGACATGGAACAGCAATTGCTGGCAGTATAGTAGATAGTGGTAATTTTGATTGGACAGCTGATGCAAAAAGACAGCCATTATTCAATGAACCAGACGCAAGCTACAATAATGTTATATGGGGCAAAGCTGTGCCTGAGATGACAGGCGCTAATGTTCCTTTTTCTGTACGTGCAAGAGTTTGCTTATTGAGAGACCTAGGGTCGGCATGTCCTCCAGACAACGCTTTTGCAATTATACAGGGACTTGAAACTGTAGCTTTAAGAATGAAACAACATTGTGACAATGCTCACAAGGCTGTTAATTTTTTAAAAAAACACAAGGAAGTAACCAAAGTAATTTACTCGACTGAACACGATAAGCATATATCAGATAGAGCCAAACAGTACCTTAAAGGTGGAAATGGACCAATGGTTGGAATAGAACTAAAAGGTGGAATTGAAGCTGGCAAAAGATTCATTGAGTCCCTAAAAATGTTTTATCATGTAGCAAATATCGGAGATGCTAGAAGTTTAGCTATTCACCCAGCTAGCACAACACATAGCCAATTAAACGATAAAGAACTTGCTGCATCGGGTGTAACACAAAGTTATGTTAGACTTTGTATAGGTATCGAACATATTGATGATATTATTGAAGATTTAGATCAAGCTTTAAATAAATCCTCAAAAGGCAAACTTAAAGCAGTAAGTTAGGTCTTTTGTTTATAAAGAAAAAATAAATAGAAGAAGTTACTAAAAAAATAGAACTTACTTGGTGTACTGCAGCAATGTAAATTTGTGCACCAAGTACAACTGTAAATATTCCTAGAACAATCTGTAAAATTATAAAAAATCCTAAAATATTAACTGATCTATATAATTTAATTATTTTATTTTTATACACTTTAAAAAATATCAGCACATAAAATAAACAAATTAAATATGCGAGGTTTCTATGTATAAACTGAACTAATGAAGGATCACTAAAAGCAGATAATTTAAATAAATTCTCAACATTATTATCATTTGGAAAATAAGTATTATCCATAAGAGGCCAGGAATTATAAATTTTTCCAGCATCCATTCCAGAAACAAATGCACCAATTACAATTTGTGTTAAAATTAAAAGTAAAAATACAAATGGAATAATAGAATTTATTCCATTTTCAACTTTGTTATATTTTTTTTGATAATTTAAATAATTCCAAAAAATTAATGATAAAATCAGAAAAGCGATTAATAAATGTATAGATAGTCTAAAGTGACTAACGTCTACCCTATCGACAAGACCACTGCTAACCATATACCAACCAATAAATCCTTGAAAACAAATAAGAAAAAAAATAAAATATAAATTAAGAATTTTTGAGATTTTTAATTTGAAAGAGAAATATATAAGTGGGATTATATAGCACAATCCTATTACTCTACCTAAAAATCTATGCGCCCATTCCCACCAAAAAATTACTTTAAATTCTTGTAAAGTCATGTTGAAGTTTTGTAATTTAAATTCAGGAATTTCTTTGTATAAATTAAAGTATAATATCCAATCGTTTTGATTTAGGGGTGGAAGTAATCCTGAAAATAATTGCCATTCTGTTATTGATAGACCAGAGTCAGTTAGTCTTGTTAAGCCACCAACTACAATCATAATAGAAATTATAATAAACATTGAAATTAACCAAACAGATAATTGATTATTAATTTTTGTATTAACAGTGTACATAAGCGTTTAAATATAATATTTTTTTAATAATCCAAATATATAAATGTCGCCTTTAAAGAGAAAAAAATTAAGTAAAATTAGAATTGAATTAGATAAACTTGATAATTCTCTCCTCAAAATTATAAAAAAAAGAACAAATCTTGTTAAAAAGGTTCTCAAACTAAAAGATAAAAAAAATCAAATTATTGACCAAAAAAGAATAAATATAATTTTAAAAAATATAAAAAAAAAATCAGTTAAAAATAATATAGATCCAAAAATAACAAATAGGATTTGGAAGAATATGATTTGGGCTTATATTGAATACGAAAAAAGAAATTTTAAAAAGAAATAGTTATTTACTGTGTGGAGGTAATTTCTTCTCCACAAACACTTCATGCTTTCTAGTATCTGGATTATATTTTTTTGCTGAAAGCTTAACTTTTGCTTTTTCACCACCTGCAGGTTTTTTTACGTAGTAAAAGAAAGAGCTATCAGGCTTAGCTTCAGGAACGAGTCTTACCTTAACATGTGTTTTTTTTGCCATATTATTTTAATTCTTTTATAATTTTAGATATCTTAACTAACTTATTTTTTAAATTTGCAACTTTTATAGATTTATCTGCAATTTCGTCAAGCTTTAACGTAACTTCACTGTTTAGTATCTTTTTTACACCATTAATCGTCATGCCTTGTTCCTTTAATAGAAACTTAACCTTTTTCAAAAGATTGATTGTTTTTTCATCATAATATCTTCTATTAGAATTTAATATTTTAGGCTTAATTTGTTTAAATTGTGTCTCCCAAAATCTAATTACATGCGTTGGAAGGATACCATTTTTATTAGCTTGAAGTTTTAAAATTTTTGCAACTTCTCCAATAGTTTTGTAAGCATTTTCTGACTTATCCATTTTCTTTCATATTAATAAATTCTTTAAATTCTTTCGATGGCTTAAATAAAACAACCTCCCTACTAGAAATTACTTTCGGTTCCTTAGTTTTAGGATTCCTTCCTATTCTTGATTTCTTTTGTCTTATAGAGAAAGTGCCAAATTTTGACAATTTTAATTTTTTTTCAGTCTTAATATTTGTGATAATTGTATCTAAAAAATCTTCTATTAAATTTTCTGAAATTTGCTTGGAAAAACCAAGTTGCATATAAACTGAATTAACTAAGTCTTTTTTAGTTAAATTTATTCTCATTTTTAAATATTGTGTTTAATCTTTTCTATCAAATTACCTTTTACAATTCTATGACAAACATCTAGTGAGTTTGAAAAACCCACATAATCCGTACCACCATGACTTTTAACCACTGGTGAGTCTAGCCCAATAAAAATTGCACCATTATACAATCTCGGATCTAGTCTTTTCTTAAATTTCTTTAAATTTGAAATGTTTAATAAAGAGGAAATTTTACCCATAATATTTCCAGTCATTGTTTTTTTTAACTCACTGGTAATAAAATTTGCTGTTCCCTCAGCAGTTTTTAAAGCTACATTTCCTGTGAAACCATCAGAAACAATTACATTAACCTCTCCATCCATTAGATGATTTCCTTCAATATAGCCTGCAAAGTTATAATTTTTGGAATTTTTTTCATTTAAAATTTGAAAAGTTTCTTTTATTATTTCATTCCCTTTTAATTCCTCGGATCCAATATTTAATAATGCTACATTAGGTTTATCTTCTGGATAGAGTGACGTATATAAAGAAGCACCCATGATCGCAAAATCAATCAAATTTTTTGAACTACATTCAATATTTGCACCTAAATCTAATACGACGCTCATTCCTTTTTTATTTGGCCAAAGTGCAGACAAAGCAGGTTTGTCAATATTTTCAATCATTTTTAAATTTAGTTTAGCTACAACTAATAAAGCTCCGGTGTTTCCAGCAGATATAACTATATCCGCTTTTTTCTCTTTTACACTCTGAATAGCAAGCCACATGCTAGTTTCTTTACCTCTTTTAGCTCCTTCTAAAGGACTATCTGTACTCTTGATAACCTTATCTGTATGAATTATTTCATAAAATTTGTTATCTACTTTATTTTCAATTAATTCTAGGATTTGATTTTCATCTCCAAAAATCTTGTAAAATATATTTTTATT
>CACLFK010000005.1 GCA_902606105.1 uncultured Pelagibacteraceae bacterium | reverse complement strand
GAGCAGAGTCAGTTTGTGCTAAAAGAGGTGCTTCTAAAGAGGCTTCAGATAAGTTCATGAAAACTTGGAATAATTATAATGATTTTATTCTTAAAGAAGCAACAGACGATCTGTCAGAAAGTCAACCAACAGCTGGAAATATTGCTGGTGGACTAACTACAATTGAGGAAAAAGCCTTTGGAAATTTTCAAAAAATTGGAAACTGCAAATTTGTTGATGTGTTGGAACCAGCGGAGGAACCAAAAAAAGGAAAAGGTTTATACTTTATGGATACTTCATCAGCAGCTGCTGAATGTGTAACGCTCCAAGCTGCAGCAGGATTTAATATACATTTATTCCCAACTGGGCAAGGTAACATCGTAGGAAATCCAATTGAACCTGTAGTGAAATTAACTGCAAATCCTTTGACAGTAAAAGGTATGGGTGAACATATTGATTGTGATGTTTCAAAAATACTTTCAAGGGAAATGAATTTATCTGAAGCAGGTGATGAATTAATAAAAACTACTTTAAAGGTTGCAAACGGTAGACTAACTTGTGCAGAAGCACTAGGTCATAAAGAATTTGTTATGACTAAACTTTATAGAAGCGCATAATTATATTATTTACCTAATGTTTTTAAAAAAACAATTGGTGGTAATACCTGGTATAATTTTAGCATTTGTCCTTTACACATTATCCGAAGGTATAAATAATATAATTGGGATAGAATTGTTAGGATACGAAAAAAGTCCAATATCTACAGCAATGATTGCAATATTATTAGGGATAATATTTGGAAATATTTTTGAAATTAGAAGTACATTTTTAATAGGTTTAGATTTTACTCAAAAGAATATTTTAAAGCTGGGAATAATTTGTTTAGGAATTCAACTAAAGCCTTTTGAATTTTTAGAATTTGGTATGATAGCAATTCCTCTAATTTTAGTATGCATTATAACTGTATTGATCGTGATTAAGCTGGTAATTAAAAAGTTAAAAATTCCAAGAGGTATGGCTTATCTGATATCAATCGGAAGTACAGTTTGTGGTACTACCGCAATTATAGCAACAGCACCTGTAATTGGTGCTAAAAAGAATGAGGTCTCTTATGCGATTGCAAATATAACTGTATTTGGAATCATCTCTATGCTCGCTTACCCCTATTTTGCCGATTTTTATTTTGAGGGGAATCCACTTTTAATTGGTTTATTTTTAGGAACATCTATACACGAAACTGCTCAAGTTGCTGCAGCTGGACTAATTTATGACCAACAATTTAGTAGTCCAGAAACTTTGAATATAGCAACTGTTACAAAACTAATTCGAAATACTTTCCTAGTGATAATGATACCTTTATTTGCATTTCTTTATAATAGAGGCCAAACACAAGAAAAAAAATATTCTATAATTAAGATATTTCCATATTTTGTGTTGGGTTTTGTTGCAATGATAATATTTAGAAATTTAGGAGACCAGATATTTTTAATTTCCACTAACGATATTTGGTCTAGTACTGTGAACAAAATAAAATTATTATCAAAAATTTTTTTAACAATGGCAATGGCTGCTATTGGTCTATCAACAAATCTAAGAGATATAAAAAAAATGGGTTATAAACCATTTTTAGTTGGTTTTATTGCTATGGCTACAGTAGGTTTAGTATGCATTGGTACGATTGAGATCTATATAAATTTTTTTAATTAAACTTTTTTAATCGCTTTTATTTTTAAATTTGACGCAAAACGTCGTATGAGGGCCGCACCTACTCCAAGAAATATTGCAAACATAATTGAAAATAAACCATAAAAGAATGGCATATCATTAGAGAAATCAATAATAAATTTTGAAAAGAAATTTAAATCTGAATTTATTTCTTTTGCAATAATTTTTTGAACATTCTCAGAGAAAAAAGTATCATAAGCAATTGCAATACCAACAACTAAAATTAAAACTGCCATTAAAGCTCTAAGTCCTGAACTATTTATTTTTTCACCAATCTTTTGTCCAACTTGAACACCTATTATTGATCCAATTACAAGCATAAGAACTAAAAGTAAATCGATAGATCCATAATTAAATGAATGCAGGAATGTTACTATTACACTTACAAAAATAGTTACAAATAATGAAGTCCCAGGAACTAATTTTGTAGGCATTTTAATAATATAAATCATGGCAGGAACTAGTATGAATGCCCCTCCTATACCCATTATTGCTGCAATAAAGCCAACAACTAAACCAATTAAAATTGGAGTAAATATACTTTCATATAATTTTGATTTTGGAAATCTCATTCTTAATGGAAGTCCATGTATCCAATAATGCACATGTAATTTTTTTTTAATAATAATATTTCTTTTTTCTCTATCTATTTCTCTTAAACTTTCAACCAACATTAAGGTTCCAATAATTGCCAGTATATACATGTACGCTAAGGAGATAACGGTATCAATTTTTCCAATTCCTTTAAAATAACTAAAAATATAAATTCCTAGAGACGTTCCAATTGCGCCGCCAATTACGATTATAAATCCCATTTTATAATCTAAAGTATTTTTTAAATAGTGTGTTGTTGACCCTGACACTGAAGTTGCTAAAATATTATTAGCTTCATTTGCCACAGCGTATGCTGGTGGTATACCTAAAAAAATTAAAAATGGTGTCATCAAAAAACCTCCACCTACTCCAAATAGACCTGAAAGTATCCCAACAATTGCACTTAATAAGAGTATCTCAATAGGATTAACAAATACCTGCGCAATTGGTAAAAATATTTCCATATTAATTTAGTAAGTTTTAAAAAAAAAAATTAATTAAAAGTAATAAAAGTTCCAACTAAAATTACGCCCCAATAAGCAGCAAGACTAAGTATTATACCAGTTTTAATATATGTAGTTTTTAAATTTAACAGTTTAGTTATAATTTTTACATTAGAAAGATGCATTATAACCTCAATACACCCAGTCAACAATTTGTCAAACAAATATTTATAAATTTATATCAGTAGATAGTTGCACCAAAAACTTTAACCACATCATCCTCAACACCCAGGACTAGTCTACCTAAAAATTCTCCAGAAATTTCTTTATTAGTTTGTTTTATCAGAACTGTTACATGAATACCTCTTCTAAGGCATCCAAATGGTTCAAAAGTTTCTTTTAAATTAGTAATAATCTTGTTGCTAGCCCATTGTTTTCCTAGCTCAACTTCATTTGCTCCAAAAAGCATTTGGGTTGAAAAATCTCTGGTAAATCCACCGTAATCTTTAAGATTTGATGATCTTACTAAATTATCCCAAATAGGTTTGGCTAAATCATATATCTCATCATCATTTTTTGATAAAATATCCATTTTAACGACCTAAGATTTATTAAGAAGCTTTTTTCTTCTCGTTCTCATCTACTATGTGGTAAACAGGTACTTTCTCCAGACTAAATTTACCAGTTTTAGGGTCTCTTCTTGAAACTGTTAAACAATGCCAATTATCATCGTCAAGTTTCATGTGATCACCTCTATAGTAATATCCTGGCCATCTTGTCTCTTCTCTAAACATTGTATGTTCAGTTACGCACTGAGAAGTCAAAGCTCTATGTTTAAGCTCCCAGGCCCTCATAAGTTGGTGATAATCTTCAGCTCCAACATTTTCAAGATCTTCTTCTAACCATGCTAAAAGTTCTAAACCTCTTTTAAGCATGTTGGCGTTAGTCATGTAATTTGTTGCAATTCCACCAACGTACTCATCCATTATTCGCTGTAATCTTTGTAAACCTTGTATAGGTGAAATGTAACTAGGAGATACTGTGCCTCCCGTAATTTCATTTTGAGCAACAGTGTAATTTTCTAATGGTTTGTAAACTTTAGCCTTTAGATCATCACATTGTTTGTCAGAAACCTTTACACCTTCTGCTTTTTTATCTTCAATATATTTAACAGCTGCCTTTGCTGCTAATCTTCCTTCGGTAAAAGACCCTGATGAAAATTTATGAGCACTGCCACCTACTGTATCGCCAGCTCCAAATAGTCCATCAATTGTAAGCATTCTATTATATCCCCAAAAATATTCTGGTGGAGATATGTCTTCTGGGCCACTTACCCAGGCTCCTGAACAAGTAGCATGGGAACCCATTACATACGGCTCCGAAGTTGTTAATTCTGGATTGGTATACTTAGGATCAATATTTTGAGATGCCCAAACTACTGCTTGACCAACTGTCATACCAAGAAAGTTTTCCCAACCAACAGTTTCTAGATGTGGATCTTGAAAAGCCTCTGTTGTAACCATTTGTATTGGTCCTCCGCCAGCGATAGTTTCCTGAATAAAGGCATGATTTCTTAAGCAAGTTGGTGTTGGGTGATGATCAATATACTCTCCTACTAACTCCTTAGTTTGGTCATACCATTTTTTTTCGTAATTTTCACCATTTGCATTTTGTGTGTATGTTTTTAAATGTAAAAAATATGCACCCACTGGTCCATATCCATCCTTAAATCTACACAACACAATCCTATTTTCCATCTGAGTCATTTTTGCACCAGCGGCAATTGGTAAGGCATAAGCTGAACCATTACTCCAAGGTGCATACCAAGTTCTTCCCATTCCCTCACCTACTGCTCTAGGTTTAAATATATGTGAAGCTCCACCTGCTGAAACTATTACGGCCTTAGCCCTAAACACATGAAAATCTCCTGTTCTCATATTAAAACCAACTGCTCCACCAATTCGATTTTCT
The DNA here is from genome assembly GCA_902606105.1 of uncultured Pelagibacteraceae bacterium. Taxonomy (GTDB): domain Bacteria; phylum Pseudomonadota; class Alphaproteobacteria; order Pelagibacterales; family Pelagibacteraceae; genus Pelagibacter. Next base: position 74,996 of record CACLFK010000005.1, on the reverse strand, counting down.
TGTGTTTCATCCATTAAGAGATGAGTTATCATAATTCTATTATAAATTTTATCTGCTGATTTTTTTGCTGCTTCTGCAACAATTGGTTTATAACTCTCTCCATGTATCATGATCTGCCACTTACCTTCTCTTTGATATCTTCCAGTTTTTTCATTTTTCATCATGGGTAAACCCCATTCATCAAACATATGAACTGTTGAATCGACATGTCGTGCCATATCATAACCTAAATCTTCTCTTACCATTCCCATAAGGTCGTTTCTTGCATATCTTACGTGATCTTCAGGTTGATTTTCTCCCCACTGCATTCCCATATAACAATTTATTGCATAAAGACCTTGTGCTACTGCTCCACTTCTATCTATGTTAGCTTTTTCAACACAAATTATCTTCATGTCTCTACCCCAGTGTCTTGCTTCAAAGGTAGCGCCAGTCCCAGCCATACCACCACCGACTACTAGTACATCGCAATCTTCGTAATGTGTTTTATGTTTAGCCATTAATAGTAAACTCCTTTTTTAAAAGAATTTTTTGGTACTACAGGTAACTCACCGTCAATATTTAAACCTTCTGGCTCTGTGTATAGTCTTTGTGAATTTATTTCACCTTGTTTTATTTTCTCGCCATCAGCAAGTTTCGGAATAAATTTGCCCCATGGCTTGGTAGTAATTGGTGATACAAAGTTTTTTTCTGTACCGTTTCTAAATTTAATTTTCCAAGAAATAGTACCTTTTTCCTCTTCTCTTCTAACTCTTACGCTATGACCCATCGGAGCAAAATCAGCATAACCTCTCACATCGATTGCGTGATTAGGACATGCTTTAACACAAGAGTAACATTCCCAACAAAAATTTGGTTCAATATTCTTAGCTCGTCTTATATTTTCATCAATGTGCATTATATCTGATGGACAGATATCTACACAGTGACCACAACCATCACATCTAGTCATATATACAAAAGTTGACATATTATTTTTTCTCCTTTTTTAATTTTATCATATTAATAATGTTTCGGTTCCTCTCTTTTAATGCCTAAACCAAATTGTTCTGGCGCGTCTGCTGGTGGTGGGAGATTGTCTCTTGAGCCATCTGCCTCTGCTAAATTTTTTTGTATAGCTGCACCAGGTTTATAAAACATATGTGCAAATTTAGACCAATAAACTCCTCCAAATAAAATTAGATTAGAAAGTATAAATAAAGTTAAGAATAAATACGATAAAACCATTTGTCCATTAAATTGAGTATAAGACCACAATAACCCAAATGTTGAGCACGCTAACAGAGCCAAGACAAAAAGATCTGCTTTTATAATTCTATACCAAGGATGTGCTTCAGCAGAAACATCCACTCTTAAAAAAAACCAAAACCAATATCCTCCAATGCATGTTAATATTGCTCCTCCATGCCAAAGTATTGACCATATATCCGCAGATGGTGAATTTACACCAGTATAAGAAAAAATTAAAACTACAGAAGAAACCCAAAATAAAATTGTACCATACATGCCAAGTACATGTGCTAATCTTCTTTTTCCAAATCCAAGTTCTGAAGTTGTGCCAATATCATAAACTGTAGTTTTAGCTACAATTGAAGCTTTTTCACCGACACCTAATTCCTTTTTAGCATTAAGCTTAGCTTTTTTTGCATTATTAAAAAAATAAATAAGATTTTTATGAGAAATCATTTGTATAATTGTTCCAGCAGCAATTAATATTATCATTGCAATTATAAATCCTTGCATCGCTAATGGCGAGATGGTCTCTGCTAATACAGAGAATGGATTTGCATTAATCATTATACCCTTAACTAAATTATTTTAGATCTATCTTAGAATATTTTCTAATCTAGTTAAATCTTCAGATCAACCCAAACAATTGGTTATTTTGTCCTTGTAAAACTACTTAAAATTTAGATTTTACGTTTGTAATGTTGATTTTTCGGGATTACTGACCTCACTCCGCCTTGTGGGTTCTCTACATCACCTTTTCTTCTAGGAATCACATGTATGTGACAATGCATAATAGATTGGCCTGAAATTTTACCCACATTTGTTCCAATATTGAATGCTTCGACTGTATTATCTTTTTCAATTATTTCATTCTTAATAATTTTTATTAAATTGTTGCATGCAACTAATTCGTCATTGGTTAAATCAAAGTAATCATTAATATGCCTTTTTGGGATAATTAAACAATGAAAGTTCGATACAGGATAAGTGTCATAGCTTGCGTACGCTAATTCATTTTGATGAGCAATTCCGCTACTTTTGGAATTACAAAAAAGGCAAGGATTATTTGGATCATTAACCATCTATTTGTATCTAGGATATTTTTCTTTAGCTAATAAGTAATATTTATTAAGTAAATTATAAATTTTTAGACTTTTTCTTTTCCACTTAATTTTATCAATTGTCTTTACAGAAGCTACTCCTTTACCAGAGCCTATCAAAAGAATTTCATCATATTCACTTAATGATTTTATCATAATTTCTTTCTTTATAATTTTTTTCAGTTTAGACTCAAAATACTTATAAGTTATTCCATTGTAGCAATTCTTGACTGGAGAATATATTTTATTTTTTTTTATAAAAAAAATATTAGAAGTACCTGTTTCAAATATTTTATTTGACGAGCATAATCCAATATCAGATTTTGAATTATCCATTTTTGACAGATGTTTTAAAATTTCTTTATACTTTAAATTTTTGAATTCAGGTTTATCTCTTTTTAATTTGATTAGTTTTAAAGTAAAATTTAACTTTGGTTTTATTCTTTTTCTTAAAGAAATTGATATTATCTTTTTACTTAGAGCTACTCTTAATAAATGATTATAATTTTTCTTTGTATCAATATTAATTTTTATCAATTTATTAATGTCTTTATCTATTGATGTTTTAGAAATTTTATATTTTTTTAATGATTTTAATAAATTTTTTATATGTTCTTTAAAAAAAAGAATTTTTGGTGGCGAACCATAAATCCACATTGTTGTAAATACACCATGGTCTCCCCAAAGATCTTGGAACTCAATTTCTTTAAGATCTTTAAGCTGATAAGATTTTTTTAATAAGTAGGTTACCATTTATAGTTAAAAATGACTCAGGGTGAAACTGAAATCCATAAATTTTATCTGTATTATTTTCAATTGCCATTGCCGATCCTGAAATAGCACATCTCATAGTTATGTCAAAATTTTTAGAGTAAAAAGGTTCTTTCAACTTTAAGGAATGGTAACGACCTACTTTATAGGTATTGTTATTTTTAAAAATAGATTTTTGACTAACAACTTTTATTTCAGACTGAAAACCATGATAAATTTGTTTTTGTTGAACTATTTTTGCACCCTCACAAAATAATATTTGCTGAAATCCTAAGCAAATACCAACTATCTTTTTTTTTCCTTTATAATTTTTATAAATACTACTTGTTTTTGGATAATCCTTAGGAGAACCAGGTCCTGGAGATAAAACAATCGTAGATGCACTATTTAAATACTTACTATCTATCTCATCATAATTTGTACATTTAACTTTATCAAATAATGATAGTTGATGAACAACATTATGTGTAAAAGAGTCTTTATGATCAATTACGTATATCATTTAAATAAATCTATTAATGCTTTTGCTTTTATATAATTTTCATTAAACTCATGATTAGAATTACTATCGATCACTACTCCAGATGCTACAGAAATTTCTGAAGTATTTTTGAAATTAATAATTGAACGTATGATTATATTAAATCTCATATCTCCATTAAATTTAATATATCCAAAACTGCCAGTATAAATATTTCTGTTCTCATTTTCTTGATTATTAAGAAGATTTAGTGTGCTTATTTTTGGACAGCCGATAACTGAGCCACCAGGCATCATAGCTTTGATTATGTCAATATTTTTAATTTTTTTGTGTAACTTCCCTTTTATTAAGCTCACGTAATGAAAAAGATCTTTATATTCTTCGATAGATTTTTGTTTTTCAATTTTAACTGATCCAGGAATACATACACGAGATAAATCACTTCTTTCCATATCTACAATCATATTGTGCTCTTTAGTTTCTTTAATATTTTTTTTAAAATATTGAAGAGCTTTTTTTTTATTTAAATTTTTATACTTTTTGAGTGTACCTGCTATTGGTTTGGTAATTATTGATCTACCCTTTTTGTTAATTAATGTTTCTGGTGAACAACTGATAACAGAATAATTTTTGTCCTTAATTAGAAATGCTTCAGGGGCAAGATTAGATTTCGATAATTTACAAAAAAAATCTAAGGGATCTATTTTTGACTTATTTTTATACTTTGTACAAATTTTAATTTGATAAGTTTCTCCTTGTTTAATTTTTCTTTTAAACATATTAAAAATTTTTGTGTAATTTTTTTTATTAATATTTATTTTAAATTTATTATTTTTTTTTTCTTTTAATGAAGTTTTAAAGTATAAGTTCTCATTTAAATTTATCACAGTCTCAGGTTTATAAAATATTCCCTTTGGAAAATTGTTAGATTTTTGCTTGGGAAATTTAATACCTATTAAATTATTTAAAAGTTCATATCCAAAAAAACCAATATATAGATCGGTTTTTTTTATATTTTTTTTATTTGAAGAAATTGATTTTAAAAATTTATTTATATTGTTATTTGACAGAATAATTTTTTCAGAAAAATTTGTATATAAATCAAATCCTTTTGTTTTTTTATAGATAATATAAGATTTACCTGATGAATTAATTCTGTCTAAAATTTTAAATTTACTCAATTTAATTTGTTTTTAATCTTAATACTGTTTCTTCTTTTATAGGAAGATGAATAATTGCAGCAAAAATTGATAATGCAATTGCTAAATACCACGCATAATCATAAGAGCCATAAAGATCATGAAATAGGCCTCCAAGATATGCGCCAAAAAATGAGCCTATTTGATGACTCAAAAAAACAATTCCATATAATAATCCTAAAAATTTTGTTCCAAACATATGTGCAACAATCCCACTTGTAGCAGGCACAGTTGACAGCCATAAAAAACCAAAACTTGCACCAAAGATAAAGGCGTTAATATTACTGGCAGGTAAGAATATGAATAAAACAATCGATATTCCTCTTAACGCATAAATTATGCTTAGAATTATTTTTTTACTAATCTTAGTTGAAAGATAACCACTCAATAACGATCCAAAAATATTAAATAATCCAATCAAAGATAAAATTGCTGCAGCTGTCCAACCCTCCAGACCTCGATCTGTTACGTAGGTTGGAACATGAGTTCCAACTAATGTTATATGAAAACCACAAACAAAAAAGCCTGAAACTAATAATAGGTAACTTTTTGACTCAAAAGCTTCCTTGAGTGCATCAAGAGTTCCTTGTGTATTTTGCTCTTCGATACTTTCTTTTAAGGAAGGTGATCTAACAAAATAAGAAATGATAAAACCTATAATTAAAGCAATAATAAAAGCCATTAAAGTAATTTGCCATCCATATTCGTTCAAAGAATAAGCAGTTAGCAAAGGGGATAAAAAATATCCAAATGAACCAAAGGCAGTAACTAAGCTCATAGCAATCGTCCTGTTTGATAAAGGAAAATGTTTACCAACTACTGCCATGGGTATACTGATTGCTGTTCCACCAAGTCCAATACCTACCAATATACCCATATCGACCTGAAAAAATATCCCAGTGTTTGGACCTGCATAAAGTAAATAAATCCCTGCTATGTAAAAAAGGAATGCTAATGCAATAGCTTTATGTCCCCCATATTTGTCAGCTATTGCACCAAATATAGGTCCTGTTAATCCCCACATTAGCATTTGCAATCCTATTGAAAGACCAGACTCAGTCAAAGAAATTCCCAAATCTTTTTTAAAATCTAAAAAAAACATTCCAAAAGTCTGTCTCACGCCTAAAGAAACAAGAACTACTAAGCATGCGGCTATTAATGTTACAAGTGCAGTTTTATTTCTGAAAAATTTTTGATTTGTCATGAAAATTTTATTTTATATGTTTTAATGCCTGTTTAATATCTGCAATAAGGTCACTTGGATCCTCTAGTCCAATGTGCAATCTTACTAAGTGCTCGTCTTTTTTTAGATTAAGAAATTTCCTTTTCCCAGTTTCACCTGATTCTTGATGGAGGGCTAAACTTTCAAATCCTCCCCAACTGTAACCATGTCCAAAAAGTTTCAATGAATTTACAAATTTTTTAATTGAGCTTTTATTTTTCGACTTTATTTTCAAACCCATTAAACCTGATGCACCTGAATAAAATTTTTTCCACATTTTGTAATTATAGGATTTTTTTTTATGAGGATAGAGCAACTTGATTTTTTTAAATTTAGATAAAAATTTAGAAACCAATTTTGCGTTTTCACTATGTCGGTCCAATCTTACATCGAGTGTTCTTAGACCTCTAGTAATTAAATAAGCATCGTCTGGACCAAGTCTTAGACCTGTCATTTTTTCAGCAATTTTTACTCTATTGTAAACTTTTTTGTTTACTGCAAGTGATCCTCCCATAACATCTGAATGTCCTGAATAATACTTTGTTGCGGATACAATTGACATATCAAAACCAAGCTTAATTGGTTTAAAATAATATGGTGTTCCCCATGTATTATCTATTGCTGTAAGAATTTTATTTTTTTTTGCAATAGAAATAATTTTGGTTAGATCTTGAAAATCAAAAGTATTACTTCCAGGGTTCTCAACAAAAATTAATTTTGTTTTTTTTGTAATGTTTTTTTTAAGGGTATTCAGATCATGAGGATTATAGAATGAAGTTTTAATATTAAATTCTTTTAAATAGTTTTCTGTTAATAATCTTGAAGGACTATAAATTGGATCAACAGCAATTATCTCATCACCTGGTCTTGTAACACTAAATATTGCTAAAAAAACAGCACCAAATCCTGTTGGAGTAGTGAACACATGATAACTTTCCTCAAGTTTTGTCAAAATTTTTTGCAAAATATAAGTAGTAGAAGTGCCCTGTCTTCCATAATCATAATGACCACCGGTAGGCTGCTTTAAAGCTTTTGCCTGTGTTTTTCTTAATTCTTGCATTGATTTAAAAATAATTGTTGATGCTCTCACAACTGGAGGATTTACTGACTGGTTATGAAAATCCTTAGCTGTGTGTTTAAGAAAAGTTTTAAAAGAGTTACTCATAATAAAATTTGATATGTTCAAAAGACAATGCTATATCCCATGAAAAACGTCAATATAATTAAAATAGGATAGAATGAGTTACCCAAAAAAACACCGAGGTAGAAGAAAACAGGGCTCAAAAAAAAGAAGAGCCAAAAGAAAAAACAAAAAAAAGTAAAATAACTTCTATTCCTCAATCCAACCACCACCAAGAACTTTATAACCATATTGATCTTTGTTATAAAAAACGCAAGCTTGTCCAGGTGAAATGCCATCTTCAGGATAAATTAAATTAACCACTCCAGTTTTATCATTTTTTAGTTCTATTTTTGCTTCTAGTAAATTTCCAGTTGATCTTACTTTAACAAATATGTTTTCTTCAAATTCTTTGTTTGAAGTTAGTAAATTTATTTCTTTTAATGAAATTTTTTGTTTTCCAAGTTTTTCTTTTGGTCCAACCACAATCTCATTTTTATTTGAATTAATTTTTATTACATAAAGTGGTTCGTTGTCTGAAACTTTAATTCCTTTTCTCTGTCCAATTGTAAAATTTATAATGCCATCATGTACTCCTAAAACCTTTCCTTCTAAATTTTTAATATTACCTTTTTGAAATGAACCAGGTCTAAATTTCTGAATTACCGAAGCATAATCGCCATTTGGTACAAAGCAGATATCTTGACTATCAGGTTTATCAGCAACGTTTAAATCTAATTTTTTAGCAATCTCTCTAGTTTTATTCTTTAACATTCCTCCTAAAGGAAATCTTAAGTAATTAAGTTGCTCTCTTGTTGTGTTAAATAAAAAATAACTTTGATCTCTATTTTCATCAATAGCTCTGTACATATTAGTAATATTGTTTTCTGTAACACTTTTTACATAATGACCTGTGACTAATGCATCAGCTTTTAGATCCTTAGATACTTCAAAGAGATCTTTAAATTTAACTGTTTGATTACATTGAACACAAGGGATAGGTGTTTCTCCTTTTAAATAGCTTTCCACAAAATTATCAATTACACCTTTTTTAAATTTATCTTGATAATATAAAATTTTGTGTTCAATATTTAATTTATTTGCAACACGCTTCGCATCCATAATATCTTGTCCTGAACAACATTGTTTAGATGCGGCTACTTCTTTTCCATCGTCATAAAGCTTTAAAGTAACACCTAAAACCTTAAAGCCTTGTTTTTTCATCATACCTGCAACAGTAGAAGAGTCTACTCCACCAGACATAGCCACAACTACTGTTGTGTCAGATGGTCTTTTTTTAATACCTAAAGAGTCAAATTCAAAGTTCATAAGTTGGTATTTATACCGATTTACAATATAAGTTAAATTAAATGATTTTAGATTATGAGCCAGGTGACAAAGTCACTAATCCACATAATGCAGAATGGGGTATAGGTCAGGTACAATCTATAATAAATGATAAAGTAACGGTAAATTTTGAAAATGTTGGAAAAAAAGTGATTAATGCAAGGAATATTGAGCTTAGAAAGATCAATAATTAAATTTATGAATTTACAAAAAATAATAGAGAATTTAGTTGAAAGTTTTTTGTTAGCTGGAAAACTGGCATTAGATCTAAGAGAAAAAGGATTAATTAAAAAGATAAAGTCAGACAATACACCTGTGAGTAACGGTGATTTAGAAGTAAATGAACTTATTTCAAAAAAAGTTTCTGAACTAACACCTGAGATACCTATTATTTCGGAAGAAAGTTTAGAGAATAAAGATAAATCAAATTTAAAAAATTTTTGGCTTATAGATCCTATCGATGGAACTTATGATTATATAAATAACTTAGATGAATTTACAATCAATGCAGGATTAATAATCAATAACAAACCTGTGGCAGGTCTAATTAATGCACCAGCGAAAAAAAGAATGTTCTACTCTTATAGTGAGGGAAAATCCTTTGAAATGACAAATGGAATTGCTTCAAACCTTAGTAATTCTAATGCTAAAAGTAAAAGACCAGTAACATTTATTTCCTACTCAAATAAAATTAAACCTGAAATTCAAAAAATTTACAACAATTTGGGAGTAAAAAAAAACGTTAGAATGAAAAGTTCATTAAAATTTTGTGTGGTTGCAACAGGCGAGTATGACGGGTATGTTGCTGAACCAAGAGCATACGAGTGGGATATTGCTGCTGGTCATGCAATCTTAAAGCACTCGGGAGGAATAATAACTGATTTTAATGGAAATGAAATTTTATATGGTAAAAAAGATTTAAAAAATCCTAGTATTATTTTAAAAAGTAAAAATATATTATAATGGACGAACAATTGAGAATTATTTTAATTATTATAGTTTTAGTCTCTATATTTGGGCTATTGGTATTTATATTTGTTAAAAATTATATTAAAAATAAAATTAATATTCTAGTTAAGGAAAATGAAGATAAAAAAAATAGATAACTTAAATTATTTTTTTCTTAAGATGGCTAATGAATTATAGTTTTCTAAAAACATCAAAACTATATTTTCTTCTTTAACATAAACCATATCTCTTACCCTAGATTTAATAGGTATAATTTCACTATTTACTATTTTTTCATTTTCCTTATCAAATTCAAAGAAATATAAACTTAACATTCCCTCCTTAAATTTTTTTGCATTGCCCATAGTTCCTACAATAAATTTATAATTATCTACTCCAGAAAATTCTTTTGGTAAGCCAATAATTTGACTTATGCCAACTGATGGATCAAAATATTTCAAAGGTTCGACATATCCATATTTAGAGTGAGATTTTTTAAGAGGAGCTAATTTGTATCTTTCATCATTATCATCATTGTCGTCGTGATAATGTCTTCCATATGATGAAATTGGCCATCCATAATTTAAAACTCCATTACTATTCAATTTATCAAATTTTAAATAATTTATTTCATCTCCCCCACTTGGCCCATGCTCTGTTGAGAACAATATATTTAAATCTTCATTTAAAAAAAGACCTTGAGGGTTTCTATGTCCTTTTGAAATAATTTTTTTAGTTTTATTAAACAGATCAATTGAAATTATTTTACCAAAATCATTATCTTCTTCTTGAGCAAGTGTTCTATGTCTGTATTCCCCAGTTGAAAAAAACATTTGATTATCACTAATAATCATTCTTCCACCTGATTGATGTGCAATAAGTTTATTTTTTGGTATTGAGAAATATTCGTTGTTTCTATCTACACATTTATCTGGTGCATAAAATTTTTCAAAATTGATATAAGAATATTGAAGATCTCCAACTAAGATACTTGTAGAAAAACAACCTTCGTAATGTTGATCAACGTATGATACGTAAATTTTGTTATTGTTTACTAAAATATCTTTAATACCAAATTGACTATTAATATAAAATTCAGGATACTTGATTATTTCTTGTATATTTGATTTTATAGTTTTAAAAATAATATTATTATTATTTAAGTTGTTGATATTCGAGTACACTATCTGACCTGTTGCAGTTGTCAAAAAAATATTTTTATTATAAAAGTCAACATAAGCTGAGGAAGAAGCTTCTGGATGCTTGGCAAAAATTAGATCATTCGATTTAAGTATATTCAAACTATACCCTGTGTTACTGTTTTCTAATTTAAAATTTTGTTCTTGATTTTTAAAAAATACAATTCCATTTTCAAAAATTATATTTTCGATATTAATATTTTTTTTCAATAATTTTGTGTGCATATTAAGAATTTGAGATTTTTTATTTTGTAAATTTTTTTCCAAAAATTCAATTTGATCCGATTTATTTGCCAAGTTGTCTTTTGTATTTTTTACAGTAATAAATAAAAGTATAATTATAATAATTCCTAAAATATAAGTTATTAAAGATCTGATTTTTTTCATTTTAGACAAAATTTTATATTATTATTATTTTTTAAAGTCTAATAAATTAGTAATTTTGTTTAAATATCTCAATTGGAAAAATTGTCTTACAGTTTTTCTAAGCAGCTTGTATTTAGAGATAATTTATTATCTTTAAATAGTCATTTTTATCTAAATCCATAACTTTTTTTGATATTTCAAAATCAAAACCTTTTCTTGCTAGAATAGATATATCCTTTTTATAAAACAAAATCCTATTATCCTCGTTCCTTGCAGGGCCTATCTTTCTTTTTTTACATATTTTAATGGCAGAAAAGAAATCTTGATCAGAATTATTTTCTCTAATCTTTAATACAGTATCCTTAACAAAGTTGTCATTAATGCCCTTACCGACAAGATAATTTCTTATTTGGTTTAATGAATGACCTCTTTGTACCATGCTTTTAGCTTTGCTTTCTGAATAAAACAGATCATTTATAAATTTATTCTTTTCTAGGTCTGATGAAACAATATCTATAAGTTTATATATGTCTTCCTTTTTAACTTTTGACGCAGAGAGCTTTATATATTTTTTTAAAAGATAAGTTTTTAATTGTTGTTTTGAAGGTGCATATTTTTCAACATATATTAGTGCAAAGTTTCTCATCTCATCCACAGTTATTTGAAGTGTTTTTTTTTTATTTCTTGTAGGAATCATTGTTAGATTTTATATAATAAAATTTAATGATCGAACAAATTTATAACTATTTTACAGTTGAAATTCTTTATTTTTGGATCAATTTAGGTGTAATTCCATTTTGGTTAATTTTAATTATTTTTCCACAATCTTATTTGAGTAGATTTTTAGTAACCTCAATACTACCTTTTATTATACTGGGAGGTGTTTATTTATTTATTTTATATAAATCATATTTAACTGGATACGATTTTGATGCAAATTTCAATCTCTATTTAGGTTTAAGTGAATTATCAAGATTATTCGAAGATGATTTCTACATTCTTATGTTTTGGACCCATTTTGTTGCAATTAATTTATTTTTAGGTGGCTGGATAGTTAAAGATTCACAAAAATTTTCTATAAATAAAATAATTCTAACAATGCCTCTTTTAGCAACTTATTTAACTGGACCTATTGGATTAGTTCTTTATTGGATAATAAGAGTTTTTTATGCAAAAAGAGTAAACTTATACGAATAAAAAATTTAAATTAATCTTTAAATTTTATGTTAATATAAACTACTCTATTTCAAATTTACTTTGCTTTATTGCTCCAAAACCTCCGTCTATGTGAGAGACTTTTTCAAATCCCATATCTTTTAAAGTTTTAGCAGCCAATGCAGACCTTAAACCTCCAGCACAAAATAATACCATTTCTTTACTTTGATCTATCTTACCTTCCTTAAAATAAGGACTATTTGGGTCCATCCAAAACTCTAACATGCCTCTTGGGATATGATGAGAGTTTCTTACTCTACCTCCCTTTTCAAGTTCTCTTATATCCCTAATATCTATTAAATTAATTTTATTATTTTGAAAATTTTCTAATGCCTCGTCAACAGTTATAGTTTTTACTTCAGCTAAAGCCTCTTGTACTAAATTATTTGCAGATTTTATATTCATAATTTTTATTATATGCTAATTTAAAAATAAAATAAAGCGTTGTGCTTCCTAACTTTTTAAAACCCTATAAGATTAATAATTCAAATTTAATAAGAATTGGTCCAAAAAGAGATGGTGGATATGTTATTGATTACAGAATTATAAAAAAAACTCATAATTTAATTACTTGTGGATTAAACGATGATTGGGAATTTGAAAAAGAATTTTTAAAAAAAAATATTAACTGTAATTTATATGCTTATGATCATACTATTAATAATAAATTTTGGATTAAAAGATTTAAAAAAGATATTATTCATCTGCTATTACTCAAAAAACTTCGATGGTGGAAAATTTTAGATATATTTAAATATATAGATTATTTAAATTTTTTTAGAAAAAATAAAATTCATTTCAAAAAAAAAATAGTTTATAAGAAAAAAAATAATAAAGAAATTACAATTTCAGAAATAATAAAAAACTTAGACAATATTTTTTTAAAAATAGATATAGAAGGAGATGAATATCAAATATTAAATAGTATAAAGAAAAATTCAAAAAATTTAGTTTTTTTAATAATAGAATTTCACCAAGTACATAAAAATCTAAAAAAAATAGAAAATTTCTTAAAAAAATTAGATTTAAAACTTATACATATACATGCTAATAACTTTGAGGGTATAAATAGAAATAATATACCTAGAGTGCTTGAATTATCTTTGTTAAATAAAAAAATTTATAATATTAAAAATAAATTAACCAACAACAATTATCCAATCAAGTACTTGGATTATAAAAACTTTAAAAGAAGAGATGAAATCAAAATCAAATTTATTAGATAATATCTGTGTTGTTTATACTCACCATAAGTTAGGTGATCTTGTTTGGCAACTTCCTTACATGAAAGCTATAAGTGAACATCATGGAGTTAGGATTGATTTAATTTTAAGAGAAAGTACTCAAGCAAAAAAAATTTTGCAAGATTTAAAACATATAAAAATTATAAATTATAATAATTTTAGAAAGGGAATATTTTATTGGGTCGATGTTATTAAATTAATTAAGATTTTTAAAAAAAATAATTATAGTCATGTATATATTTTGGATAAGGTAAATAAACCTGCCTTAGCAGCAAAATTTTCAGGTATTAAAAATATTATTGGCCCTGGAATTGGTAATCAAAAGAAATGGTTATCCTCAAAAAATTTTTTAGATGAAAATGATTGGAGGTTAAATTATTCCGAACAAAGTAAAAAACTCTTAGAACTTAATAAAATTAAATTATATGATCCTTTTCCAAAATTACAGGTAAATATCAAAAACTTTAAAGATCAAAATAAAGATCTTTTAATTGATGGAAAAAAAATTGCTTTTGGTGTCGACTCATTTGAAGATTATAAAATGTGGTATGAGGAGAATTTTGTTGAATTAGCAGATATGCTTTATAAAAGAAACATTTTCAATTATATTTATTTGATATGTGGACCACAAAAAGCACATATAGCCAAGAAAATAATATCATTATCCAAGAAAAGTTATTTTATTGATTGTTCTTCAAAAGATCTCAATGGTGTGGTTACAGCAATTGTAAATTCGAATTTTTATATTGGTAATAATTCTGGGCCACTTAATTTATCATCAGCATTAGGAATTGAGACATTTGGTTTGATAGCTAACGATCCTATAAGTGAGTTAAAATATAGCAAAATTAAATTTATAGTTCCAGATGATTACAAAGATAATACATGGATTAGAAATAGAGAAAATATGAAAACTTTAACAACTCAAAAAGTTTATAATACAATAATTGAAAGGATTAATAAATGAAAGCGTTTAACTTTAGTTTACCATCAACTAATAATAAAAAATTTACTTTAATTGATAATTTTGGCAAATATCTTGTTCTTTATTTCTATCCAAAGGATGATACCCCAGGATGTACGCTTGAGACAAATGATTTTAATAAATTGTTGCCAAAATTTAAAAAATTAAACTGCGAAATTTATGGAATTTCAAAAGACAGCTTAAAAAGTCATGACAAATTTAAAGATAAATATAAAATTAAATTTGATTTATTAGCTGATGAGAAGTTAAACGTTTTAAAAAAATATAAAGTGTGGCAAAAGAAAAAATTTATGGGCCGAGAATTTATGGGTGTGGTAAGAACTACATATTTATTAGATAAAAAAGGTAAAATTTTAAAAATCTGGAATAATGTTAAAGCAAAAGATCATGCCAAAGAGGTGCTAAGAACGCTTAAGGATATAATTAATTAATAATAAGGCCCCTTATTGGGGCCTTATAGTAACTAACTAGAGAGAGATATTTTGTTAATCTTTTTAGTTAGGAGCTCTTCAATGAGATAACGACATGGAGATCGAAGAGCCCCTATATTGCATGCAATTAGTCTCGTATTGCGTATGCTATTACACCCGTTTCTGTTACGTCAGTACCTTTGGACTCAGCTTCTTTACTTAGCCTTATTCCAAACGTAGATTTCATAATTGAGAATACGATGTATGAAACGACAAACACAAAAATGTTAATTGATAGCACACCGATTATTTGTGCACTAAAGTTTGCATCGGTATTTGTTAGTGGCACTGCAAGTGTTCCCCATATTCCAGCAAACATGTGAGCTGGAATTGCACCTACAACATCATCAAGTTTGAAACTGAATAACAATTTAGTTCCAAATACAACGATTAAACCACCTATAGCTCCAATGAAAATTGCAGCCAGTGGTGTTGGCGCTAATGGTTCAGCAGTTACTGCTACTAATCCACCGATTGCTCCGTTTAACATTTGTACAACATCTGTTTTACCATACATTAATCTTGTTATTGTTGCTGCAGCCATTACACCACCACAAGCAGCAAGATTTGTATTAATAAAGATACCTGATACAGCTACTGCATCATCAAATGTTCCAATCGCTAATTGAGATCCACCATTGAATCCAAACCAACCTAACCATAGGATAAATACACCTATTGTTACTAATGGTATTGAAGAAGCAGCAAAAGGTTTCATTGCTTTCGCTTCACCTTTGTTATCAAATCTTCCGGAACGTGACCCAAGTAACATTATTCCAGCTAGTGCTGCTGCACCACCTGTTGAGTGTACTAAAGTTGATCCAGCGAAATCTGAGAAGCCAAGTTCTGCCAACCAGCCTCCACCCCACTGCCAACCCATTACTATTGGATAAATAATTCCAGCTAAGATTGCTGCAAATAGAAAGAACGGCCAAAGTTTTACTCTTTCAGCCATTGCTCCTGAACAAATTGAAACTGTTGTTGCACAGAAAACCATTTGGAAATACCAGTCAGAACCATCTGCATATCCAGTGTCAACTGAACTTGCATCTGACCATGGAGTAAATGTTCCAATGTAACCACCCTCTGGAATTCCATACGCTAAGTTATATCCAAACAACCAAAACATTATTCCAGCAATTGAGTAAAGACCAATGTTCTTTGCACAAATTACTGAAACACTTTTTGAAGTTACCATACCAGATTCTAGCATCGCGAAACCCGCTGCCATGAACATGACCATGAAACCACACATTAAAAAAAGTAGTGAATTGAATATAGCTTGAACTTCAGCAGAAACTGTTGTCTCTGCCATTCCTGCACTACTCATGTTTAATAAAAATATTAAACTAAAAAGTGGTACAGTTATTCGTTTTATTAATTTAGTCATAAGACCTCCACTGTTAAGTTGATGGTTATAATTTTTAATAAATTTAAAAACTAACGCTGATTAGGAAAATTGGCTATGCGGAATTTGCATATAGAAACAGCCCTAACGTGTATTTTTACATCAGGGCTGTTAAAAAAATTACTATTTGTTGAATACTTCTTTTAAAGCTTTTGCTGGTAAAAATTTTACCTTTTGAGAAGCAGCTATTTGAATTTGCTCCCCAGTTCTAGGATTTCGTCCAACTCTAGCTTTTCTTTTTGCTACTTTATATGTTCCAAATCCAGCAATTTTAACTGAGTCATCACCTTTTAAAGCATCTAAAATAGTGTTGGTAATTGTATCAAATGTTCTCTCCGCATCAGCTTTACTCAAATTTAATGAGCCAGAAAGCTTTGCAATTAGTTGTTTTTTGTTCATTTTAGCTCCGGTTTTGTTGGTTAATATTCATACTTGCCATAAACGTTGATAAATCAAGCTTTTTTTTAGTGTTAAAAAATAAAAATACCACAAGATCTTGTAAAAATTTAAATAAGTATTGATTTTACTTTATTTTTTGATGTTGAGAAAAGTTTTGTTAGCTAAATAAACCTAAATCTTTTAGGTCATTAAAGGTTGTGAAAAACATTAAAGATATCAACAAAAACATACCGATTCGAAAAAACCCTTCTTGTGTTTTTTGTGATAAGGGACGGCCTAAAATGCTTTCAAATGCATAAAACATTAGGTGACCTCCATCAAGCATAGGTATTGGAAACAAATTAATTAACCCCAAACTAATCGAAATATAAGCCATCATGCTTATAAAAGCTATCACTCCAAAGGTTGCAACTTGACCTGATATCTTTGCAATTCTAATTGGACCTCCAAGTTGGGAGGTATCCGCTTTTCCCATGATCATACCACCAATATATTTTAGTGATGAAGTACTGACGTAATATACCTCATGAGCTGCATGGTATATTGCTTGGGCAGGACCTAATTTAACATGATTTACTTCATTATTATAAGCCCCAAGTTTTATTCCAACCATTCTTTTATTGATTTTATTACCTAATCCATCCTCACCTTCAACAATGTTAGGTTTAACTTTTAAAATTAATTCATCATAAGAACGTTTAACTTTAAAATCTATAACATCTCGTGTGGACATGGTGATAAATTTAGAAACTTCCATGATACTTTTAACTTTATTTCCATCAATTTCTAAAATTATATCTTGATTTTTAAGGCCTCCAGTCATTGCTGGGCTATCTTTTTGAACCTCATTGATAACTGCTGGAGTAAAATCTTTACCAATAAAAGTATAAATTGAAAAAAATATAACTAAAGCCAATAAAAAATTAGCCAAAGGACCACCAAAAACAATTAACATCCTTTGATACAAAGGTTTTAAAATAAATAATTTTTCTTGTTCTTCTTTACTGTATTTTTCTAATATTTCTTTATGGTCAGCTTGAGAATATACATTTCTGTCCCCAAAAAATTTAACGTAACCTCCTAGCGGTATTGCACATATTTTCCAACGCGTTCCGTGTTTGTCATTCCAACCAAATAATTCTTTACCAAATCCAATTGAAAAATCGGTAACTCCTACTCCATATTTTCTGGCAAAATAATAGTGGCCATACTCGTGAATGAATACCACAACTAAAATTAGAACTAAAAACGGAACAATATAACTAAGCATATTTAATATTTTAAATGAATAATAAAGTATTCACAACCCCTCTTTCATTAATAATACTGATACTTTTTGTCATTACTTTTTAACTTTTTAATAAAAATTAATTGTCTAAGTGGGACAAAATTAACGATGAATAAATATCTTTATTAATTATCATTATACTAATGAAAGAAGATATTTTTAAATCTCACTTAAAAAAAAAATCACAATCAAAGCTTGCTTTATCAATTAGCTTATTTATTGTGCTTTTAACTTCAACTGGATACATCTTTAATTCTAAAGGGGTAATTTTTCTATTCTATATTTCTTGTTTTGTATTTCTCTACAATTTAGTAATCCACTTCTTATTAGAAAAGTTTGATATTTAAACATGATTAAAACACTCATTAAATTAAAGATATTAAAATTTATATTAATTGGTGGTATATCAGCAGCTTATGCTTTTAAGAGATACTGTGATACAAAAAATGAATTAAAAAGTAAAAAAGATAAAAAACCTTCGCTTCTTACTCGATAAAAATTTTTGTTTACGTTGTTATTCACATTTTCTTTTTTAAATATATATAAACTCAATTATAATTATTATATAAATAAATCGTGCCTTCGTTTGATGTAATAAGCAAAATTAATTACCAAGAATTTGATAACGCTTTAGCTAATTGTTTAAGAGAAATTGGTAATCGATATGACTTTAAAGGACTTCACATCACAATTGAGCGAAAAGACAAAACAATTACAACTACTGCACCTGATAAATTAAAATTAAAGCAAGTTAATGAATTGCTGCAAACCCATTTAGTTAGAAGAAAAGTAGATCCAAGGGTATCAGAAGTTAAAAGCTCTGAAGGTGCTTCAGGTGGATCGATTAGACAAGTCAATGAATTAAAAGAAGGAATTAGTCAGGAAAGTGCTAAAAAAGTTATTGCTGATATAAAAAAACTTAAGCTAAAAATACAAATAAAAATTCAAGGTGAAGAATTAAGAGTGGATGGTAAAAAGAAAGATGACCTTCAAGAAGCAATGAGTGCCATAAAATCCATTGATATAGGTCTTCCAATAGATTTTGTAAACTTTAGAGATTAATTCTTGACCAAACTATTCATTGTATTTGGTTTGAAAAGATATAAGCATCCATCATAAATACTTAATATATACCATTCCCTATCCTAATGAATTTCTCAGATCTACAAATTGAAAATAAGCTTAAAAAGTCAATTGAGCTTGCTGATTTTAAAACTCCAACTCCAATTCAAAGTCAATCAATTCCAATAAGTCTTGAAGGTAGAGATATTTTAGGGACCGCTCAAACCGGAACAGGTAAAACTTTAGCCTTCACCGTCCCAATGATTAATAAATTAATTAAAGATAAACAAGCAATGGCTTTAATTGTTTGTCCTACAAGAGAACTTGCAACACAAGTAATGGCAACTGTTTTAAAATTAAATGTTAGAGAAATAGGAATTGGTAATGCTCTTTTAATTGGTGGTGAGAGTATGCAAAAGCAACTTAGAAAGTTAGGCAAACGTGCAAGGATAATCGTTGGAACCCCTGGCAGAATTAATGATCACTTAAAGAGAAAAAGTCTAGATTTATCTAAAGTTAATTATTTAGTTTTAGATGAGACTGATCGAATGCTAGATATGGGATTTACACCTCAAATAGAGCAGATTTTAAATTTTGTTCCAAAGGAACATCAAACATTATTATTTTCAGCAACCCTTCCAAACAACATCTTAAAAATATCTCAAAGGTATTTAAATAATCCTGAGAGAATATCTGTTGGATCTTTATCAGCCCCAATTGATAAAATTAAGCAAGAAACATTTGAAGTTTCACAGGACAAAAAATATCATGAACTAATCAATCAACTTGTAGAGAGAAGTGGGTCCATTTTAGTATTTGTTAAAACTAAACATGGTGCTGATAAAATAGTTAAAAGACTAAAATATGATGGTCATAAAGCTGATGCTATTCATGGAAACTTAAGACAAAGTAAACGAGACAGAGTTATCAATGGATTTAGAAATGGACACAGTCGTATCCTCATTGCAACCGATGTTGCGGCACGGGGATTAGATATCCCGGTGATCAAACATGTTATTAATTACGATCTGCCACAAATTCCAGAAGATTATGTTCATAGGATAGGACGAACTGGTAGAGCTGGTAAAGAAGGTTCTGCTTTAACCTTTTTAACTCCAAGTGATCGATCGATGTGGAATTCTATAAGTAAATTAATAAATCCAAATTACAAACCAGCTCAAAGAGATAGAGGTCATAAGAAAAGTTTTAGAGGTGGTAAAAAAGGTAAGGCTCCATTTAACAAAAAAAGAAAATTTAATAATAGCAAAAAAGGTAGCTTCAGAGATAAAAAGAAGTTCTTTAAAAGAGATGATGATAAAAAATCTGACTTTAGAGAAAAGAAGAAATTTTTCAAAAAGGAAAATGACAATAAATCTAATTTTAAAGGCAAAAAGAATTTCTTTAAAAAAGATGAAGATAAAAAATCAAAATTTAAGGACAAGAAAAAATCTTTTGGTTTTACTAATAATCCTAAATATTTTGGAAAAAAAACAAATGATATAGTAGAAAAAGACGATAAAAGATCCTCATTTAAAGGAAGAAAAAAATTTAAAAAAAGACAAAGACCTAAAAAATTTTCATTTAAAAAGCATAAAAAGAAATAAGATTTAATTAGAAATCTTTTGGATCAATGAGGCTGCATTGTTTGTAGGTTTATTTACATCCTTTGAAACCTCATGAAAAACAAGATCAGGAACTTTACGTTCATTTAAAAAAGCTGAGCCCTGTAGCTCTAAATTTAAATAACGATTTACATCTGTCTGATTAAGGATTACAGGCTGGCGGTGATGAATATCTTTAATATTTTCTTTTGCCTCTTCTGTAATTAAACAAAATTGTTCTTCTTCAAAAATACCAGCAAAATAAATTACATTAGTATCCTTTCTAACAAAGTAATGAGGAGTTTTTTCATTCTCTTTCCTCTTCCATTCATAAAAACCATCTGCAACAGCAACACATCGATTATTTTTAATTAATTTTTTAAATGAAACTTTTTCATCAATTGTTTCTAATCTTGCATTAATCAATGCTTTAAATTCTTTGTCTTTAGCCCAACCAGGGACTAATCCCCACTTTAAAGCCTCTAAAGTATTGCCGTTTTTATATTTTTTTATAACTGGAAGTTTTTGATAAGGATGAGCGTTATAATTTTCTGTATCCTCAACTTGAATAGCAGATTTTACTAAAGAAAAGGTTTTGGTAACTGGGTTCTTAACAACGTATCTTCCACACATTATATTGTTTGCTGTTTAATTAATTCTTCTATTTTTCTTATCATGATCTCTGGAGATTGCATTGATGGGTGTATTTCTTTTACCTGCTCATAACTAAGAATTGCTTTTTCATAATTTTTTAATTGTATATTTACTAAACCTTGTCCTGCCAAAGCACCAAAATGTCTTGCTTCTATTGCTAAAACTTTATCAATATCATCTTGGGATTTTTTGAATTCTCCTATCAGATAAAAAACTGTTGCTCTTTTATTCCATGCCTCAGCCCAATTTTGATCAAAATTTATAACTTCTGTAAAGATTTCTATGGCTTTCACAAATTGTTGGTCTCTTACAAACTGAGAACCTTGCTCTAACCTTGCTGTAAGTTTTGCATCAGTAGGATGAGTACTCCAAATTTTCCATATTTCCTTTTCAACAATAGATGATACTTTTGACTTATTAGCCTTTAACTCATTGAATAATTGGTTAAGCCTTACGTCTCTTTCATTTGAAAAAGAGCTCATCTGAGAAAATAAATAAAATAATAATATTAAAAAAAACCTTTTCATAGTTTAATATTATCAAAAAAAAGATTTGGAGTCTTTGGTCTTAAGTGTCTTGGTTGTTTTTTTTACAACTATAAAATGAAATATCTTTCTCTTTTTCATCAGAGTTTATTTTTCGAGTAATTTCATGGATCAATTCTCCAGTACTTCTAGTAAAGACTGCAGACTCAGAATAATTTCGTTCTTGATCAAAAGCTTGTATCAAAATTATATCTTTATTAGATATTTTTACTTTCAAATTAATCTTATTAATAAATTTTGATAAATTTTTTATAACTAATATATCTGGATTTTTTGCTATTATTTTCAAACTTTCGATATTTTCTCTTTTAATTTGATCATTTGTAAAAGAAACAAAGTTATGTTCTGCGTTTTTAATAATAACTTTTTCAAACTTACAATTTAGATCTAAATCCGTTTTAACTGAAATATTAATATTTTTTGCATAAACATTGCTAGTTAAAAAAAAGATAATTATCAAAATAAAATATTTCATAAAATATTATTTTAAAATTTCATTTAATGGTGTTATTTGGCCAATTTTAAAAATAAGCGCATCCTCTTTTTTGAAACCATATTTTTCCGCATTATCTCTAAATCGATCTCTTGGTTCCATAATTGGCTCTAACGATAATACAAAAGTACCCCAATGCATACCAATTACTTTTTTACTTTTTAAATCTCTAGAAATCTCAAGCGCCTCTTCAGGGCTAGTGTGATAAGATGATTTATCTTTATATGGGGTTAATGGATAAAAATTATACGCTCCGATATTTATAATATTAATATCTATTGGACCATATTTATCACCAATCTCTTTATAAATATTTCCAACTCCAGTATCACAAGCGAATAAGATTTTTTTTCCATCATATTCAATTAAAAAATTTCCCCATAAAGTTTTGTTGGTATCTGTTAAACTTCGTTTAGACCAATGAACTGCTGGTAAAAATGTTATTTTCATTTTTTCATTGATAATGATTTCTTCATACCAATCCATTTCATTAACATCGCTGTATCCATTTCTTTCAAAATACTTACCTAGCTTTAAAGGAGCCATTACTTTGGTATTTTTGAAAGGGAATCTCCTGATTGTCATCATGTCTTGATGATCATAATGATTATGGGTTAGTAAAAAAATATCTACAGGAGGTATTTCCTTTAAATTTAAAGCTGGTTCAGTAAATCTTTTTGGTCCAAATATTAACGGACCTGCATTTTTAGAAAAAACAGGGTCAGTTATAATTGTTGTATTCCCTAATTTTATCAAAAAAGTTGCGTGCCCTATCCATCCAATATAATCCCCATCTTTATATTTTTTGATATTAGCTAATACTTGTTCCTTATCTACAACATGATCCTTTGGAACAGTCATATTGAGTTTCTTTTTTTCTTTATTAAATACTTTAAAAGACCATTTAAAATTTCGATCAACTTTAGGGGAACCTAGAGGGTTTCTAAAAGTGCCGTCTGGTAAATGATGATAAGGTATTTTATCCATATAAATGTAAAATTAATAATAAATAATAAATAATAAATTTATAAAATTATAAAATTATAAATTTAATTTTTTTTTTTATCTAAAATAGCAATAATACTTTTTTTAATATTTTCACTTATTTTTATTGTTCCTTGCTGGTTAGGGTGTATCCCGTCTTGTAGATTTAAACTTGGGTTAAGTGCCACACCCTCTAAAAGAAAAGGTATAAATTGTAAACTATGCTTCTTAGATAATTTTGGATAGATGGCATCAAAGTCTTTCTTATATTTTATTCCATGTGTTGTTGGAGCAATCATTCCAGCTAAAATTATTTCTATTTCCTTCTTTTTTGCAATTTCTATTATTTGTTCTAAATTTTTTTTCGTTTCATCTGGTTGAATTCCTCTAAGCATATCATTTGCACCCATTCCTAAAATAATAAGATCGATCCCTGGATCTGATAAACTCCACTCTGCCCTATTTAATCCGCCTGAAGATGTGCTGCCTGAAACACTTCCATTTATAACTTGAATATTAAATCCAGCTTGTTTTAGATTATTCTCTAAAACTAACGATAAATGATGTTCTTTAGGTAACCCGTAACCAGCCATTAAGCTGTCTCCGAATAATATTACCTTTTCTATTGCACTTGCATTTATGTGCACTAGAAAGATTAACAAAATTTTTATAAATAAACTTTTACTCATGTCTTCACTTCTTAAATTAAAAAAAATAAATCTTAAATACCAAACTGGTAAAGATAATATCAGAGTTTTAAAGAATATAGATTTAAATATTAAAAAAAAAGAAACTGTTTCAGTTGTAGGTGAAAGTGGTTCAGGAAAAACCAGTTTAATAATGCTTGTTGGTGGATTAGAGAAGCCAACCTCTGGAAAGATTATTTTTCAAAATCAAGAAATTACAAGCCTTAATGAGGATGAAGTATCAGAAATTAGAAAGAAAAATATTGGAATTATATTTCAATCTTTTTATTTAATCCCAAATTATACTGCAGTTGAAAATGTTGCTTTAACACTTGAACTAAATAATTTTAAAAAACCTGAAAAAGAAGCAAAGCTTTTGTTAGATCGTTTTGGTTTAAAACATCGTTTTAACAATCTTCCAAGTCAATTATCTGGTGGAGAGCAACAAAGGGTAGCCATAGCAAGAGCAATCGCTATGAAACCTGAATTGATTTTAGCTGATGAGCCAACTGGCAATTTAGATACTGAAAACTCTACATTGATTTCAAATATATTATTTAAATATGTGAAAGAAGAAGGTTCTTCTTTAATTATGGTAACTCATGATCCTAAACTTGCTGATAAAGCAAAAAGAAAAATTAAAATTAAAGATGGAAAAATCAAATAACTCTTCAGAATTTAATTTAATACTTAAATATGCTTTGAAAGATTTGAGTAGAAATTATCATAAAATCTCAAGCATCATTATAACTCTGTTTATTAGCCTTTTTATTTTAAGTGCTATTTTCACAATCGAAGATAGTTTGAAAAAAGAACTGAATGATAATGCTAAAGCATTATTAGGAGGAGATTTAGAGATTGATTACAATCGTAATCAAGGAAACTTGGATTTGGTAAATCAAGTTAAAGAGTTTGCAACAGTATCTCAAATGATTGAATTTAGTACGATGCTCTCAACAACTGGAAGAGAGAAAAATAAATCTTTATTTACAAGAATTAAAACTGTGGATGAAAAATATCCACTTTATGGTGAAGTTGATTATGAGCCAATCGAAGCTTATGAAAGAATGCAAAGAGAACCAAATACAATTTTAATTAATGAAAGTTTATCAAAAACACTGAATATAAAGATTAACGAGCAAGTTAAAGTTCAAGACCAAAACTTTACTGTCATTGGAATTATTAAGTCAGTACCAGATGTAAGTGGATTTGTTGCATTTGGTGATTGGGCCCTAGCTGGGAAACAAACTTTAGAAGTATTAAAACTAAATGGAATAGGAAGTTTTTTTAATTATGAATATAAAGTAAAATTTAATAATGGTGATGATCCAGAACAAATTGAGAAAAAAATCGAAAATATTTTCAAAAACGATCAAAAAGTAAAACTTAGATACCCTGAAAATTCAGCAAGTGGTATTAAAAGAATTATTAATAATTTTTCTCAATTTTTATCTCTTGTATCTATAAGTGCAATGTTGATCGCAGGAATTGGAATTGCAAATACCTTGTTGTCTTTTATAAATCAAAATAATATGTCAATTGCTGTTAGAAAAGCAGTAGGATTTTATTCTGGAAATATCAAAACACTTTATTATCTACAATTATTTATTTTACTGTTTGTTATTACTGTAATTTCCTATGGGTCCAGTTTCTTACTTGTTCCAATAGCAGATAAATACCTGTCTGATGGTTTGGGATTAAACGTTTACCCAGTTTTTTCTTTTTTGAATTTTTTTAAAATATTTTTAGTTGGATTGCTAGTCCTTATAATTTTTTCTATACCAACAATAAGTTCTATTGATCAAGTAAAAGCTTCTAATTTGTTTAGGAATGTATTTCAAAATTTACAATTTTATTATTCAAAAAAATCAGTCGCTATAAGCTTTGTTTTGTTATCTACTTTAATTTTATTATTTACAATTGGATCTGAACAGCCAACATATAGTTTGGGATATTTTGTAGCTTTTTTTGTGTGTTTATTAGTTTTTTTCTTACTTTCAAAATTAATTATTTTTTTTCTAAAAAAATTTAAATCAAGTTCAATTGTTTCGCTTAAAGTCTCAATTAAAAATATTACTCAAACAAAAAGTATTACTCCTATTACTGTAATGTCTCTAGGTTTAGGAGTTACATTATTGTTAACTCTGGCTTTAGTGGGTACTAACTTTCAAAGAGAAATAGCTAAATCTATCCCTGATATTGCACCTGATTATTTTTTTGTTGGCATTCAAAAAGGAGAGCGTGAAAAATTTGAGCAAGGTATTTTAAATATGGATAAAGATGCAAATATTGAAATAGTCCCAATGGTATCATCTGGTATTGTTAAAATTAATGGAGTTGATCCTAATACATTCATCAAGCCTGATAATGATAGTTATTGGGTAATTGAAACTGAAAGAAGATCATCCTGGGTAGAAAATATTCCAAAAGATAATCCAATCTTAGAGGGGAAATGGTGGGATTTATCTAAGCCAAATAAGTTACAAATATCTTTAGATGCTAAAGTTGCAAAAGATTTTAATATTCAATTAGGCGATATTTTTACTTTAAACGTATATGGGCGAGAAATTGATGGAGAAGTAATTAATTTTAGAGAAGTAGATTACCGTGATCTTAGTATTAATTTTGCAATGCTCTTTAACCCCCAATTTGCAAAGCAAATTCCACATGAGTATTTAGCAACTGCAAAATTTAATTCTGATAAATTTGATGAAACAGAAATGCTGGAGTTAATGCCAAGTTTATCCATGATTAAAATTGCAGATTATCTATTAAAAGTAACCGCAGTATTAAACAAAGTATTCATTGCTGTTACTTTAATTTCTGCTGTAACAATTATTATTGGTTTAATTGTAATATCAAGTGCAATTATGGTTCAGGGAAAAATTAAAGAATATCAAAACCTAGTTTTTAAAATCTTAGGTTTTTCAAAAAAACAAATTATTTTCTCATCTTTAATTGAATTTATAATTATTTTTATGTCAGTGATTTTGATTGCAACATTTTTTGCGGTAATAGGTTCTAAGTTTATTATGGAAAATATATTTGAACTAGTTTGGCAGTTTGACTTTAAAGTTTTAATTTATTTGGGTTTTTCTATTGGGTTGGTTACTTTGATATTGATTTTAATTACCAATTTAAGATATTTAAATCCTAAAATCTATCCACTAATAAGAAATCAATAATTTATTTAAACTAAATACTTATATAAAAAAATCAAAAATTAACTTTGAACTAGTCACAAAAATTAGAACGTACAATATATTATAAAATAATTTTTCTTCAATTATTTTTAGAAGTTGATATCCTATTAAAATTCCAATAAGTGCAACAGGAAACAAGATAATTGATTGTTTAAAAGTTTCCAAATTCATCATCGATAAGTTTATATAAAGAGGAAGTTTAATTAAATTTACAAAAGTAAAAAAGATAATTCTAGTTCCAACATAAATTTCTTTTTTCATTCTCAATGGAAGCAAATAAAGACTAGTGGGTGTGCCCCCTGCATGAACACTAAAACTGGTAAAGCCCGCTATAATTGAACATATACCACCTTTAAGAAAATTTTTTTCCACCTTTGTTTCCTTATTTTTTTTAAAAAAAAAGTAATGACCAGCAAAAAGAAAACCCATTAATCCAATTATAAATTTTAGCAATTCTTCTGAAAAATATGAAAAACTTAATGACCCTATAAATATTCCAACTGCTGCAAAAGGAATTAATAATTTTAAAGTTTCTAAATCAAATTCTTTTCTATACTTATATGTTGCAATAAAATCTGAAAATATCAAAATAGGAAGTATAATTCCAAGAGCTGCGGTTAAAGGCATTGAAATAGTCATTAAAGGAATTGAAATAAGTGCCATAGATCCACCTAAACCAGATTTAGCTATGCCAAACAAAATTATCGCAGGCACTGCTGTAAAAAAAAATAAAAGATTTATTTCCATCGCTTTAATGAATTTAGTAATTTTGATCCTAGAGGACTAATAGGTTCTTGAAGTATAATTTCTTTTCTTGTTTTGTCTTTTACTAATTTTAATAATTTTGTAGCCAAACCTTGCTTTCTAAATAACGGATTTACAAAGACATATTCGACTTCACCAATACTGTTAAATCTTACAAAGCCTAATGTTGTATTTTCATTTTTAAAGGTAATAACCCCATCAGATTCATCTATTTTATATTTTGAAAGATCGATTTTTGACATTATTCCTAGTAATTTAGCAGTAAAAGAATAATTGCTATAATTACTATTATGGAGCTAACAACAATATAATTAAGTTTAATATTTAATTTTTTTTCAGCAAATTCAGCAATTTTTTCCCAAAACAAAACTATCAAGAAAACTATAACAGCTGGGACTATAAATTTTATCATTATTTGGAATTATTATCACTTACATAAACAGAAACTCCTCTGGAGTTTAAATCTACGTCAAATTTTTTATGTAAAGGTGGAAAGGCTCTTTGTGAACAATCCAATCTGTCACATGTTCTGCAGGACACACCAATTGGTATTTCTGAGGATTTATCATTAATATTTACGTTTTCTGTATAAACAAAATCTTTTGCATATTTCGCTTCACACCCAAGACCAATTGATAAAACACTTTTAGCTTGTCCAAATCTTCCAATACCTTTTTCTACAGTTCTCGCAATACAAACATATTTTTCACCATTGTTCATTTTACTAACTGCGGCTTGAATTACTCCAGGTCTTGTAAATGCTGAATAAACATTCCATCTAGGACAAGCTCCACCATATCTTGGAATATCAATTCCTGATAATGAAAATCTTTTAGAAATATTACCAGCCATATCCACTCTTAAAAAATGAAATGGAATTCCAGGAAGTTTTGGATCTTGCAAGCATGTAACTCTATGAGCAACTTGTTCAAAAGATGTTGCAAATGTATTTTGTAATAATTCTAAATCATATTTAAGTTTTTTACATTCAGCATGAAATAATTTATAAGGCATTAAAATTGCAGCTGCACAATAATTTAATAAAGCAACTTTTGTTAATTTTTTAGACTCTTCAGACGGAAAGCTAAATCCTGATAAATAATTATCTATTTCTTTATTTGCTCCTTCTTGAGCTATTTGAGCTGCAGCATGTAATTTTTTAGTTTCTAATGAACTATAATCACTTAAAAGAAGTTCTTTTTTATTTTTTTTATATATTTTTGAAAAAGGTTTTTGTTCATCAGGTATAACATCTTTTACAGTTATAGAATATTCAGTATTCAAATATTCACATAAAGAAATATATCTAGTTCGATTATTTTTCTGAATTTTTTCAAAAACATTATTTGCAAACTCTTCTAATTTTGGAAAATAATTTTTATTATCTTGTAAAAAGTCAGAGATTACTTCACCTGGAAATGAATTTTTTCTGTTATCTACTATTTTTCCAGAAATCTTTTCGATTTTATTAATTAATTCATGATCCTTTTTTTTTAGAATATCCCCTAATCTGACTATTGCTTTTCCAATTTTAGGATTTGTGCTTACTAAATCTTTTACCTCTGGTCCCAAGATATCCAAATCCTCAAATAAATTATCGTCTAGAATTTCAGAAATTGTGTTTTGAAGATTAATATCTGTTTTTGATGTAAGATCTGATAATTGAATATTTAATTTTTCACAAACATTTAAAAGCAAATCGCCATCGATTTTCCTTTTACCACTTTCTATTAGATTTAAATAACTTGGAGAAATACTTAAATCTTCAGCTAACTTATTTGCTTGAAGGCCTAATTGTCTTCGAAATGCCTTGATTTTAGGGCCTATTTTTAAATCTATTTGACTCATTTTACTTTTTGTAAATTTTGTAAATTTATCTTTACAATTTTTTTATAGCATTTACAAGCTTTTTGTCGTTTTTTGTAGAATTTGTAAATTTAGTAAATTATAAGATTTACATGAACAAAAAAATCAAAAACACTGAAAATGAAGCTCAAATCATCAGAAAAGAAGACTTAGATCATCATAATAGTAGAGGGATCTACATGAGAGACGATCACTGTGATTGGGGTTCAAGTGGAATGAATGATCTTATCGAAACTTCAAACGATAATAATTAATTCAATCTACTTTTTCATTTTTCATCAAAATTTAACTAAAGGATAATAATGAGTGCAGAAAAAATCTCATACGACCTTAAAAGATTTGCAGGAATAAAGCGTGATTATACAGAAGATGAGGTCGAAAGATTAAGGGGCTCAATTAAAATAGAATATTCTTTATGTAAAAATCAATCACAAAAGCTTTGGAAATTATTAAATTCAGAAGCATATGTTAATACACTTGGTTCTCTCTCTGGTAATCAAGCTGTACAACATGCTAAAGCAGGTTTAAAAGCAATTTATTTAAGTGGATGGCAAGTTGCTGCTGATGCTAACACTGCTGGTGAAATGTATCCAGATCAATCACTTTATCCTTATGATAGTGCTCCGAAATTAGTTGAGTCAATGAATAACTCCCTTGTAAGAGCAGATCAAATTCAACACATGGAAATGCAAGATGGAGATATGCAAGCAAAAGACAGAACAGATTATATGCTTCCAATTATTGCAGATGGAGAAGCTGGTTTTGGTGGACCATTAAATGTTTTCGAACTAACTAAAAAATTTATTAAGGCAGGAGCAGCGGGTGTTCACTTTGAAGATCAGTTAGCTAGTGAAAAAAAATGTGGCCATATGGGTGGTAAGGTTTTAGTACCAACTGGAACAATGGTTAAAAATTTAAAGGCAGCAAGACTTGCAGCAGATATTGCAGAGGTACCTTTAATCATTTTAGCAAGAACAGATGCCAATGCAGCAAAATTAATAACAAATGATTTTGATGAAAATGATAAACCTTTTCTAACAGGCGAAAGATCTCCTGAAGGTTTCTTTTATGTAAAAGATGGAATTGAACAGGCAATTTCTAGAGGACTTGCATATGCTCCTTATGCAGATTTGATATGGTGTGAAACAGCCACACCAAATTTGGAGGAAGCTAAAAAATTTGCAGATGCTATTCATGAAAAATATCCTGGAAAACTTCTAGCTTATAATTGTTCTCCTTCATTTAATTGGAAAAAACATTTAAATGATGATGAAATAGCTTCTTTCCAAAAAGAAATTGCTAAAATGGGATACAAATTTCAGTTTATAACATTGGCTGGGTTTCATACTCAAAATATTGCTATTTTCGAACTTGCAGAAAAATATAAAAAAGAAGGTATGACTGCTTATTCTAAAATCCAACAACAAGAATTTGCTAGAGAAAAAGATGGTTATACTAGCGTAAAGCATCAACGTGAAGTTGGAACATCTTATTTTGATGCAGTTTCTAATACTATAAGTAGTGGACAAAGTTCAACTACTGCGATGGCTGGCTCAACTGAGTCAGAACAATTTTAAAAAATTAATAATCCCCTCTCAATTTTTTATAGCCCAATTAAGGGCTATAAACCTTTTGAATTTCTTTGCAAAATTTACTCCATCTGTTAAGCCTTTTCGAAAATGACTAATAAAAACTTTGGCTTTGGTACACAAATTAGAAAATCTCCATACTTTGATTCAACTGTGAAATGGGGTGCAACTGGTTTTTCAGTCTATAATCACATGTATATACCAAGAGATTTTGGTAGCCCTGAACAAAACTTTTGGAACCTGATTAAAAAATCAATACTTTGTGATGTTGCCGTTGAAAGACAGGTTGAAATTACAGGACCAGATGCTTTCAAATTTATTCAACTACTTACACCAAGAAATCTTTCAAATGTAGCAATTGGTCAATGTAAATATATTTTAATCACCAACAATAATGGTGGAATATTGAATGACCCAGTTTTATTAAGATTAGGTAAAAATCATTTTTGGCTTTCACTCGCAGATAGTGATGTTTTGTTATGGGCTCAAGGTGTTGCAGTTAATTCAGGAATGAATGTTAATATAACAGAACCTGATGTTTCACCATTACAGCTTCAAGGACCTACATCAAAAGACATCATGATAAAACTTTTTGGAGAAAGCATTAAAGATCTCAAATATTATTGGTTTAGGGAATACAATTTAGATGGCATACCATTAATTGTTTCTAGAACTGGTTGGTCTAGTGAGTTTGGTTATGAATTATTTTTGAGAGATGGCTCCAAAGGAAACGACTTATATGAAAAAATAATGAATGCTGGAAAAGAATACGGTCTTCAGCCTGGTCATACCTCTTCGATAAGAAGAATTGAAGGTGGAATGCTTTCCTATCACGCAGATGCTGACATTAATACTAATCCATTCGAATTAGGTCTTGATCGTTTAGTATCCTTAGATAATGATATTGAATTTATTGGAAAGGCAGCTCTTAAAAAAATTAAAGCTGAGGGAATAAAAAGAAAACAAGTTGGATTAGAAATTAATTGTGAACCGCTATCTGGTCCTAATACAACCTTCTGGTCTTTAAAAAAAGACAACAAAAAAATTGGAAAAGTGACCTCTGCTGTATATTCCCCAAGATTAAAAAAAAATATTGCACTTGCAATGATAAATATTGCAAATTCAAAAATTGGATCCCGCCTAGAAGTGAATACCAATACAGGTAATTTTGAAACTATTATAGTTGAAAAACCTTTTTTTGATCCAAAAAAGAAAATAGCTAGTAATTAAGTTTTAATTTTGTAACCTTTTTTAAGTAGTACAGAAACTACAGTTACACAAATCACTAAGAATAGAACCATTAAGCTTACACTAATCCATATATTAAAATCAGAAACTCCATAAAACGCAAACCTTAAACCATTAATTAAATATACTACTGGATTAAAGTAAGTAATTGTCTGCCAAAACTCTGGTAGCATATCTAAAGAATAAAGACTTCCACCTAAAAAAACCATGGGTGTAATTACAAGTGTCGGCACAATCGACATTTGCTCAAAATTAGTACTCATTAGGCCAATTAAAAAGCCAAATAAAGCAAATGTAAAAGCAACTAGCACTAATAAAAAAATCATTAAAAAAGGATACATAACCGAGACTTCTACAAAAAAAGTAGAAGTAATAAAAATTACTACTCCTACTATTAAGGTTTTTGTTGCACCTGCCCCCACAAATGCTAACACAATTTCAAATGTAGAAATTGGAGCTGCAAGAATTTCATACATTGTGCCATTAAATTTTGGAAAAAATATCCCAAATGAAGTGTTACTTATAGATTGTGTTAACAATGTTAGCATTAATAAGCCTGGTACAATAAAAGATCCATAGCTGATACCATCTATTTTTTCTACATATCCACCTATAACTGATCCAAAAACTATAAAATATAAAGAAGTTGAAAGTACTGGTGAAAAAAGAGATTGCATTAATGTTCTCTTAAAACGATCCATCTCATGAAAATACATAGCTCTGAATGCATAATAATTAAATTTCATTATTCTCCTTAACTAATGTAACAAAAATTTTTTCTAATGTTGTTTGTTCTGTTTTTAAATCTTGAAGTTTTAATCCAGCTTCTTTTAAATCTTTTAGTAAGTTGGTAATACCTGTACTTTCTGCATTAACATTGTAAGTATAATTTATAGATTGTTTGTCACTACCTATTTTTAAATTATATTTACTTAAACTTGTAGGAATGTGGCTTAACTCATTTTGAAGATTTATTGTTAACTTTTTATGACCCATTTTTTTTAATAGTTCTTTAGTTTCGTCAATTACAATTATTTCTCCTTGATTAATTACTGCAACTCTCTCTGCTATTGCCTCTGCTTCTTCTATGTAATGTGTTGTTAGAATAATAGTAACTCCAGTCTTTCTCAAATCTTCAACTACTTTCCACATATCTCTTCTAAGTTCAACATCAACCCCTGCAGTTGGTTCATCTAAAAATAATATTGAAGGTTCATGGGATAATGCTTTAGCTATTAAAACTCTTCGCTTCATACCACCTGATAATTGTCTTAACCTTAAATCTTTTTTATCCCACATGCTCAAATCTTTTAAAATTTTTTCAATATGTTTTGGATTAGGTTTTTTTCCATTTAATCCTCGTGAATATGAAACATTGTTAAAAACAGTTTCAAATAATTCGAGTGTTAATTCTTGAGGAACTAAACCTATTCTTGAACGGGTCTCTCTATAATCATCAATTATATCAAAATCATCAACACTAACCTTTCCTGATGAAGGGGTAACAATTCCGCAAATAATACTAATTAAAGTAGTTTTACCAGCACCATTTGGTCCAAGAAGGGCAATAATTTCTCCTTTTTTTATATTGAGATTAACTTTTTTTAAAGCTTGAAATCCATTGTCGTAAACTTTAGACAGATCTTTGATAGTAATCAGATTAGTTGACATGTAGTTTGTGGATATATAGAGACAATTTGTGAGATTACAATAAATTTTAATTCATTATAAACTTAGTTATTATGAAAAAAGTTTTAATCTTCTTTTTATTTTTTTTTGCGTTAAATGCCAATGCCGTTGAAAAAGAAACAACTTTTAACCAAAAACTGTTTAATGAAGCTCAGTCTAAAGGTAAGATTGTAGTGGTTAGTTCTTGGATTAAATATTGCTCTTCTTGTGCAGGGCAAATGAAAATTTTGAAGAAAGCAAAAATTGACGGCGAATTGAATGATATTAATTTTAATAATATTGAATATTTTTCTTTTGATGTATCAAATAAAAAAATAGCAGATTTATTTAATGTACAATATCAAACAACTCTTATAATTTTCAAAAATAATAAAGAGGTTTATAGAAGTCTTGGAGAAACAACTAAAGACCTCATTTATGAAGCTATAAAATCCTCAATTTAAAATAAAAATTTTTTTATTTTTAAGAATATTGCTGGCAAAAAAGTTGCAATTAAAAAAGATAAAAATAATAAAGATTGAGTAACAAAAGGATGAAATACTTCTTTTGGTAATAAAATTCCAACTAATAAACTTTTTGAAAAATCTGGAAAAGGAAACATTAAAAATCCTGCAATTAAACCAGCTATTATGGAAATATAAGCAATCTTTTCGTTAATTCTCTTATTATAGAAACTATAAAAAACAGTTAAAACAAAAGCGCAGCAAAATAAATCTGCAAGTAAAAATAAATATAATATGTCAAATCCTTTAGATGCAACAATAAATACAATAATTGACAGCCCTATAATGAAATATTTAGAAAGTTTTAAATAATCAGTTTTCTTATCAAAATTAAATGTTGCTTTTCCATCAACTATAAACAGACTTGATATCGCATTTACTAGAGTATCTACTGTTGAAATGGTCAAAGCTAAACCGAGTACAATTATTAATAATGACAATAATTCAGTTTGCTCTTTTAACAATAATGTAAAAAATCCAAGATCTGGTCTATTAGTCGGATCAACAGAAAAAGATACCATACCTATAAAACCCATTAAGAATACTATTGGAACAATAATTAAAAAAGAGATAATCAATCCTTTTTTAAGTGTTTCGTAATTTTTAGCAGCGTATACTCTTTGCCAATTACCTTGATGAAACAGGTTGGTTGCAGCGACAGCGATAAAAAAAGTCAAACCTGCAGTATAGCTTGGTATATATGAAGAACTTAATAGTTGAGGATTTTTGCTCTCTATAAAAGAAAAGGAAAAGTTATTATCACTAAATAATGTTATGTATGAAATGGTTATTAATAATAAAACTCCAATAACAAACATTTGAATATTATCTGTAAATATTGAAGCTCTTAGACCTCCATATAAAGTGTAAGTCAAAGTTGAAATAATCACTATCAATGCTGTTATCCATAAATCGGTTCCAGATAAATAGTTAATTAGCACAGCAACTGCAGTAATTTCTGCACATAAGAAAATGAACATATAAAAAATCGTCATTAGTAGAATTAATTTAAATAGACTTTTACCAAATTTTTGTCTCATGTACTCAATTAAAGATGAGCCTTTAGGAAAGTCTGTTCTTATTTTTTTTCCTAAGTAAATTAAAAATATCATTGGAAAGCCAGTTCCTAGAGCGTAACCAATTACAGCTCCAATTCCACCCCATGTTGATGCAGATGCTGGACCAAACAAAATCCAAGCACCTAATGCTGAAGCAACCAAACTTGTTGTAAGTGAAAATAAGCCAATATTTCTATTTGCTGTTAAATAATTATTAATACCTTGGAATTTTTTTGAATGATAGATTCCAATCATTACAAATATTAAACTTATAGTTATTACTAGTGTTAGTGATGATGATTGACTTATAAAATATGTATTATCCATTTTCTCCCTTTCTGAATTACCGGACAGGTTCTTAGGGTATAATCTCAGTCCATAAAGACACCCCTAGTTAGAATATTATTATAATTTAACTTTAAATCAATGGTAAAAAAAATTGGTTACTTATCTTTGTGACTTAGTATTTCAACCATGCACTGTGTTGCATAATCTCTCCATTCAGATGAGGTTTTACTTTTCAAGCTATCTAAATGATCTCGATTACTTTGAATATCATCTTTATGTTTTAGTTTATCAGCACCATCTAGATTTATTTCCATATTAGATAAATTGCTCTCCATGGCTTTAATCCAGCTTTTCCCAAGTTCAACACACCTTTGGTCGTCTTTTTCATCACAAATTTGCTTAAAAAAATTAAAAATTACATCATCAGTTTTAACAGAGCTGTTCATTAATTATTGGTTGCAAGCTCCTATGGACTCTGGTCCACATTTTTGACCATTAGTCCAGGTTGCTCCGATTAAATTGGCGCCATCAAAATTTGCATTAGTTATATTTGAAGATGTGAAATTTGCTTCCATTAAATTTGAATTTTGGAAATTAGCTTCGATTAAAGTAGCACCCATAAAATCAACTCTTATTAAATTTGCACTTGTAAAGTTTGTTTTTTCAAAATTAGCACCTATAGAAACTGTTTCATAAAGGTTAGCTCTTACAAATGTAGACTCGGGAAATGTTCCAAATGACAAATTAGAGTTCATCATTATGCTTTTATCCAAATTAACCTGAATGAAACTTGCAAAAGATAAATTAGAATTTGGGAAGTAGCTTCCTTGTAAATCTTGTGCATCAGAAAATCTACAATTTGAATAATCCACACCCTCAGTTAAAGGGTCATCACAAGCTGCATTTGAATTTGAAACAAAAAACATACTAAATAAAAAGATAAAAACTAACTTTTTCATACTCAAAGTTAACAAATTAAATATGTCAAAACAATGGATCATTAAAATTATAAAGATAATTTAACAATATTATTATACAAATATTTAACGTATAAACCTTTATTTATGAAGGAATATAATATTGCAGCCATACCAGGAGATGGCATAGGTAAAGAGGTAGTGCCTGAAGGTCTTAAAATTTTGAAAGAGGCAGCCCTAAAACATCAATTCAAAATTAATTTTACTGAATATGATTTTGCATCATGTGATTATTATGAAAAGCATGGAAAAATGTTACCTGAAGATTGGAAAGAAAAATTAAGTAAACATAATGCGATTTTTTTTGGTGCAGTTGGTATGCCTGACCAGGTTCCTGATCATATTTCATTATGGGGATCGCTACTCCAATTTAGAAGAGAATTTGATCAATATATAAATCTAAGACCAGTAAAACTTTTTCCAGGAGTAAATCCTCCACTTGTAAATAAAAAACCTGGCGATATTGATATGATGATTGTTAGAGAAAACACTGAAGGAGAGTATTCATCAGTTGGTGGTAGGATGTATCAAAATACAGATAGAGAGATAGCAATACAAGAAACTATAATGTCTGCTCATGGTATAGATAGAGTTCAAGAATTTGCTTTTGAATTAGCAAAAAAAAGAAAAAGAAAAAAACTTACTAATGCAACAAAATCTAATGGTATTTCAATAACAATGCCATTTTGGGACGAGCGTTTCAGCAAAATGAAAAATAAATATCCTGAAATTGAAACAGATCAATTTCATATTGATATATTAGCAGCAAGGTTTGTTCTTAATCCAGAGTGGTTTGATGTAGTTGTAGCATCAAATTTGTTTGGAGATATATTATCTGATTTGGGGCCAGCATGTACTGGAACTATAGGAATTGCTCCGTCAGGAAATATAAATCCTGAAAATAAACATCCATCGTTATTTGAACCAGTTCACGGCTCAGCACCTGATATTGCAGGAAAAGGTATTGCAAATCCTGTTGGACAAATTTGGTCAGGTGCAATGATGCTTGATTATCTGGGTGAAAAGGAAGCTTCGAATTCAATTGTCTCAGCTATTGAAGAATCTTTAAATGTTCAAAAAAATAGAACTAAAGATTTAGGTGGTGAAAGCAATACAGTAGAATGTTCAAACTCTATTTTATCCAATCTTTAAATTTTGACTTATTACTATTAGAGATTACTTAAACTTAAGTAATACCACCATCTACAACAAAACTTTGTTTCGTACAACCTGATGATTGATCAGAAGATAAAAATAAAACTAATCTAGCTACATCATCTGGTTTAAGTTGTCTTTTAATAGCTTGGCTATCTAATATAAGTTTTTTGTATTTAGGGGTAAGCCAATGCTTTATCTGTCTTTCTGTAGCAATTGAACCTGGTATGACAGAATTAGTTCTAATATTATATTTTCCAAATTCTTGTGCAAAAGATCGCGTTAAACCAACTACAGCTGATTTTGCTGTTTCATAAACAACTTTATCCCCTTCACCTAACATCCATGATACTGAGCTTAGATTTACAATTGAACCTGATTTTATTTTTTTCATACCTTTTACAACCGCCTGTGCAGCAAAAAAATAATGCTTTAAGTTTATTCCCATTCTATTTTCCCAATACTTTTCATCAACCTGTTCAGTAGTATGCCTGTCATCATTTGCAGCACTATTAACTAGGCAATGAATTGGCCCTTTTTCTAAAATGATTTCTTTAACAATATTTTGTAATTTTTTTACATCTAAAATATTACATTCAATGAATTTGGGAACTCTGAAACCCTTTTTTTGTATATTTTTAATTAATTTATTGGATGACTTAAGGTCAATGTCTATGAAGTAAACTTCGCTTTTTTGCTCGCAAAAATATTCGACAATAGTAGCTCCAATTCCAGAACCACCTCCTGAAATAAAAACTCTTTTATTTTTTAAATCTGAATATGTTACTTTCATAATTAAAGTCTTTCCTTTGTTTTTAAATCAAATAATGACGTATGTTTTAGATCAAAATATAATTTTACTTCTTTTTCAAGCTCAATTTTAATAGTAGATGGAAACTTTGCCAAAATTTCTTGGTTTGAATAGTCTAATGTGACTATTTGTTCATGCCCAATGTACTCACTTAAATCAGCTCGTAGATTAATATCAAAGTCATCCTCATTTAATTTTTTGAAATAAATATGCTCTGGCCTAATACCAAAATATATTTCTTTATTATTTAAATCTGACTTCTCATTAAAATCATAATTATTGATCGGAACCTCTAAATTAGAGCCTTCAGCAATGAAAGAAATATTATTTGAATTTTGGATTAATTTACCTTTAATTAAATTCATCGAAGGAGAACCGACAAAATCTGCAACAAAAGTATTACTAGGTTTGTTATAAATATTTTCTGGAGTATCATTTTGCTGAATAACTCCATGGTTCATTATGGCAATTTTAGTCCCCAAACTCATAGCTTCAGTCTGGTCATGAGTAACATAAACTACTGTAGTTTTTAGTTGTTGATGAAGTTTTTTGATTTCTCTTCTCATCTCAACTCTTAATTTTGCATCTAAATTGGATAGTGGTTCGTCAAATAAAAAAATTCTTGGCTCTCTTACTAAGGCTCTACCAATAGCAACTCTCTGCCTTTGACCTCCAGATAATTGAGAAGGTTTTCTCTCTAATAATTTATCCACTTGTAAAAACGTTGAAACTTTTTCTAATTGTTCGGCAATCTTCTCTTTTGAAGTTTTGGCTTGTTTAAGGCCAAAAATCATATTTTCTTTAACATTCATTGAAGGATAAAGTGCA
Source organism: uncultured Pelagibacteraceae bacterium (assembly GCA_902606105.1). Taxonomy (GTDB): domain Bacteria; phylum Pseudomonadota; class Alphaproteobacteria; order Pelagibacterales; family Pelagibacteraceae; genus Pelagibacter. The sequence goes on along the minus strand of CACLFK010000005.1, from coordinate 34,999 downwards.
TAGGATTGAAAAACCATTGCAATATTTCTGTCTTTTGGCTCTACTTTACTGACATTATAATCGTCTATAAAAACATTCCCCTCATTGATTGTTTCAAGACCTGCAATAATATTTAAAAGTGTTGACTTACCACATCCAGACGGCCCTAATAGAACTAAAAAATTTCCTTCATCAATTTCTAAATTAATTTTTCTTAATACCTCAGTCGTTCCAAAGTTTTTTGATAGTTCTTCAATTTTTAAAGTTTTCATTTTTATCCTTTCACAGCTCCTGAAGTTAATCCTCTAATAAAATATTTTCCTGCTAAAACGTATACAATAAGTGTAGGAATACCTGCTATTATAGCTGAGGCCATATCGACGTTATACTCTTTAACACTTGTGCTTGATAAAACCATGTTATTTAAAGCAACTTGAATTGGGGCAGCCTCACCAAATGAAAAAGTTGATCCAAACAGAAAGTCATTCCAAATTTGAGTAAACTGCCAGATAACAGTTACAACTATAATTGGCGCCGAAATAGGAAGTAAAATTTTAAAAAATATTTTAAAAAAACCTGCCCCATCTATTCGAGCTGCTTTCACTAATTCAGTTGGTACTGAAATATAATAATTTCTAAAAAATAAAGTAGTAAACGGAATTCCATAAACTGTATGAACCAATACAAGACCTACAACTGAATTTGATATTCCTAAAGTTCCAAGTGTTCTAGCCATAGGGAGTAATATTGCTTGGAAAGGGATAAAACATCCAAATAATAAAAAGAGAAAAACCCACTGATCTCCTTTAAATCTCCATTTTGTTAAAACATAACCAGTCATTGCTCCTATAAATGTTGAAAAAAAAACTGCTGGCACAACCATCTTAATTGAATTCCAAAAATAAGGTCTTAAAAAAGTGTCTCCTGCTCCGTAACCTCTTCCACCCCAAGCTACTAACCATGAGTCAAAATTTAACGAGCTTGGCCAAGTTAAAAGTGTACCTTGTCGAATTTCTTCCATTGTTTTTAGTGAAGTTACAACCATTACATAAAGAGGAAAAATAAAATAAGAAGCAAAAAGAATTAAAACAAAATATAAAAACCATCGTAAAAACATATTTGTATATTTAGACTTTTGCTCTAGTTCTTTATAAGAAGAAGATTGTAAATTATCTTGCATTTTCTCTCCTCAGTTCAGAATATAAATATGGAATTATTACTGCAGCTACAGCCATAAACATCATCATTGCGCTCGCTGCAGACAAACCTACTTGACTTTTATGAAATGCTGCTTGTGTCATAAATAAAGCTGGCATGGTAGTAGAAATACCTGGTCCTCCTTGTGTAAGAGCTACAATTAAATCATAACTTTTAATCGAGATATGAACCAAAATTACAAAACTGGTGAAAAATACTGGCCTCATCATTGGCAATAAAATTTTCCAATAAACAATGAATAAACCAGCACCATCGATCTTAGCCGCTTTAACGATCTCATCCTCAACAGATCTCAATCCTGCTAAAAATAAAGCCATTACAAAACCAGCAGATTGCCAAACACCGGCTATAACAATGGTGTAAATGGCCATTTCTCGATTAACCAGCCAATCGAATGTAAAATTCTCAAAACCCCAATCTATAAACATTTTTTGAATTCCTAGGGTTGGATTTAAAATCCATTTCCAAGCTGTTCCAGTAACAATAAAAGAGAGTGCCATCGGGTATAAATATATTGTTCTTAAAACTCCCTCAGCTCTAATTTTTTGATCTAGAAAAATAGCTAAAATTATTCCTATAACGATACAAAATATTAAAAATAATGCAGTGAATACCAGTAAATTATCAACTGATATGAGCCACTTTCTTGATACCCATAACTTTTCATATTGTCCAAATCCCCATAATTCATATTTAGGTAATATTTTTGAATTTGTAAAAGATATATATAAAGTCCAAAGTACAAAACCGTAAACAAACCAACCTATTAACCCAACTGCTGGAGCCATTACAATTTTTGGCAAATTTTTCTCTAACCACTTGAACATTGTAAATATTTTTTTTGATTGAAAAAAAGGCCACTTTGATAAAAGTGGCCTTTTAATTTTTGTGAACTACATATTAGCTAAAACTGAGTCAGCTAATGCGTTTGCAGCATCTACTGAAGACATATCAGAATTAAAGTGTTCTGTAATTATATCTTGCAGTGCAGCTTTCATCGTATTTCCTTGAGCCATACCATGAGCAAAACTTGGAACAAGTCCACCTTTTGCACCTGCAGTTTTAATATCTGCATTAGATGTTTTTGCACACTTATCAAACTCATCCATTGATACGTCTAGACGAGCTGGTATTGAACCTTTGTATAAGTTGAAAACTTTTTGAAAGTTTTTACCCATCATCAGTTTAGCCAATAATTTTTGGCCAGCTTGTTTATCTGGATCGCTAGATTTATAAAAAATAAAGCTATCTACGTTATATAAATAACCGTTGTTTGATGGGGTTGCAGCACAATAATAGTCTACACCTGGAACTTTACCAGCAGCTGTAAACTCTCCTTTAGCCCAGTCACCCATAATTTGAAAACCAGCTTTACCTTCAATTACCATACCGGTAGCTACGTTCCAGTCTCTTCCTGGACTACCTTCGTCAGTATAACTTTGTAGTTTTCTCATTTGATCAAAAACTTTAACCGTAGTTTCGCTTCTTAAACAGCTTTCTTTTAGATCTACATAACAATTTTTGTAATAGTTGTTACCACCTAAACCCATAGCAACTGCTTCAAAAACTGTGGCATCTTGCCAAGCTTGTCCACCATGAGCAAAAGGAATAATACCAGCACCTTTCAATTTTTCTGCAGCAGCATTTAGTTCATCCCATGTAGTTGGAACAGAAATACCATTTGCATCAAATACAGCTTTATTAGCCCACATCCAGTCAATTCTGTGAATATTTACTGGAGCAGCACAATAAGGTCCGCTATTATTTTCACATTTGTGAATAGCTGCAATCATAGGATCTAATAAATTATCCCAATCTTCAGATTGAGCAATAGAGTCTATGTTATATGGAGCTACGACACCTTCTTGGTCATACTCTTGAATTGTAGGACCTTTAATTTGTGAAGCAGATGGAGGATCACCGGCAACAATTCTTGCCTTTAAAGCAACGTTAGCAGCGTCACCACCACCACCTGTTACAGGCATGTCTAACCACTCACCACCATTAGCGGCAAAATCATCTTTTAAAACTTTTAAAGCAGCTGCCTCACCACCTGATGTCCACCAGTGCAAAACCTCAATTTTTGGTCCCGCATAAGATGAAGTAGATGTAAATGCAAATGCAATCAAAGCGATTAATAATTTTCTCATATCTTATCTTCCCTTTTAGTTATTTGTAGTTTTTTTATATAAAATGAGACTATAGGTAGATTGTGGGCATAAAGTAAATTAAAAAGATCTTTTACAATCTAAAGTTGATATTTTTTTTTTAGTTTTTTTATCAACTATTTAAATAAAAAGTGTAATGCTTATTTTATAATTCAATTTGAGATTGAAAAATCAATTTTCTAAAATTCTACCAAGACGAGCTGCACCTCTAACACCACTTGCATCACCAAACTTTGGTTTTAAAAAAACCCCTTGATATTCTTTTCCTATAACAAATTTCTTAACCATAGACTCAACTTCACTTAAAAAATCAATTTCATTTGAAACTCCACCGCCAAATATAAAAGCATCAGGATCTAAAATATTTATAATACTTGAAAGAGACATGGCTAGATTTACTTTAAAATTATCTATAAATTTTTCTGCGTCTAAATCATGTTTACGATTTAATTCAAAAATCTCATTTGTTTTTAAATTTTTTCCATGTAGTTTGTTAAATCTTTTAGCTAAACCCAGACCAGAAATAAAACTTTCAATTTCAGCCTCTCTTGCATTGTTTGAGTCAAAATTTTCTTTTTTTGCTGCAAAGTATGGAATTTGATTATGTCCCCACTCACCCGCTACTCCATTTGGACCACTTATAATTTGTTTGTTAATTACAAGTCCACCTCCAGCTCCTGAACCTAAAATAATACCATAAACTATTTTGTAATTTTTTCCTGAACCATCAATTGCTTCAGATAATGCAAAACAATTTGCATCATTTTCACAAAAAACCTCTTTACCGAGTGCTTTACGTAGATCATTTTGAAAAGGTTTTTTTTCAAGCCAATAACAATTTGGTGCATTTTTTACTAAACCTGTTTGAGGAGAATGAATTCCTGGGTGACATACTCCTATAGGTAATTCTATTTTAAATTCTTTTTCTAATTTTTGACTGATATCTTTAATAGCATTAATTATTGATAAATAATCTTTGGGACATGCGGTCCGGGATCTGTGTTTCTCTTGACCATTTTGTTCCAAGACCACAGTTTCTATTTTTGTAGCACCAACATCTATACCTATTTGCATAATTAATATGTAGCTCTACCACCGCTTAAATCAAAAACAGCAGCTGTTGAAAATGAATTTTCTTCGCTAGATAACCATGTAACTAAGGACGCTAATTCCTCAACTTTTGCAAACTTATTTCTTGGAATTTTTGAAAGCATATAATTTATATGTTCTTCAGTCATTTGATCAAAAATTCTTGTTTTTGCGGCAGCAGGAGTAACGCAGTTTACTGCTATATTTTTTTGAGCAAGCTCTTTTCCTAATGATTTAGTTAGCCCAATTACTCCAGCTTTTGAAGTGCTATATGCACTTGCATTAGGATTACCTTCTTTTCCAGCTATGGATGCTATGTTTACTATTCTCCCATAATTATTTTTTTCCATAAAAGGAACAACAGCTTTACAACAATAAAAAACTGCATTTAGATTTAAATTAATTACTTTATTCCACTCTTCTATTGGATATTGTGCAACTGTAGTATTCATACCTGCTACACCAGCATTATTTATAAAAATATCTATTTTTCCATGCATGCTTTCGATTTCATTTAATTTTTCATTAATCTTATTGAAATCACTCACATCTACTATTTGATAAGATAAATTTTTAGATTTTACTTTTTCCATAGCTTTTTTAGCTTCATTTTCATCAATATCCCAAATGACAACTTTAGCTCCTGACTCTATAAATCTTTCTGTTATTGCTAAGCCAAATCCTTGGGCCCCACCCGTTACAACAGCTACTCTATTTTCTATATCAAACTTAATCATAAGGTTTTTTATTTTTTTTTGATCTTATTAATGGAAAAGCAAGTGCAATTAAAGATAAAATAAAGAATGTTAAAGCAATCGGTCTTGTTAAAAACATAAGCCAGTTTCCATCAAATATTACAATTGATTGCCTCAAAGTCCCCTCTACAAGTTCTCCTAAAATCAGTCCTATAATTACTGGTACTACAGAAAAACCATACCTTCTCATAAAAAAACCTAACACACCAAAAAATAACATTATCCATACATCAATTATTGATTGGCTTAGTGAGTAAGTTCCACAAACTGAAACTGCAAATATCATTGGCCATAAAATTTTATTAGGTACAAGAGTAATTCTTGCAAAAATTTTTGCACCAAAGAAACCAAAAATGAAAAACAATATATTTGCCACTAACATTGCACCAAAAATTCCATAAAGAAATTCTGGTTGTTCTTTAAATAGATCTGGTCCAGGTCTAACTCCATGTATTATTAATCCTGTTAAAATAACTGCTGTAGTTGCACTTCCAGGAATTCCAAGCGCTAAAGTCGGTACCATAGCTCCACCTGTAGCAGCATTGTTTGCTGCCTCTGCCCCTGCAATTCCTTCAACAGAACCTTTTCCAAATTCTTCAGGATTTTTTGAAAATCTTTTTGCCTCTGAATAACCAATCAAAGATGCTACTGTTCCTCCCTCAGCTGGCAATACTCCTATAAATGATCCTATTCCACTAGATCTAAGAATTGTTTTCCAAGTTTTTTTATAGTCCTCTTTACTTGGAAGTTTTATAGCTTTTAAAGCTACCCTCTTAAATACTTGTTTAAGTAATGTAGATTGAGTTAGCATTTCACTTATCGCAAATAACCCAACAACAACTGGTATAAATCCTATACCTACTGAAAGTTCATTAATACCATAAGTAAATCTATCTATTGAAGTCATAAAGTCTTTACCAACTGTAGAAATTAAAATTCCAAAAGCTCCTGCTATTAAATTCTTTATTGGACTACCATCCCCTATTGAAGCTAACATTGTTAAACCAAAAATTGCTAAAGCAAAATATTCAGGTTGACCAAATTCATATGCAAGATTTGCCAATATTGGTGCAAAAAATACTAATACGACTACACTAAATATCCCACCAACTGTACTTGAAACTGTTGCCATGCCTAAAGCTCTACCTGCCTCACCTTTTTGAGCTAATGGATATCCATCTAAGCAAGTTGCTGCAGCTGCGGGTGTTCCTGGTGTATTAATTAATACAGCAGTAATCGCCCCTCCATATGTTCCAGCACAGTAAATTGAGGTTAATAAAACAATTGCAGACAGAGGATCCAAAGTCATTGTAAAAGGTAATATTAATGCACCACCTGTTGTGGGTCCTAAACCGGGCAGAACTCCTAAAACTAATCCAAACAAAGTTCCAAATAACAAAACTAATAATAGCTTTGAACTAAACAAAGGGGCCATCATTAAAATTAAATTATCCATGTTAATAGTAATAAAGATTAGTGATTATTCCGGGAGGAAATCTTAGTCCTAAAATCATTTCAAAAAAAATAAAAACAATTAGTGGAAAAATTATACTTACTAGTAATAAATAAAAAGTTCTTCTTTCACCCCAGTGATAAGATACAAAAACTGACAATACTGAAATTGCTAAAAAAAAATCTAAAGTTTTTGAGATGATTATAAAAATAAAGAAACTTAAAATTGTGAAAAAAAAAGGCTTTGGTAAATTTTTTTCTTTTTTCCAAGGTTTTTTGAAAGATAAATAATAAATAATTGAAGTTAAAGCTATAATTAAAACAAGTAATCCCTTTGGGAATGTTGCTGGTTGAATACCTCTGTTTAAAATTGGTGGAACAGTATCAAATGAAAAAGTTGATATTAGTAAAATTGTTGAAACTAAAATAATTATAAAAAAAACTTTAAATTCTGTCCTAAAAAAAAAGGGCAAACTTTTGTTTGCCCTTTTTTTATAACGTACATTATTCATATTGAGAAATGTACTTAATTTAAATTACTTAATGTAACCTAAAGCTTTAAGTTGAGCAGTCATTTCTGCAAGCATAGTTTCCATTTGCTTGCCCCACTCATCAGCTCCAACTACACTAGTTGAATCAAGACCAATGTCAGTTAAAAAACTTTGGAAATATTTATGTTCCATAGCTTTTATCATTGCATCCTCTAATTGTTTTTTTCTATCAGCAGGTACACCTTTTTTTGTTACAAAGCCTCTAACTGTAGATAAAACAACTGGAATTCCTAATTCAGTAGCAGTAGGAACATTGCTTAATTTTTCCATTCTGTTACTTGCTAAGACAACTGACACACATAAAGTACCATCTTCTATTTCAGTAACCGCTTCGCCTAAGTTTAAAACACCTACATCAATATCTCCTTTGATAAGGTTAGTTTTAATAGGTCCTACACCTTTATAAGCTACGATTGTTGGATCTGTAAGTTTACCTTTTTTAGTAAAAGCAATAGCACTTACATCGTCAATACCACCTACGTGAGTTGTTCCATACTTTAATGATTTAGATTTTTGAGCACTAATAAACTTGTTAGCATCTTTGATGTCATTTTTACAATTAACAACAAATAATTGTGGATCATCAGTTCCTCTTGCTAACGGTTGCATATCGCTTAATTTAACTTTGGTTTTTCCTAACGCCATAGATACAGCATGTCCAGTAGTCCAAGTTAAAGTATGATTTCCATCTGCTGGTAAAGTCATCATATAATCCATAGATGCAGCTCCACCACCTCCTTTTTTGTTAACTAATTGCATATCTTGTTTTAGATACCTTCTAGTTCTTAATAACATCATTCTAGTAGTTACATCCGTTCCACCACCAAAACCAGCATGAGTTACTGCTTGAATTGGGTGACCATCTGCTTTAGCAGATGTAATCATTAGTGGAAGTGCTACAACGAAAAATTCAGTTACCAAAAAAGCGGCAGCTAAAAATAATTTAAAACTTTTTTTCATTATTTCCCTCTATAGTTAATTTATAATTAATAATTTAATCATAATCTGATACACAGCGTAAAGAAAAAAATGAACCAAAATAAAATTAATATTGCTCTTCTTCTTGGTGACCCGTCAGGTATTGGACCCGAATTGGTCACTAGATTATTATCTGAGGAAATTACTAATAAAGCTAACATAATTATTATTGGGGAAAAAAATATATTAGAAAATGGATTAAAAATTTCAGGTAAAAAAATTAATTTAAAATTTGTTGAAGATTTTAATGAAATTAATTTTCAAGGTGGTGACAAATTTTTTTTAGATATTTCTAAAGGTAAAAACCATGATTATAAACTATCGGAATGTTCAAAAGAGTCGGGCGAAAGTGTATTATCAGCTTTAAATTTAGCTTTGAAATTAGCTAAAGAAAATAAAATACAGGCAATAAATTTTGGACCATTTAATAAAACTAGTTTAAAACTTGGTGGGAATAAATATTCAGATGAATTGCATCTTATGGCTGAGAAATTAGAAGTAAAAAATTTCTTTTGTGAATTTAATGTTATTGATAATTTCTGGACAGCAAGGGTGACTTCACATATTCCAATTAAAGAAGTTCCAAATCATGTAAAAAAAGAAAATATTTTAAAACCTATCAAACTTATTAATGAAGCTATGAAATTAAATGGAATAAAGACCCCTAGGGTTGCTGTTCAAGCTCTTAATCCACATGCTGAGTTTGGAACGGAAGAAAAAGAGGAAATTATTCCTGCAATAGAAGAAGCTAAAAAAATAGGTATTGATGCTGATGGACCATTACCATGCGATACTTCTTTTATAACTGCATATAAAAATAAAAATCATGATTGTATAGTTGGGATGTATCATGATGCACTTCAGTCAGGCTTAAAAGCATTTGGTTTTGATAAAGGAGTTACTGTACAAGGAGGATTACCTTTACCAATTACTACTCCTGCTCACGGTACAGCGTTTGATATTGCTGGAAAAAATAAAGCAAATTTAGAACCTACTTTGAATTCATTCAAAATTGCATTAACAATGGCTGAGAATAAAAATAGATAATGACAAAAATTAAAGAAATTAGAACAAAAGTTTATCAATGGAATGGTAAAACAGTTCCTCCACAGAATAATTTCTGTACCAACGCTTCTGATCTTCTATTCGAAAAATCTGATGCTATGGGTTCATTTAGATTTCATGAGTGGTTAATTTGCGAAATTGAAACTGATGATGGTGTAATTGGAATTGGAAATGCAGCTTTAGCACCTCAAGTTGCAAAAAAGATTATTGATACTTACTTGAAACCTTTAGTAATTGGAGAAGATCCATTCGACTACGCATACATATGGGAAAAAATGTATAGAAGAACTCATGCTTGGGGTCGAAGGGGAATAGGTATGGTAGCTATTTCAGCTATTGATATCGCAATCTGGGATGTAATGGGTAAAATTACAAAAAAACCTATATTCAAACTTCTTGGTGGAAGAACTAAAGAAAAAATCCCTGTTTATGCTTCAAAACTTTATAGCCAACCTATCAAGGATTTACAAAGTGAAGCTGAAAGTTACGTAAAACAAGGTTTTAGTATGTTTAAGATGAGATTTGGTTGGGGCCCAAAAGATGGGTCTGAAGGTATGAAAAAAAATATTGCACTTGCAGAAGCAGTTAGAGAAGTAATTGGTGAAGATAAAGATTTGATGATGGAATGTTATATGGGTTGGAACTTAGATTATGCAAAAAGAATGATTCCAAAATTAATGAAATTCAATCCGAGATGGTTAGAAGAACCAGTTATTGCAGATGATATTAATGGCTATGCTGAATTAAATAACATAAATATGATCCCAATTTCTGGAGGTGAACATGAGTTTAATATATTTGGATTTAAACAACTATTAGACCTCAAAGCTGTTAGTTATATTCAATATGACAATAACAGAGTTGGTGGCTTTACAGCAGCTCAAAAAATTAACGCTATTGCAGAGGCTCATCAAGTTCCAGTTATTCCTCATGCGGGACAAATGCATAACTACCATTTAACAATGTCAAATTTTAATTGTCCGATATCAGAATTTTTTCCTGTTCATGATGTTGAAATAGGGAACGAGCTGTTTTATTATATTTTTGAAGGTGACCCTGTACCAAAAGATGGTTTTATAAATCTTGACGATGATAAACCAGGACTAGGTCTAACGATAACTGATAAATTTAAATCTGATTTTAATATTATAGAATAATTAATAGTTATTTACTTCTTTAAGTGTTGGCATTGAACTTGCTGCTCCTGCTCGAGTTGTGGATATACCTGCAACTTTATTTGCGAAAATTAATGCATCTTTGAATTTTAAATCATTTGCTAAAGCAACTGCAAAGGCACCATTGAATGCGTCTCCAGCACCAGTGGTGTCAACTACCTGATCTTTTAGCTTTAAAGCATCAATAAAATATTCCTCATTTTCATTAGCAAAATAGACACCTCTTTCTCCCAAAGTAATAATAATATTTTTTACACCTTTTTTTAAAAATTCTCTTCCTGCAGACTTTAAATCTTCTTCTGTGGAAATTTTATTGTTTAAATAGAATTCAGCCTCGGTTTCATTTGGTGTAAAAAAATCTAATAGGGCAAAATTTTCCTCATTAATTTTTCTTGCTGGTGCAGGATTTAATATAGTTAAGCATTTATTTTCCTTAGCTTTTTTTAAAGAGTAAATCGTAACTTCATCTGGAGTTTCCATTTGAGTGAGGAAAATTTTAGATTTTTTCATAATCTCTAGATTGTTATCAATATCTTTATTGTTTAGCTCAGCGGCTGCACCTGGAACAATATTAATTGAATTACTACCATCATTATCAATCATTATACCAGCAACACCAGTAGATAAATGTTTATCTTTTGTTATGGATTTAGTATTTACGCCTGCATCTTTATATATTTTAAATGCCATATCTGCGTGGCCATCTTCACCCATTTTAGTTATAAAATTTACTTTTGCGTTAAGTCTTGCTGCAGCAATTGCTTGATTAGAGCCTTTGCCGCCTGGGCCAACTACATGATCTCTTCCTAGAACTGTCTCTCCTTTAATTGGTATCTTTTCAGAATAAAAACAAAGATCTGCTACAAAAACTCCAAATATACAAATAGAATGCATTATTTAATTTTTTACGACCAAACCTTACCGTCTGGTAAAATTACACCTTTAGTTAAAATAAAACATCCAAATGGTCTTGCATCAGTAGTTGTAACTATACAATATGCTTTTTTTGCCTCTTTATAAAAATCTTGTCTAGAAATAGAACCAACTTTCCAATTTCCACCAGAAACTTTTTTTACCGCTTCAATAAATTCTTTGTGAGTTTCTGTTAACTCATCTGGTTTATCATCTACTTCCATTCTTAAAGCTGGGGATCCACCTTGAGAAGCAATAAAACTATCAAGAGGAAAAACAGAAAGAATTGCAGATGCTGCATCTTTAATATCTACACCATCTAATCTTATTACCTGATCATTAGAAGTATTTGCTGGAAAATTTGCATCTGCTAAAATTAATTTTTCTCCATGCCCCATGGATCTTAAATGAAATAGTAATTCAGGACTTAAAACTGGGTTAATATTAATTAACATTAAATTATTATATTACATAAAAAAAAAGGGTGGAATAAAAATTCCACCCTTTAATTTTGATTATTTCTAAAGATTATTTAAAATCGTTAGCATTTTCTGTTGTTACTAATTGTGTACCAGTATCAATGTTAATATCAATACTTCCACCATTAGCTAACTCAAGTGCATATTTAACACCATAAGCACCCATATTGTAAGAGAACTGAGCAATTGTTGCTGTCATTTCACCTTTAAGGATACTTGTTGCTGCATCTGGAGTAGCGTCAAATCCAACAACCACTACATCATTCATATCTGCATCTTTGAGAGCTTGCATAGCACCTAGTCCCATGTTGTCATTAGAAGCAAATATTGCTTTAATGTTAGGATTTTTCAAAATTATAGATTCTGTTACAGATCTACCTTTTGCTGTATCCCATTCTGCAGTTTGTGTTGCAACAATGTTCAAACCACAGTTTTTAAATCCTTTGATTGCACCATCTCTTCTAAGTAACGCAGTAGACTGCGACTCGATACCAGTTAAAATTGCAACGTCAGAACCTTTTGGTGTTTTATCACAAATAAACTTTGCAGCTAACTCTGCACCATTCATATTGTTAGTTCCAATAAATGTTACACCTTCGTTAATTCCTTTAGTGTCAACAAACACAACTGGAACTCCACTTTTAATAGCATCATCAACAATTGGTGCAAAAGCATTTGGATCTCCTGGTGCTAGTGCTAAAGCATCTACACCCTTTGCAAGTTGGTCTTCAACTTGATTTATTTGTGCCTGAACATCACCTTCTTGAGGAGGTGCAATTAAAATTAATTTAACTCCTAATTTCTTGGCTTCTTCCTCAGCACCTTTTGTTACAGATGCCCAAAAAGGATTTCCAGATCCAGGACCTTTAATGCTAAACAAGATTTTTTTACCATGTCCATCAGCAAAAGAAACTGAACCTAAACTAATTGATAAAAATATTGTTGTAAAAAGAACAACAATTTTTTTTGTTAATTTTTTCATTTATTTATTCCCCTATTGTTATTTGAATAATCTAAATTAAATAAAAATTTCGGAAAAAATTCAACTGTTTATAAAGTCAAAACAACTTTTACGTGTAAATCAAATTGTAATTATTTTCTAGTTCCAAGGTCTCTTCTAAGAACATCTATATATACAGCTATTACAATGATTGAGCCGATTAAAACTTGCTGCCAAAATGAGCTAACATCCATCAAATTAAGTCCATTTCTTAAAATACCCATAATCATAACACCAGCAAAAACTCCTAATACCGTTCCCCTTCCACCAAAAAAACTTGCTCCTCCAATAATGCATGCTGCAATAGCATCTAATTCGGATTGTAAACCTGCATTTGGATATCCGGAGTCAGTCCTTCCTGCTAAAATTAATGCTCCAATTCCTGATAGGAAGCCACAAAGAGAATAAACTATAATTAAAATTTTATTTACATTTATACCAGATGCTCTAGCAGCACTTGGGTTTCCACCTATTGCGTAAATCCACTTCCCTGTTCTACTGTGATTAAGAAAGAACCAAAAAATAACATACACCACTGCAATTAAAACTAAACTAACAGGCAGATATTGTGACTTTTCTAATCCTAACCAAGTAAGATCAATTCTACCATGTCCTAAATATCTAACTTCATCTGTAAAACCACTAATCGGAGTTCCACCAGATATTAAATTCCCTGTTCCTCTAAATATATAAAGTGTCCCCAAGGTCATTATAAATGGATGGGGCATCCTCAGTAAGGTAATTCCTGCTCCATTAAACAAACCACATAAAAATCCTGCTATTAAAGGAGTTATGACAACTATAAACCATGGCGCACCTGCTTTAGCTACAATCGCTAAAACCATCAATGATAACATCATTATCGAACCAACAGAAAGATCTATCCCAGCGGTTACTATGACCATAAAGACCCCTAAGGCTAACATAGATTGCCAAGAGATTTGTTTGAATACGTTGGTTACATTTCTCCATGATAAGAAGACATCTGGCTGCAGGATGTGCATTACCAATATCATAAGTACGAGCAACAAAAGTATGCCGTACTTTTCAATATAAGGCATTAACTTTAAATATAGACTGTCTTTTTTATTATCTTTTTCTTCCATTTATTTTTTACCCATAATCCATCCAATTACTTCGTCCCTTGAAGTATTTGAAAGTTCAGACTCTGCAAAATTTGTTCCTTGAAATAGAGCCATCACTCGATCACAAACTGAAAAAATATCATCCATTCTATGACTTATAACTATAACGCCAACACCTGTTTTTTTTAAACTATTAATAAGATCTAATACTTTTCCAACTTCTTTAATTGCTAGGGCTGCTGTAGGTTCATCCATAATAACAACTTTTGCATTAAATGCTGTTGATCTTGCAATTGCAACTGCTTGTCTTTGACCTCCAGAGAGTTCTTCGACTTTTTGATCAGCGCTCTTAACATTTATTTTAAGTTTTCCTAAATGAGCATTTGTTAATTCTTTTATTTTATTAAAGTCTAAAAATTTCAAGAAACCGACATTTTTAGTTGGTTCTCTTCCTAAAAAAATGTTTTCGCCTATTGGTAGATTTCCAGCTAATGCAAGGTCTTGATAAACCATTTCTAATCCTAGATTTTGTGAATCTTTTGGACTTTCTAGAACTTTTTCTTTCCCTTGAAAATAAAGTGAACCTGAACTAGGTTTATATAACCCAGATAAAACTTTCATCAGGGTTGATTTGCCTGCTCCATTGTCACCAACAACTCCCAAACATTCTCCTGCGTGCACTTTTAGATCCACATTTTCTAATGCAGTAATTGTTCCAAAATATTTTGTAATTCCTTTTGCTTCTAATAGTGGATTATTTAAAGTTGACATAAATATAAATTACAAAATTATAAAATAATCAATTAATTGCAACAGGTTTTGATGCGAGAAGATTGACAGTTTTTTTGTTTGCTATTTTACAGAATTTTGGTTTTAAGTTTTTTGTCATTAAACTCATATCTTTTAAAACAATGTTTCCCATTTCAAAAAAAGCTGACTTTAATGCACCTGCTCTGTGAGCAGAAAACAATATATTCTTCACTTTTCTTAACGAACTTTTCTTTGAAACAGGTTCTTCTGGAAAAACATCAGTTGCAACAAGTATATTTCTTTTTTTTACTAATTTTATTAAATCTTTAAAATTTACAACTGCTGCTCGACTCATTAAAATAAAACATGAGTTTGTTTTCATTTTATTTAACAATTTTTTATCAATAAAGTGTTTATTTTTATTAGTGACAGTCGCCAGTACATATATAACTTCACATTTTTCAAACATTTTATTTAAGCCGATACTATTAAAACCTAACTGTTGAATGTTAATTTTTGAAACCCATGGATCATAAACATTAATATCTTTGGTAAATGGTAACAATAGTGGGTAGAGTGATTTAGCAAGATCTCCAAAACCTAATAAACCAATTTTTTTTCCTGACAACAAAGAGGAATTAAGATTACTCTCTAATCCATATTTTTCTTTTCCTTTGATAAAATCTGAATGAGCAATATGGATGTTTCTCAGCAAAGATAAAGTCATCCCTAGTGCTATTTCTGCTACTGGTTTAGAAAAAACTGGAGAAGTTGCAATTACATGAATACCTTTTTTAAAACAATATTGGTAATCCATATTATTCATAAAATTACTTTCAACATTAATGACTGCTTTCAACTTTTTTGCTTTAATTAGTAGTTCTTTCGGTAAATCAGGTTGTCCTATAATGAATGTGGCTTTGTGAATATTTTTGTTATAAAAATTTTTTTTGCGTTTTTTTGGTGCGTAAACAAGGTTGTATCTTGATTTTAATACTTTAAATTTATCTTTAGAAAAAATTAACTTAAGTGTTCTTGGAAAAGGATCCAAAATAGCGATATGTTTTTTCATTTATATAAGTAAACGCTTCACTTCTTCCTCTGTAAATTTTTTTGGTTTTTCACATTTTGTTAAGATTTTTTGAGGGATACCTGAAATTGAAGCTCTCATAGTTGACTGAATTATATCAAGAACATGAAGTGATAATTCACCCGAGCATCTATGCTTCTTTTTTTGTTGAATTGAATAAAGCATTTCAGATAAACCAACACTTCTATAATTAGCATTAGTAGCAGACTCATTTGATCTGCCGCTAGATGCTGTAATATTTATTTTTCCTAAATGCATTTTGTCAGTTTTATGCTCCCCCCACCTGCCTCCCTCAGTAACTGATATGTAAACGGATCCACCAAACATATTGGGGTCAGGTATTATAATTGATCCCTTAGTTCCATAAAGCTCCATGTGATTTCTTTGATGATTAATTACGTCAAATGATAAAGTGACCTGAATAATTGCTCCTGAGTGAAACTGAATAGTTGCTAGATAAGTTGTAGGTGTTTCTACTTTAAAAGATTTATTTTTTTTAAGTCCAGTCCCATAAATTCTTTTTTTAAAAGCCGTTAATGTCCTTCCCTGTACTTGTTTTGCTGGTCCAAGCAAATTAACGAGTGTTGTAAAAAAATAAGGCCCCATGTCAATTACTGGTCCACCTTCTTTTTTGTACCAAGACTCTGGTTTTGGATGAAAGGACTCAACTCCGGGAAAAGCAAAAATTGCATTACCAAGTTTTATATTTCCAATTAAATCGGAATCGATTAACTCTCTTGCTTTTTGAATGCCACCACCTAAAAAAGTATCTGGTGCGTTGCCGATATAAAGTTTCTTTTTTTTTGCCAAAGCAACCAACTCTTTACCTTTTTCAAAGTAAGTTGCTAAAGGCTTTTCAGAATAAACATGTTTACCAGCATTTAAAACTTTTTTAGATACTGAATAATGAGATTGAGGAATTGTTAGATTAAGAATCGCATCTATCTCATTATCTTTCAGAAGCTCGTTGACTGTTTTAGATTTAATATTATATAATTTTGCACACCTATCTGCAGCTGTTTGATTTATGTCTGCACAGGCAACAATTTTAAAATTATTAAAATATTGGTGTCCTCTAAAATATGTCTCTGCAATATGTCCACATCCTATTAGACCTACCTTAAAAACTTTGTTCATAAAAAATTATACACCTTGTCTTTGCTTTGACTTGCCGTCTTTATGAAGCTTTAAAGCTTTTTTATTCTCTTTTGTTGAAGGAATTTCTAAAGTTGGACTATCCCAGTAAGCTGAACCTTCTACCCATTTATAAGCATGCGTTTTTATAGAAATAACGTAAGTAACATCTGACTTTTTTGCTCTTTTAAAAGCCTCTTCAAGATCCGAAATTGATGTAACATGTTCTGATTTAGCTCCCATACTTTCTGCGTGCTTTGCAAAATCTACTTCAACCAATCCAGGTGTTTTAGAGCTCTTTAGTAAGTTGTTAAACTCCTTTCCACCCTTGAACAATTGCAATCGATTGATAACTGCGAAACCTCCGTTATCACAAACAATTATAATTAGTTTATTTTTTGTTATAACTGATGAATAAATATCTGTATTGTTAAGTAAGTAAGATCCATCACCTACAAACGAGATCACCTCTTTATCTGGACAAGCCATTTTAATACCCAGTGCACCTGAAATTTCATAACCCATACAGCTAAAACCCCATTCACTTTCATGCGTATTTAATTCTTTTGGACGCCAAACTTGAACAACTTCACCAACAAGACCACCTGCAGCAGTTACTGCTATATCATTTGGATCTGAATTTCTGTAAATAGCTCCAATTACTTGAATATAACTTGGTACTTCTTGGTTTGTAGGTGCACTTTCTTTATCAATATGTTCATTCCAAATTTTTAATTCTTTTTGTGACTTTTCATTCCACTCATCTCTTACTTTCCAGTCCCCTAATACTCTTGAAAGTTCATTTAACGAAACTTTAGCGTCGCCTACTACAGCTTGAGCCATATGCTTATTAGCGTCAAATCTTGAAACATTTATAGAAACAAGTTTAAAATTTTCATTTTCAAAATTTGCCCAAGACCCAGTTGTGAAATCAGCAAGTTTTGTTCCCATTGCAATTGCTAGATCTGTTTCTTTAGCAAGGTCATTAGTATTTTTTCCTCCTAAGCCTCCAATTTGTCCAGCATAATGAGAATGGTCTCTTTTCATTGTTGAATATCCCATCACAGTTTGAGTAACAGGTATATTGTGTTTTATTGCAAAATTACTTAGTTCTTCCATTGCATCAGAATAAAAAACTCCACCACCAGATATAATTATTGGTTTTTTTGATTTTTTGATTTTTTCAGCGGCTTCTTTTATTTGAAAATCGTCTGGTCTTGGTCTTCTTATCGAATGAATTCTCTCTTTAAAAAACTCTACAGGATATTCAAATGTCTGTCCTTGGATGTCTTGACATAAAGATATGCATGCTGGTCCACAATCAGCTGGATCTAACATTGTTTGAACTGCATTTGGAAAAGATTGAATAATTTGCTCTGGTCTTGTTATTCTGTCGAAATATCTTGTGACAGGTTTAAAAGCATCATTTGCTGTAATTCCAGGATTGTTAAAATGTTCTACTTGTTGTAAAACTGGATCTGGCATCCTATTCGCGTAAGTATCTCCAGGTAAAAATAGAATGGGTAACCTATTACTTAATGCAACAGCTGCAGCAGTAACCATATTAGTTGCACCTGGTCCAACAGATGAGGTTGCTACAAAAATTTGTTGTCTTCTTTTTCCTCTAGCATAAGCTATTCCGGTAAGAGCCATATTTTGTTCATGATGTCCTCTGTATGTTGGTAAATCTTTTTGATTTTCCTCTAAAGCTTGTCCTAAACATGCAACATTACCATGTCCAAATATCCCAAATACTCCTGGAAATAATGGCTCCTTTTTACCATCAATTAATATTTTCTGCGCAATTAAATATTTTACTATTGCATGAGCACAGGTAAGGGTTATTTTTTTCATAAAATTTGTTTATTTTTTTTTTCGTATGGTGTTTATATTTGAATATATTTATAAATTAAAAAACCTAACTAAGTAAACCAAAAAAACTATGTATAATAAGTTTGGACAATTCATCGATGGAAAGTGGCAACAGTCAGAGAAAAAAGAAACCTATGATGTCATTAATCCTGCAACAGAAGAGGTAATTGGTGGCGCATCAAAAGCATCTTCTGTTGATGTTCAAAAAGCACTTAAGTCAGCTGAAAAAGGTCTAAAAGTTTGGAGCAATACTACTCCATGGCAAAGATCATATGTTCTTAGAAAAATTGCAGATTTAATGCGAGAGAAAAAAAATGTTTTAGCAAAATGGTTAACACTTGAAGTTGGAAAACCTTTGAGTGAGGCTGTTGGTGAGGTTGGTGGAGCAGCCGATATTTTTGAGTGGAATGCAGAGGAAACAAAAAGAATTTATGGGCAAACAGTTCAAAGTAGATTTCCTGAAACTAGAGTTCATGTTTATTATCAACCAGTAGGAGTAGTAGCTGCATTGATACCTTGGAATTTTCCAATTGTTTTAGCATCTAGAAAAATTTCAACTGCATTAGCTGCAGGTTGCTCTGTTATTTGTAAACCTGATGTAATCACACCTGGTGCTGTGATGGAATTAGTTGATATCTGCAAACAAGCTGGAGTTCCAGATGGTGTTGTAAATCTTTTATCTGGTGACCCAGCTGAAATTTCAAATGAATTATTGGAATCTGATATTGTCAAAAAAGTTTCTATTACAGGTTCTACAAGAGTAGGAAAATTAATACTAAAAAAAGCTGCAGACAAAGTACAAAGGGTTACAATGGAACTAAGTGGTCATTCTCCTTTTATAGTTTGCGATGATGTAAATATTGATAACGTAGCTGATATTGCTATAGCAGCTAAATTTAGAAATAATGGACAAGTTTGTATATCTCCTAATAGATTTTATATTCAAGAAAATGTTAAAGATGAATTTATCAATGCCTTTATAAATAGAGCAAAAAAATTAAAAATTGGTAATGGTATGGATGAAGGAGTAAACCTTGGTCCATTGACAACTGCTAAAAGGTTAGAGGAAATAGAAAAATTAGTTGATACAACAAAAAAAGAGGGAGCAGAAGTTTTAATGGGAGGAAAAAGACCTTCTGATTTTAACAAAGGTTATTACTATGAGCCAACAGTATTTGACAAAGTAGAAGATAATTTCACGATTATGAAAGAAGAACCATTTGGTCCTTTAGTTCCCATGTTAGCATTTAAAACTTTTGATGAAGTTATTGAAAGAGCAAATGATAATGATTTAGGTCTTTGTAGTTATCTTTATACTAACTCAATGGATAAAGCTAATAGAGGATCTGAACTTTTAGAGACAGGATGTGTTGCTGTAAATACAGGTGCGGTAGCGATTGCTGAAGCTCCGTTTGGTGGAATAAAACAAACTGGATATGGACGTGAAGGTGGTTCGATGGCCATAAAAGATTATTTGAATGTAAAATATACTCATATGGCTTTAAAAGTCTAAAATGAGAAAAAATAAAATTAAACAAATGATGAATGAAGGTAAATCTGTTGTCAATGGATGGCTCCAAATTCCTAGTACAGTTTCAGCAGAAGTTATGGCCCATCTAGGATGGGACTCTCTCACTATAGATATGCAACATGGGCTAGTTGATTATTCAAATGCGCTTCCAATGCTTCAAACTATATCTACTACAGATGTTACACCTCTTGCGAGAGTAAACTGGAACGAACCTGGTCAAATAATGAAAATTCTTGACGCCGGTTGCTATGGAATAATTTGTCCAATGGTAAGTAATAGAAGAGAAGCTGAAAAATTTGTTCAAGCTTGTATGTACCCTCCTGATGGATACCGTAGTTTTGGTCCTATTAGAGGTCTAATTTATGGGGGAGGAGATTATGCGGATCATGCTAATAATGAAATATTAAAAATCGCAATGATTGAAACTAAAGAATCTTTAGAAAAACTAGATGAAATTATGTCTACTCCAGGATTAGACGGAATTTATATAGGACCAGCTGATTTAAGTTTAGCCATTGGTGAAGCTCCAGGATTTGATAGACCAGAAAACTCTAAAGCTTATTCAGAAATTTTGAAAGTACTTGATCATGCAAAAAAAAATAATATTTTTTCAGGTATTCATAATGGAAGTCCAGAGTATGCTCTTAAAATGATTGATAAAGGTTTTAATTTTGTAACTATAGGTGCTGATCAAAGGGCTATGAGCTCAGGTAGTAAAGCAATAGTTGACAAAATGAAAGGTTCTCTAAAAAAAGAAGAGTCAAGTACTTACTGATAAATTTGAATTTTAAAATCTATAAATCTATATGAAAAAAATTCTTATCATTCAGCCAATACATCAAGAAGGTATAAAGTTATTACAAAACAATTCAGAATACAAATTTGAAATTGTTGAAAATACTGACATAAAGTTCCTAAAAAATAAAATTAAAGATTGTGATGGTGTTTCAATTAGAACAGCAAATCTAAGTGGAGAAGTAATTGAAGCAGGTGACAACCTTAAAATAATTTCAAGACACGGAGTTGGGTATGACAATATTGACTTAAAAGCCTCAAAAAAAAAAAATATTACTTTAGCAATTACAGCAACTGCGAATGCTGTTGCTGTTGCTGAACATGTAATGTTTATGATTTTAAATATTTCTAAAATGGGAAATATGTATGATGAGACTGTAAAAAAAGGAAATTTTAATGAAAGAAATAAAATACCCAAAACAGTAGAACTTTGGAATAAAAATATTTTAATTGCTGGCTTCGGCAGAATTGGAAAAGCCTTAATCAAAAGATGCTTGGGTTTTGAAATGAATGTTTTTATTTATGACCCCTATGTGTCTGAGGAAATTATTGAAAATCAAGGAGGTAAAAAAGTAGAAAATTTGATCAAAGCATCAATGGACATGGATATAGTATCTCTACATATTCCTTTAAATGATGAGACAAAAAATATTATTAATTATGAGTTACTTAAATCTATGAAAAAAAATTGTATAATAATAAATGCAGCAAGAGGTGGTATATTAAATGAGGTTGACTTAGATAGGGCTTTAAATGAAGGTCTAATCTTTGGAGCAGGTTTGGACGTATTTGAAACCGAACCACCGAGTAAAAATAATCCTCTTTTAAAAAATAAAAAGGTTTTTTTAAGTCCTCATGCTGCTGCTTTCACAGAGGAATGTATGACTAGGATGGGTAAAGAAACCGTTCAAAATATAATTGATTTTTTTGATGGTAAACTAGAAAATTCAAAAAAAATAAAACTATAATTCTATTTTTAAATTAATATCACCACATACCTCAGATAAATATTTATAACCTTTTTTTGCATATTCAAAAGGATTGGCTTTAGCTGGATCTTGTTCTGCTTCGACTACCAACCAGCCTTTATAGTCAATGTTTTTTAGATATTTCAAAAAAGGTCTATAATCTATACACCCATCTCCTGGTACAGTAAAAGCTCCTTCTAAAAAGGCTTTTCTAAAACTCCAATCTTCTTTAAGTGATTTTTCTAAAATATCCTCTCTCATATCCTTACAATGAATGTGAATAATTCTACCTTTGTAATCTTGAATTATTTTTAGCGAATTTCCTCTTGCAAATAGCATATGACCGGTGTCTAAAATTAATTTTACTTGATCAGTTGTATTATCTAAAAGTCTTTGAGTGTCATTTTGTGTTTCAATAACTGTACCCATATGATGATGGTATGCTAATGGCATATTTTGGTCTTCTAAGTATTTTCCTATTTCAGAAATTTTTATACAAAACTCTTTCCATTCATCTTTATTCATTTGTGGTCTACTAGACAAAGGTCTATTTGGATCACCTGCAATAGAATCTGAGACTTCAGCAAACACAATACATGGTGCTTTGCAATCTTGAAAAAGTTTTAATTGTTCTTGAACTAAAAGAATTTCATCTTTTACAGAATTTTTTCTTAAATTTGCGCTATACCAGCCTGAGCATAACTTAAGTTTGAATTTCTCTAATAAAGGAATTAGTTCTTCAGATTTTTTTGGGAATTTTCCTCCAGACTCTATTCCTGAAAAACCTGCCTGACTTGCTTCTTCTAGACATTGTTCTAATGGTGTATCACCACCAAGTTCAGGCATATCATCATTACTCCATGCTATGGGTGCTATTCCTAATTTTACTGACATAATAATTATATTTGTTATGATATATAAAATCTTAATCTAATGAATACAAATAAATTATCTCTAGGTATTGTTGGTGGAGGACCAAAATCTTGGATAGGTCATGTCCACAGAATTTCAGCAAGATTTGATAATAAATATGAAATAGTTGCAGGTGTATTTTCGAGAAATGCAAAATTATCAATTAACTTTGGAAAAAGTTTAGGTATCTCTGAAGATAGATGTTATTCAAACTTTAAAGAGATGGCGTTAAAAGAGTCTAAAAGAAATGATGGCATTGAAGTTGTCTCAATAATGACACCTCCATCAAGTCATCAAATTATTGCTGAAAAATTTATTGAAAAAGATATTCATATTATTTCAGATAAACCTTTTGCTGGCAATTTAGATCAGGCAAAAAAACTTTATAACAAAATCAAATCAAATAAAAAAATCAAATACGCCTTAACACATAACTATTCTGCTTATCCAATGGTCAGGGAAGCTAAAGTTTTGGTAGAAAAAGGTAAAATTGGTAAAGTTCAGTATATTAATGTTGAGTACATTCAGGATTGGTCTGGAGGATCAAATGTTAGTATAAAAAATGCAAAAAAAAAATTGAAATGGAAAATAGATAGTAAGATAGTTGGTGCATCTGCTGTTCTAAATGAAATTGGAACCCATGCTTACCATTTAGCAACCTATATTTCTGGACTGAATGGCATAGAAATTTTTGCTGATATAAAACAATTTTCAAAAAAGATTAAAATGGATGATAACGCACAAGTGATGATCAATTTTACAAACGGTGCAAAAGGAATGTTTTGGACCAGTGTAATGGCTAAAGGTGGAGTTTATGGCCTTAAAATAAGAGTGTTTGGCTCGAAAGGCAGTTTGGAATGGGTTCAAAATGATCCAAATTACCTAAAATTTAACCCAGAGAAAGGTGCTGTGAAATACCTTGAAAGAGGTTTCTTTAATGCTGAACTTTCAAAAAAATTTTCCAGAATAAAATTTGGGCATCCAGAGGGATACTTAGATGCTTTTGCAAATATTTATAAAGAATTTGCTGAGTCTTTAAAAAATAAATCAAAAAAAAGATATTTTTATCCAAACGAAGATGAGGGGTTAGAGACTGCAAAGTTTATAAATGCCTGTAAAATTTCATCAAAAAATAAAAAATGGGTAAAAATAAAATAAATATCGCATTACTTGGTTTGGGTAGAATAGGTCAAATGCATGCTGTAAATTTGATTAATCATTCTGAGTTCAATTTAAAATATGTTTTTGACACCAATAAGAACTTAACCGAAAAATTTGCAAAGAAATTTAATTCTTTTTCTATAAGTAATCCAAATGATGCATTTAAAGATAAGAGTATTAAATGTATTTTTATTGCTACAAGTACTAAAACACATTTAAAATATATTGACCAGGCAATAAGAAATAAAAAAGTAGTATTCTGTGAAAAACCTCTAGACTTAAACTCAAAAAAAATTAACAAATATAAAAAAAAATTATTTAAATTTAAGCCAAAAATTCAAATAGGTTTCAATAGAAGATACGATCCAGGACATAATTCTTTAAGAAAAAGTCTTATTAAAGGTAAAATAGGAAAATTAGAAAAAATAATCATTACAAGTCGAGACCCTGCTCCTCCATCAATCAATTATTTAAAGTCATCAGGGGGCATATTTAAAGATATGATGATACATGATTTTGATCTTGCTAGATTCTATGTTGATTCAGATGAATTTAAGTTTTTATTTGCTACAGGTAATTACTTTAGTGGTAAGAAATTTAAAAGAATAAAAGATTTAGAATTAGCTACAGTTGTGATGAAAACAAAAAGTGGTGTGCAATGTATTATAACTAATTCTAGACATTGTAGTTTTGGTTATGATCAAAGAGTTGAACTATTTGGCGATAAAGGAATGATAATCTCAGAAAACCAAAGAGATTTAGAAACATCATTTTTTTCAAAAAATTCAACAAATAACAAACAGTCATTTAAAAATTTTTTTATTGAAAGATACTTTGAGGCATTCAAAATTCAATTGGATGATTTGGCAAAACTCTGTAAAAGAAATAAAAAACCATTAGTAGATTTTGAAGATGGAAGAATGTCAGTTATCTTGGCCGAAACAGCTAATAAATCTTTAAAATCAAAAAAATTTGAACTAGTTAAGTTTTAATAATTAGCTAATAATGTTTATAAAATATGAATATTCTTAAAGATACTTTTGGAAGAAGATTTCCATATATAAGACTATCGATTTCAGATGTTTGTAATTTTAAGTGTGGTTATTGTTTACCAGATGGATACAAGATTGATAAAAGAGATAATAGAAAATTTATCGATAAAGAAGAAATCGGCAGGTTGGCAAAAGCGTTATCAGAACTTGGGGTTTCAAAAATTCGATTAACTGGTGGGGAGCCAACAATTAGAAAAGACTTTTTTGATATTGTTGGAATCATTAAAAAAAAATCAGGAATCAAAAAAACTGTAATTACAACTAATGGATATAAATTAGATCAGATTGCTCATAAGATAAAAAATAGTGGTCTAGATGGAATAAATATCAGTATTGATAGCCTTAATTCTGAGATTTTCAAAAAGATTACGGGACATGACAGATTAGGAGAAATATTAAAAGGTATTGAGAAACTTCAAAAATTTAATTTTAAAAATATAAAAATTAATGCAGTTTTATTAAAAGGTATTAATGATAGCGAAGAAGATTTCAAAGCTTGGGCAAAATTTATTAAAAATAATAAAATCGATTTTAGATATATAGAATTAATGCAAACTGGAGACAATTTAGATTACTTTAAGAAATATCATATTTCAGCTGATAAATTTATTAATTACATAAATAATAACAATTGGGTAATTCAAACATTTGGTAAAGACGCTGGTCCATCAAAAAATTACATCAATCCTGAATTCAAAGGTAAGTTTGGAGTAATAGCACCTTACTCAAAAGACTTTTGTAAGAGCTGTAATAGACTGAGAATAACGGCAAAAGGAGATTTAAGACTTTGTTTATTTGGAAACACGGGTATTAATATTCGTCATTTAATGCAAAGAGATGATCAGCTTAATGAATTAAAAGATTTAATATTGAGCCAATTAAACTATAAAAAAGAGTCTCATTATTTAGAAATTGGAGAGACTGGATTAACTAAAAATTTATCAACAACTGGTGGTTAATGTGAAAAATTTTAAAGTCATAAATAACGATGCCTTAAAAGATTGGGCAGAAGAAATATTTAAAAGAAATTCTTTTAACATGATAAATGTGTCCTCCAAGAAGGATACTTTTAGAAGAGCATTGGCCTCTGGACAGATTTTTGTTGGTAAAGAGGTTTTTGATCTCATTAAAAATAAAAAAATGCCTAAAGGAGATCCTTTATCCCTTGCAGAGGTTTCTGCGATATTGGGTGTTAAAAAAACTAGTGAAATTATCCCATTATGCCATCCTTTACAAATTGATCATACAGCATCAAAATTAGTAATGCATGAAGATGATTATTCTATTGAAGTATTTTGTGTAGTCTCTGCAGTTTCAAAAACTGGAGTAGAAATGGAGGCTATTATGGGAGTAAATAGTGCTTTAATCACCATTTACGATTTAAGCAAAATCATTAATCCTCACCTAACTATAGGCAATATAAAACTACTAATAAAAGAGGGAGGAAAAAACAGTTTATGGAAAAATCCAGGTGGTTTACCCAGCTTTCTCAAAGATTTCTTTTAATTAAAATAGATGAACATTAAAATCGAGCTATTCGGTGCTGCTAGAGACTTTAGTAAACAAAATATTTTAGAATTAAATGTAGAGAATAATTCCTCATTAAGAGACATAAGAGCTAAAATGATTGAATATATTAAAAAAAATTTTAGTAATAATGAAAACTATATTAAAATTATTAATTCTTCAGCTTTTAGCTCTAAAGAAAATATTATTATAAGCGACAATTATAAAATAACAAATAACGAAAAAATTGCTATCATACCACCAATTGGCGGAGGATAATGTTTCAAGCAAGAATATTAGACAGTAAAATACGAAAGTTAATCATAAAAGATGCAGAAAAATTTATTTCTTCATCTGATTTTGGTGCATCAATTATTTTCTCAGGAACTGTTAGGAACAGCAATAATAACAAACTTGTTAAAGGAATAACCTACGATACGCATGATGCACTGGTAATTAAAAGTTTTGATGAGATATATAAAGAGGCATCAGAGAAATTAAAAATTTTAAATAAAGCTGTGTTTATTGATCATGCTAAAGGTTTTTTAGACCTGGGGGAAATTAGTATTATTATAGCAGTAGCCTGCAAACACCGTGATGAAGCTTATATTTTATCCAGATATATTATTGAAGAAATTAAAAAAAGGTCACCGATATGGAAAAAAGAACATTATCATAATGATGAAAGTGATTGGTTAAAAGGAAACCCTTTAGTTCATGAAAACAATTAAATATTCTAAAATTACTCCAGAAAGTGTTTATAAAAATAGGAGATCGTTTTTAAAGAAGTTGGGTTTTGGTGCTAGCACATTAGCCCTTTCCTCAATCCCATTAGTAAATAATGGCTTAGCAAAAGACAGGAATGAGTTAACTAGCTATAAAGATATCACAACTTATAATAATTATTACGAATTTGGGACATCTAAAGGAGATCCATACAAAAATTCTCAAACGTTCAAAACTTCACCTTGGGAAATTAGTTTAGAGGGTGAGATTGATAAGCCTATTAAATTATCTATGGAAGAAATTTCTGAAATATTTTTATCTGAAGAAAGGATTTACCGTTTAAGATGTGTCGAAGGTTGGTCAATGGTTATACCTTGGCTTGGTTTCTCTTTAAGCGAGTTGCTATCAAAAGTTAAGCCTACTAGTAAAGCAAAATTTGTTGAATTTGAAAGTGTTTATGATCCTGAGCAAATGAAGGGTCAAAGATATCCAGTTTTAAATTGGCCTTATAAAGAGGGTTTGAGAATTGACGAAGCTATGCATCCTTTGACAACTGTTGTCACAGGTTTATATGGGAGAAAATTACCCAATCAAAATGGAGCACCATTAAGGATATTTATCCCTTGGAAATATGGTTTTAAAAGTGCGAAGGCAATTGTAAAAATTAAATTTGTAGAAAAAATGCCTATGTCATCTTGGATGTGGGCTTCTCCAAGAGAATATGGTTTTTACTCAAATGTTAATCCAAACGTAAACCATCCAAGATGGTCACAAGCAACAGAAAGAATTATTGGTGAAGGAATTTGGGCTCCAAGAGTGAAAACCTTAATGTTTAATGGTTACGGGGATCAAGTAGCAAATTTATATACTGGAATGGATTTAAAGAAAAATTTTTAATGAAAAAATATTTAAAACCAAGTATTTTTTTTCTAAGCTCATTACCTTTTATATTTATTTTTTACAAAATTGGTTTTAATAAATTGGGTCCTGAACCTGTCAAAGAAATTACTCATTTTACAGGAGAATGGACTTTGATATTTATTTGTTTAACTTTAAGCATGAGCCCTCTTAAAAAAATTACAAATATATCAGTTTGGATAAATTTTAGAAGGATGTTGGGCTTATTTGTTTTCTTTTATGCAACACTTCATTTACTAACATATGTGGGATTAGATTATAGATTTAATTGGCAACCAATAATTGATGATGTTGTAAAAAAAAAGTATGTTTTTATAGGGTTCGCAGCATGGCTGTTACTAATTCCTTTGACTATTACGTCATCAAAAAAAATGATGAAATTACTCAAAAATAATTGGAAAAAACTTCATAGATTAGTTTATGCTATCGCAATTTTTGGTTCACTACATTATATTTGGTTGTCAAAGACAATTTTTTTTAAGCCGTTAACATACTTCATAATTATAGTTGTTTTGTTACTTTTTAGAATTAAGATAAAAAAAAAAGAGGTTAATTATGGATGAAGATAAAAAAAAACAAATTCAATCTGCAACTTTAGATAGATTGATTAATCACTTAAACGAGAGAAAAGATGTTCAAAACATTGATCTTATGAATTTAGCAGGATTTTGCAGAAATTGCCTGTCTAGATGGTTTAGAGAAGAAGCTGAAAAAAAAGGTATTGAGGTTTCTGATCCAGATGCAAGAAAGCACATATACCGTATGCCTTATTCTGAGTGGAAAGAAAAATTTCAGAAGTAACTATTTTTCTTTAAGTCTTGGAAATAATTCAACAAAATTACATGGTTTGTGATTGATATCAAGTTGATATTTTAGAATTCCATCCCAAGCATCAGTTACACCTCCAGAGGAACCAGGTAAAGCAAAAATATATTTGCCATTTGCTAAAACAGCACAAGCTCTTGATTGGATAGATGATGTTCCTACGGTTTTTAAACTTATAGCTCTAAATACCTCCCCGAATCCAGGTATATGCTTGTCTGCAATTTCATCAACTGCTTCAGGTGTAATATCTCTTCCAGTTAAACCTGTTCCACCTGTAGTAATAATAACGTCGATCTCTTTTTGAGTAGTCCATTCTTTAAGTATCAAAACAATTTCATTTTTATTGTCTTTGCAAATTTTTCTATCAACTAATTTATGATTAGATTGTTCTATTTTTTTAACCAGAATTGCTCCTGATTTATCGTTATCAAAAGTTCTAGTATCTGTTACAGTTAATAGAGCAATATTTACTATCATATAAAATTATTAATATGTCTATTTTAACGATATTTTTTTTTATAACAGCAATTTTATATTCAAGTGTAGGTTTTGGAGGTGGCTCAACTTATTTAGCTTTGATGTTAATTTTTGATATCCCATATTACATATTTCCGATAATAGCCTTATTTTGTAACATTATTGTAGTTTCTGGAAATTCAATAAATTTTATTAGATCAGGAAACATAAATTTAAAATTGGTTTTACCTTATCTTGTGGGATCAGTACCTTTTGCTTTTTTTGGGGCATCCCTTTCCATAGATAAAGATATATTTGAACTAATATTATTTTTAATTCTTATTATTGCAGGTTTTTTTTTATTAATTGAGAGTAGATTATTTAATCAAAAAAATCTAAGAATTAATAAAGTTCCAAAATTCATTTGTATTTCCATTGGCTCTATAATTGGATTTTTCTCTGGCTTAGTAGGAATTGGAGGAGGTATATTTTTGAGCCCACTTTTATTTTTGTTAAAAGCAGGCTACCCAAGAAATATTACAAGTTCTGCATCTATATTTATATTAATAAATTCAATATTTGGTGTAGGAGGACAATTAACTAAAGATATTGTACTATCTGAATTTTTAAACTATTGGCCATTGTTTTTATCAGTTCTTATTGGTGGACAAATAGGAAGTTTTTTAAATATTAAATTTCTATCTAATAAAATTCTGGCTTTTATAACATCTTTATTAGTTATTTTTGTTGCTGTAAGAATGGGTATGAGAATCATAACTTAATATTAATAAATTCTTTGTAAAATTTAATGGATAAAAATTTTTTTAAAAAAGTACGAATACTTGATGGGGGAATGGGCCAAGAATTACTATCAAGAGGTTTAGTTTCAAAAGGAACATTATGGTCTGCTAGTGCAATTTTAGAGAAAAAATTTCATAACCTAGTTATTGATGCTCATTTGTCATTTATTTATGCGGGTGCAGAAGTAATAGTCACTAACACTTTTGTTGGAAGGAAAATAAGATTAATTGAAAATAACGTACAAGAACATTTTCATTATATAAATGAGCAGGCATGTATACTAACGCTACAAGCAAAAGAAATCTCAAAAAGAAATGTTCTTATCGCTGGAAGTTTACCTTCCCAAAAAGATACTTACGTCGAAGACAAAAGAAACACTAATGAAATAGAGAAAGATTTTTACGAACAAGCAAAAATTATAGCTCCTTTCGTTGACTTTCTTTATTTAGATGTAGTTTCAAGTGGAAGAGAAATTGCTATTGGCTCCAATGTTGCCTTAAAATTGAATAAACCAATTTTGCTGGGAATACATTTAAAAAAAAATAACTTACTACCCTCAGGTGAAACTATTACAAGTATTTTTCAAAATATAAAAATAACAATTGGATTGGTTTAATTAGTGCATGTGTATCCCCTGAAATAGCTGAGAATAGTGCATCTGAAATTAAAGAACTAAATATTCCATTTGGATTTAAAGCAAATTTATGGAAAGTTGATGAACCAACACCTGTTCAAACATTTAATACAGCTAAACCAGACGAAATTGGAACAAATCCAAATATTTCTTTAGGTAAAAGAACTGAAGTGTCTGGTCAATTATTTTACGAATTTTCAAAAAGACTGGTTGTAAAAGGAGCCACGATCCTAGGTGGTTGTTGTGAAACAACACCTGATCACATAAAGGCTTTATCAAAATTAAAATAAATTATTATCTGCTCTTTTAACAAAATACACTCCGATACAAACAGCTATTAATGATATTAAAACCTTAATTGTAATTAATTCATCTAAAAAAATAAAACCTAATATTGTACCAAATATAGGAATTAAATAAGATACTTGTGATTGAAATATAAGACCATTACGAGTTAAAATTCGAAATCTTAATAACCATGCTAATCCTGTTGGTACAATTCCCAAATAAATCACTGAAATTAATGAATCAGTCCTTGGAATTACCTGCCATGGTTGTTCAATAAATGATACTAATGGTATTAAAATAATTGTTGCCCAGATTAATATCGAACCTGTCACATTTTCATTTTTCTTCTTACTAATTTTTAAAGTTAATACACCACCGATAACATAACATGTTGAACCCAACAAAATTAACAAAGCTGAAGTAAAATTATTTTGATCAATTAAAAGATTGTCTGAAAATAAAAAAATAATTCCTGAAAAGCCGATTAAAATTCCAAAAGTTTTAACTAAATTAAATTTTTCGTTTTTTGTGTAAAAATGACCTAGTATTGTAGAACTTAGTGGTGTTGTTGACATTAAGATTGCAGCTAAATTACTTTGAACAGATTTTACTCCATAAGCAATTAAGAAAAATGGTGCAACTAAATTTATAAACCCAATCATAGCGAACCAATGCCAATCTTTAGAAAAAGCCTCAATTTTTATTTTTTTGTAATAACAAAGAAGTAGAACTGGAATTGCTCCAAAAAATACTCTCAAGAAAGCAATGGTAACTGGACCAAATGAATAAGTTGCTATTTTTATGTTAAAAAATGCAGATGCCCATATTAAAGATAATATGGTCAATAAAGCATAATCAATTAATTTTGGCTGCCTCATTCTGTTAAATCATCAACATCTGAATTGGTTAATTTTTTTAATTCAATAAAAGTAATTCCAAAAACTGCGTTTGGGTGTCCTGCTGCAGCAAAAACTTTGGAAAATCTTTCTAAATGTTTATCCATATATATTTTTGTTTTCACTAAATGACCTATTGGGGATACACCACCTATAGTATAGCCAGTAATTTGCTTAACCTCATCAGGACTTGCCATTGACAAATCTTTTTCACTTAATTTTTTTTTTAACTTATTTAAAGAGCATCTTTTGTCTCCTGATACTAAACAAAGACAAAATTTATCACCTAATTTAAAAAGTAAGCTTTTCACAATTGCACCAACATTACAACCTAAGGCTGTAGCAGCATCATTTGCTGTCCTTGCAGTTTGTTCTAAAATAATAACTTTAATATTTGGATCAAAGTCTTTAAGAATTTTCTCTGCTCTTTTAACTGGTTCTTTATTTAAAATGGAATTCACTTTGTTTATTCGTATGATTAATAATATTGATTAAATACACTACTTATGTGAAAATTGCATAAGTGTTATTTATTAAATAAGCAATATTTATAAGAGTTAATTTGCTAATTAATGCATTGAAATTACATAGGAGATATAATGAGTGCAGAGAACGTTTTAAAATTTATTAAAGAAAAAGAAGCTGAATTCGTAGATTTAAGATTTACTGATCCAAGAGGAAAACTTCAACATTTAACTATGGACTCAACTGTTGTTGACGCAGATATGCTTAATGAAGGTGTATTTTTTGATGGATCATCTATTGCTGGCTGGAAAGCAATTAATGAGTCAGACATGATTTTAAAACCAGATACTTCTAGAATGTTTATGGATCCTTTTACTTCCCACAATACTGTGGTTTTGTTTTGTGATATTTTAGATGCAATTAAAAAAGATCCTTATGAAAGAGACCCAAGGGGTGTGGCTAAAAAAGCTGAAGAATATTTAAAAGCTTCAGGTATTGGTGACAAAGCATTCTTCGGTCCAGAACCAGAATTTTTTGTTTTCGATGATGTAAGAATTAAAAACGATATGAATGAATGTGGGTTTAAAATTGATAGCAAAGAAGGTCCATATAATTCAGGAAAAGAATATGAAAGTGGAAACATGGGACACAGACCACCAATCAAAGGTGGATACTTCCCAGTGCCACCAGTGGACAGTGAACAGGATATGCGTGGTGAATATCTGAAAAATTTAAAAGAAGTAGGAATTAAAGTTGAAAAACATCACCATGAGGTTGCCCCAAGTCAGCACGAGCTTGGGATGTATTTTGGAACTTTAGTGGATCAGGCTGATAATGTTCAGTTATATAAATATGTTGTTCAAATGGTAACCCACTCTTTTGGCAAAACTGCAACTTTTATGCCTAAACCAGTAGCAGGAGATAATGGTTCTGGTATGCATATTCACCAATCAATTTGGAAAGGTGATACGCCAGTTTTTTCTGGTGACGCTTATGCGGGATTATCTGAAACTGCTTTGCATTATATTGGTGGAATTTTAAAACATGCTAAAGCTATTAATGCTTTTGCTAACTCTACTACAAATAGTTATAAAAGATTAATACCAGGCTTTGAGGCTCCAGTATTACTTGCATACTCTGCAAGAAATAGATCCGCTTCATGTAGAATTCCTATTACCTTAAGTAAAAAAGGAGCAAGATGTGAAATTAGGTTCCCAGATGCATCTGGTAATCCATATCTAACATTTGCTGCAATGCTTATGGCTGGAATTGATGGTATTAAAAATAAAATTCATCCAGGTGAATCTTTTGATAAAGATCTTTACGAATTACCACCAGAGGAAGTTAAAGCTATTCCAACAGTTTGTGGATCTTTGAGAGAAGCAATGGAAAGTTTAGATAAAGATAGAGATTTCTTAACTCAGGGTGGTGTGTTTACAGATGATCAAATTGATGCATACATTGCTCTTAAATTTGAAGAAATTCATAAATTTGAACATGCACCTCATCCGGTTGAGTTTGAGATGTATTACAGTAGTTAGTAATTAGTTACTGCTTAGTTGTAGCTATTGTATCTTTGTTAATACCTTTTTTAACAACGTAGTCTTGTGTGCCGTTGGCACCAGTGTCTACTTCTTTTCTGAGGTCCTTAAAAAAATGATTTTTCTTTCAAAGAATTTTTTAAGTTTTTAACAAGATTTTTAAACTCAAATGTATTCATTGCTGAGTTTTATCTTAGATATGCAAGTTATGCAAATCTGATATGCTCAAAATGGGATTGTTGACCTATGATGTTTTAAATGACTCACCGCAGCCACAACGCTCGGTTTCATTAGGATTATTAAAAACAAAAGTTGAGGACAACTCTTCTTTCTTATAATCCATTTCAGTTCCTAAAAGATACATAATAGCAGCAGAGTCTACGAATACCTTCACACCCTTTTCTTCAATTATTTCATCATTTGGGTTAACTTCTTTTGTATATTCCATAACATAAGACATTCCTGCACAACCACCAGATTTAACTGATACTCTTACTCCAAGAGAATCTTTTTCTGCATTAGCCATTATCTCTTTAATTCTAGATGCAGCGTTATTACTTAATTTAATTATTTGAGTCATTATAAATTCAATTCCAATTTGGCTGCCTCAGACATCATGTCTTTGTTCCATGGTGGATCCCATACCAATTCTAAATCAACTTCTTCAATTCCCTCTACTTGCATTGCGCCCTCTTTAACTTCTTTAGGTAAACTTTCGGCTACAGGGCAATTTGGTGTTGTCAAAGTCATTTTAATTTTAGCTGATTTTTCA
>CACLFK010000004.1 GCA_902606105.1 uncultured Pelagibacteraceae bacterium | reverse complement strand
TTTTAAGCTATCAATAATTAAAATTAAATAGGCGTCGTAAAAATCTGCATTGTCTTCATTACCATTATTTTTGATAACATTAATTGCTTGTGGAATTTTATTGTCCAAAACTAATGAATTTACATACCTTTTTAAATACGAGTTATGCTTGTTAAGTAAAACTTTTGAAAGATTGAAAAATTTTAATGCTTTAGAATTATTTTGATTTTCATATGCAATAATTCCCGAAAAATAATTTGATAAATCCCTAGAATTAAAGTCATCAAAAGTAGTACTTTTAGAATATATGGGTGTCTGATAGAATAATCCAAAAATAAATATCAGTTTTATTAATTTTTTTAACATTTAGACATTGTATGACTAAAAAAGTAATAAATCAAAATGACAAATTTAGGGAAGAATTGATAAATACAATTGAACCAAACTTTGTTTTTACTGATAAACCTATAAACAGATTTATTAACAATGATGTAAAACTTGATGATAATGAGTCTAAAAATAAGAGTGAATTACTGCTAAAACTAAAAAAACAAATCAATTCAATTGAAAATTGTAAATTGAAAGAAAATTCAAGAAATTTAATTCTAGGAGATGGAAACATTAACAGTCCTATAATGTTAATTGGTGAAGCCCCAGGTTTAGAAGAAGACAGTAATGCTAATACTTTTATGGGCGAAGTTGGAGAGCTGCTTGATAAAATGCTTCTTGCGATCGATATTAAACGAAAAAATATATATTGTAGTTATTCAATAAATTTCAGACCCCCAGAAGACAGAAAGCCAACATCTGTAGAGATCAAAAGATACTCTGTATTTTTAAAGGAACATATATCAATAATAGATCCCAAAATTGTCATTTTAATGGGGAGTACTGCGATGGAGGCTGTTACAGGAATAAGCGATAAAATTTCTAGTGAAAGAGGAAAATGGGAAGAGGTTATACTCAATGGTAGAACCTATCCTTTAATGATAACTTTTAATCCTTCATATTTAATTAGGTTTCCAGAGAATAAGAAATACTCTTGGGAGGATCTAAAAAAAATAAGACAAAAGATAAAAGACTTAGATTTAAAAATTCAATGAAAATAATCGCAGGTGTAGACGAAGTTGGTAGAGGTAGTTTAATCGGACCAGTTTATGCTGCAGCTGTTATTTTAAATAAATCTATTAATTCAAAATTACTCAAAGACTCTAAAACCTTAACAAAAGAAAAAAGGGAAGTTTTATTTAACTATATAAAAAAAAATTCTATTTGGGCTACAGCAAAAGCCTCTGTTAAAGAAGTAGAGGAAATAAACATTCTTCAGGCAAGTTTACTTGCCATGAAAAGAGCAATAAAAAAACTCAAAAAAAAACCTTCTCAGGTTTTAATTGATGGAAATAGAATACCAGATTTAAAAAATTACAACTTAAAAGCAATCGTAAAAGGTGACCAAAAAATACCATCTATTTCAGCAGCGTCCATTATTGCTAAAGTAACAAGAGATAAATTTATAAAAACATTAGCAAAAAAAAATAAGGGATATAATTGGGATCAAAATTTTGGTTATGGGACTAAACAACATTTAAAAGCAATTAAAAAACTTGGTATTACCAAACATCATAGAAAAACATTTTCACCAATATCGAAACTTTAAAAACACAATATCTAGTTATCACTAATTTAAGCCACACAAATCGAGTCTAAATATTTCAATCTCAGGTTGACCGTGGAATCCATTTGGAGTCTAATTATTTTTTAAAAATGACTGCTGATTTCAAAAATAAAATTATTAATGGGAATAGTCTCGAAGAATTAAAAAAAATTCCACGTGAAACTTTTGATTTAATTTTTGCAGACCCGCCATACAATCTTCAATTAAAAAGTGAATTAGTAAGACCCGACAGATCTAGAGTTAATGCAGTAAATGATAAATGGGATCAATTCGAAAATTTTAAAAAATATGACGAGTTCACTTATGAGTGGCTATCAGAGTGTAAAAGAATTTTAAAAAAAGATGGAGCGATATGGGTAATTGGAAGTTATCATAATATTTTTAGAGTAGGAACTACAATTCAAAATTTAGGATTTTGGATTTTAAACGACGTAATTTGGAATAAGAATAATCCCATGCCTAATTTTAGGGGAACACGATTTACAAACGCACATGAAACTTTAATCTGGGCATCTAAAAGTGAAAAATCAAAATATACATTCAATTATCAATCATTAAAATGTTTGAATGACGACTTACAAATGAGATCAAATTGGGATATTCCAATTTGCAGTGGTGCAGAAAGATTAAAGAAAAACGGGAAAAAAGTACATTCGACTCAAAAACCTGAAGCTTTACTGCACAGAGTTTTGTTGGCCTCATCGAATAAGAACGACTTGATTCTTGATCCTTTTTTAGGATCAGGAACAACAGCAACAGTTGCAAAAAAACTTGGTAGAAATTATTTTGGTATAGAAAAAGAAAAAAATTATTTCAAAGCTGCAGAAAAAAGAATTAAAAATACAGAACCTATTGAAGATGATTTACTTGATACTCTTAAAAATAACAGATCAAAACCTCGAATACCATTTGGGTCATTAGTAGAGCTTGGAATAATTAAACCAGGTACTAACATTTTTGATAATAAGAAAAAAATTAATGCAAAAATTTTAGCAGATGGAAGTATTAAGCATAACCAATCTGAGGGCTCTATTCATAAAGTTGCAGCAACTATTTTAGGTGCAGAAAGTTGTAATGGCTGGACTTATTGGTACTATAAATCAGGAGATACTATTAAGCCAATTGATGATTTAAGACAAAAATTTCGCCCAATAATTTCTTAGATGAAAATTCTTGATTCAAACTTCAAATAATTGTCATATTAGTTATGTCAAAAAAAATTATTAGTTTTAATCCAGCAATTCATAAGAAAAAATCTATTAAAGAATATTCTGGTTATTCACAGTCATTTGCATTTAAAATAAATAAATTATCATCAAGATTAAAGAGATATACAGTAAGAAAATTCAGAAAATATGACTTAGGCAATCCTGAACTTGTAGTAATAAGTCTTGTGGGTCAGATCAAAGAAAATTTGACAATAAAAGATCTCGCAACAATTCATTGGATGGATAAGGGTCTTATTAGTAGAGCCAGCATTAGATTAATTAAGATGAAAATTCTTAAAAAAACAAACTCAGAAATTGATAAAAGAAGCCACTCTTTAGAACTAACAAGAAAAGGCAAAAAAATATTTGAAGAAATTAAAGATACAAAAAGGAATAGATATTCCAAATTAGTGAAAGATTTATCCGAAAATGAAGTTATGCAGCTAAATATATTATTAGATAAAATCACCTCAAATTCAGAGATAAATTTAATTAAATAAAAACTTAAAATTCAGTTTTTTTAAGTTTTTTTGAAAGATTTAAAGCTACAATAGACATCTGTTCTGAAAATAAGGTAGAAAATCCTGTATATTTTTCTGGATTTATTAAGTTAGTGATGTCTTTTTCTGTTAAGAATTCTTGAATTTTAGGGTTTTTTTTTAGCAAACCAATAAATGAAACATTTTTTTTTGAGGATAAATTTAACATTTGGTGAATAATTTTGTGAGCTTGCTGCCTACCTATATGAGTTCCTAATTTCAACATTACAGACTCTGATACAATTGAACCTTTGGAAATTTCAAGATTTTTCAACATGTTCTTTTTTTTTATTTTTAAGCCCCTTAAGACAAATTTAATTGAGGATAATAAGTGTCCAAATTTTATACACAATTGGTTTAATGCATAGCTGCTCATTAAATGATTTTGTCTACTTCCCTCGTGTTCGTTCACCATAGAGTCGAAAGTAATTGGCGCTAAACTCCTACATTCTGCAGATAATGAAATAATATCTTGGCATATATGTGGGTTTCTCTTTTGAGGCATTGTACTACTTCCAATATCTTCTGAAGTAATTGGCTCCTCTAATTCTGAAATTTCATTTTTCATTAAATTATAAATTTCCTGAGCAATTTTTCCAAATGTTGTAGCTAACATAATTATATTTAGATTATATTCAGCAAAATGATCTAAATGACTTCTTGTAGGAATCCTTGAAGGCTTAAGTCCTAGTTTGATTGAAATTTTTTTTTGAAGTTTATTTCCATATTTCCCAAATGACGCTGACGTCCCTACTGCACCCCCAAAAATACATTTAAAAACTCTTGGTTCGGACTCTTTAATTCTTTCTATATGTCTAGATATCTCGTCTATCCAGCAAGCTACTTTGAAACCAAATGTAATTGGTAGAGCATGTTGACCATGAGTTCTACCTGCCATTAAATCATTTTTTGTTTTTAAAGATAATTTGCTTAATATTTTTAATAAATTACTTAAATCATTTAAAAAAATTTTATGTATCCTTCTAAGTATTAATATATCACCATTACTAACTATGTTTTGAGTAGTGCCACCCCAATGTACATACTTTTTACTATCTTTATCACATACTCGGGATAGCTCCCATATGAGAGGTACAAGCTTATGTCCTGTTATTCTTAAATCTCTATAAATATTTTTTAAGTTCAATTTTTTCAAATTACAATTTTTTGCAATTTTATTTCCTACTTTTCGAGGAATCATTTTTAGTTCAGACTGAGACCTAGCCATTGATGCTTCTACATCAAGCCAAGATTGCCATCTACTCTCTACACTTAACAAATTCTCTATATTGTTAGATTTAAATTTTAGCCCAGAAGGGCTTGTATCAGGTCGCATTTTATATCAATTTTTCAGTATCCTTTGAATATTTGAAAATTGATTTGTTATCAATAAAGAATTGGTATTTATTACCTGCTTGAATGTTCAATTTTTCATTTGAAATTATTTTAGAAGTTATTACTTCATCAGTTAAATCAGAGGAACAGTAAATAAGAGTGTCATTTCCTAAAAATTCTACTCTATTTACACTTAATTCTATTTTAAATGCATCATCTTTTGAGCCTTTGAAAATTTCTTCTATCTCTAAATTTTCTGGTCTAAACCCAATATAATAATCTTGTTTTGACAATATATTCATTGCAGGACTCCCAATAAATCTTGCAACAAATAAATTGTCAGGTTTTTCATAAATTTCTTTGGGAGTTCCGATTTGTTTTATAATTCCATCTTCCATAATTATGATTCTATCGCCTAATCCCATAGCCTCAATTTGATCATGAGTGACGTATATAGTTGTTATTTTAACTTGGTTCTGAAATTGTCTAATTTCCTCTCTAGCAGAATGTCTAAGCTTTGCATCTAAATTTGATAAAGGCTCATCCATCAAAAATACCTCTGGATCTCTCACGAGTGCTCTTGCTAGAGCAGTCCTTTGTCTTTGACCTCCAGATGTTTCTCTGGGTTTTCTGTCTAATAAGTCAGATATTTTTAATAATTCGGACGCCCATTCCACCTTTTCCTTAATTTCACTTTTATTATAACCTCGAGACTCTAGTGGAAACTTAATATTTTCTCCAATTGTCATGTGTGGATACAAAGCATAATTCTGAAAAACCATAGAAATATTTCTATCTTTAGGAATTGTTCTCGTTACATCATTCTCACCAATTAAAATTTTTCCATAAGTTGGAAACTCAAGTCCAGAAATCATTCTAAGTAAAGTACTTTTACCACAACCCGAAGGTCCTAGAAGAACTAAGAATTCTCCATCATTT
The DNA here is from genome assembly GCA_902606105.1 of uncultured Pelagibacteraceae bacterium. GTDB lineage: Bacteria > Pseudomonadota > Alphaproteobacteria > Pelagibacterales > Pelagibacteraceae > Pelagibacter. Next base: position 75,442 of record CACLFK010000004.1, on the reverse strand, counting down.
ACTTTTAAGTTAATATCATTAACAGCTTTGACGTTACCAAACTCTTTAGTTAAATTTTCAACAACTACTGATGCCATAGATTTTTTATTTATTTATTTATTTTATTGGCGAAGTGATCTTCACTTCGCCAATAAAAATTATTTTTTAAGCTGGACCCATCTCTTTAACAATTTTCTCTATTTCAGCATGACCCCACTCAACTGCTGATTTAGGAGACTCATTATTTAAGATGACTCTTTGAACAACTTGAGAAGGAATGTTTGCAGCAATTATTGCTCCCATGTAAGGATTGTAACCGTTATTAACTATCACAACTTTTCCATTATCACAGTACATTCCAGCATCAGAAATAAAATCAACTGCATTCTCTAAGTCGTAGTTGATTGCAACTAAATCTGGTCTAGAACCTAAAGGATGAACTTTACTCTCCAATAGTCTTGGATCAGATTGTAAGCTTTTCTGAGGTGGAATAGTATGAGGATGTGCAGACAAAGAGAACTCAACCATTCTTTGATCTGTTAACAAATATTTTAGGAATTTTATTCCTTCCTCAACATTTTTAGCTCCAAACTTAGGAGAGCCTACACCGTATCCATTTGTATTTGCGTATTTCACTGCACAACCAGAAGGTCCAGCAGGAATAGTTGCACCATATAATTTTGGCATCATATCAGGTGTTTTTGCAACTGTTTTTTGTGGAACTCTACCTCTTCCAAAAATTAAAGCAGTAGTACCTGACATATATGCCTTATCTCCATAACCATAAGATGCATTTCCTTGTCCAGGAGGTGTGTAAGCAGACATTCTTTTCATAAATTCAAGAGCTTTTATAGTTCCTGGATTATTAAAAGTTACTTTATAATCTTTATCAAAGTATGTACCGCCAGCTCCCCACATCATCATTGTAAGAAACATACTGGTATATCTATTTTTACCAGCTGGTATCATCGTACCATATTGTTTGCTGTCTCCTGATCCCTTAGTAAACATCTTGGTCTGCTCTTCCCATTCGTCCCAAGTCTTAGGAGGCTTAACTCCAGCAGCATCTAATAAGTCTTTTCGATACCACATTACTGAGAAATGGTTAACAGTGTAAGGTAGGTCTATTACTTTACCATTAGTTTTTACCAAATATGGTCCCAATTCTCCTTTGCCCATTTCCCCGGTAGCAATACTATCTAAAGATGAGACCCAATTTTTATCAGAGTAAAACCTTCTTTCTTCAGGGTTAAGTTTAAAGACTGTAGGTAACTTTTTAGCCATACCCATAGCAGTGACTTTTTTAAGTCTATCTTTTGAACTAACTGTAGATATTTCTATTTTTATTCCTGGATTTAATTTTTCAAAATCTCTGGCAATCTTTTCATAAGCTACAACACTTTCAGTATCTGTCTCACCATGTAAGAAAGTAACTACTTTATCTGCCGCTATTGTGCTTGAAGAAAAAATTACTAGTGTAAAAATTGAAAAAAATAAATTTAATTTCCTAATCATTATTTCCTCTCATTGTTTGTTAAGTTAATAAATTAAATACAAAATGAGTAGACAAGTCAACTATTTAGTAGACAAGTCAACTATTTGATGAGAAGATAAAGAGTGTATTTAAAACTTTCAATTAAAAGTTGAATATGGAAAAAGCGACAGCAATTTATCCTAATGACAAAAAATTGGCTTATGTATCAATTTTTCCAAGTTTTTTAGTTATACTTTTTTTATCTTTTGTGCCTCTTCTCATAGTTATAAGAAATAGTTTTCTAAAAATTGATACAGGAAGTTTTGAGGGAAAATTTGTAGGATTTAAAAATTATCTTTTTTTTCTATCTGACCCTTCTTTTCATAACGCTTTTATAAACTCGATGATATGGACTTTTGGCAGTGTAAGTTTAGATATGATATTGGGACTTGGTTTGGCATTACTTTTAAACGAGAGTTTCAAATTTAGAGGTTTTGCAAGAGCAGCTATAATAAGTCCTTACTTGATGCCAAGTATTGTTGCGATAACCGCATGGCGATTCATGATGGATGATTTTAATGGAATAATTAGTCACTTTTTGATGAAATTAAATATTATCGATGAACCTATTGGATGGTTAAGTGACCAAGATTGGGCGATGTTTGCAGTGATCATGATAAGTGTTTGGAAACTATTTCCTTTTATTGTAATTGCTGTTTTGGGTATATTACAATCTATACCTAATGAATTATACGAAGCAGCTAGAATAGATGGGGCGGGTCCTTGGAGAAGGTTTTTTAAAATAACCTTCCCTTATATATTGCCTGTTTTTCTTTTGAGCTCATTACTCAGAGCAATTTGGACATTTCATAAATTTGATATTATTTTAATTTTAACAGATGGAGGTCCTCTAGACACTACTAATACACTTCCTATGTTTGTGTTTTATGAAGCTTTTACAACATTTAAAATGGGAAGAGCGTCAGCCTCTGCAATCTTAATGTTATTAATACTTCTAGTACTTGCTTTAATATATTTATATTTCATGAGGAAAGCAGAAAAAAAATCATGAGAGTTGCAGTGCCTAAAAATGAGGAAATTTTCGACATAAAAAGATTTGGAAGAAGGCTAATGTTATACTCTGCAGTTTTTGTATCAATTTGTGTCGTCTGTTTTCCAATGCTTTACATCTTTGTTAGCTCATTCAAACCAGGATCTGAACTAGTTCAAGTTCCTCCTACACTTTTTCCTGGAGAGTGGACATTAGATAATTATAGAGAGCTTTTTAGGCAACAAGATTTTATGACGTATTTTAGAAATAGTGTACTACTTGCAGTTATTGCTACGCTTTTATCAATTATACTTGGATCAGTTGGAGCATATGCATTAAGTAGATTTAACTTCAGACCTATACAAATATTTGGTCAACTAAGTCTTTTGAGCTATATGTTGCCTGAAGTATTAATTGTAATTCCTCTTTATGTTTATGTTGCTAACTTTGGTCTAGCGGATACTTTAACATCTTTAGTTCTTGCTAACATTTGTTTTACCTTGCCATTAACTCTTTGGTTTATGAAATCATATTTTGCTGCAATACCAGTTGCACTAGAAGAAAGTGCAATGATAGATGGAAATACTCGACTTCAGGCTTTTAGAAAAGTAACTTTGCCATTGGCACTACCTGGTTTAGTTTCAGTAGGAATTTTTAGCTTTAACCACACATGGAATGAATTTATATTTGCCTTGGTTTTCATTTCTTCTGACAGCAAATCAGTATTACCTTTGGCCCTAGTTAGGTGGATGGGTCAAGATACAATACATGATTGGGGTGCGATGATTGCTGCATCAGTAATAATCATTATTCCAACACTTGTATTTTTTATGATTATACAAAAAAAACTTATATCTGGAATGGCCTCTGGTGGTGTAAAAGGGGGGTAATGAAAATTGATAAAGTCGAGGCAATTAAAGTAGATGTACCTCTTGATAAAAGTTTTGGTGGTGGGACATACAATGTTGATAGAAGGACTGCAATAATAACAAAAATTTATACCAATGATGGTATTATTAGCGAGATTTTTGCAGGAGATGACAGACATAAAAGTGATATTATAGTAAAGAGCATTAATGAAATTTTTGGTCCTGATATCATTGGGGCTGATCCTAACGAATTAGAGACTATTTGGAATTTATTATTTATGAAGCATGTTAAAAATGCTGCTACGGATAATAGACCAATTTTAAAGAACACGTTAATAAGAGCAATCGCATGTATAGATTTTGCAATCTGGGATATTATAGGAAAATCAAAAAAAAAATCTGTGGTTGATTTGCTTGGAAAAAAAAAAGAAAAACTAAAAGTTTCTACAATAGGTGGCTACTATATAGATGGTAAAGACGAAAATGGAATTCACGATGAAATGAAGATGTATCAAGATCTTGGTTTCAAAGCATGCAAATTTAAGATTGGTAAATTGGAACCTGAAGCAGATTTTAAAAGAGTTCTGGCAGCAAAAAAAGCAGTGAGTAGTGATTTTGATTTAATGGTTGATGTAAACTGTGGCTATAGTGTTGAGGAGGCCTTTCAGTTTTGTGAAATGGCAAAAGATATTAACATCAGATGGTTAGAGGAGCCATGTCATTGGTGGGATGATATTTACTTTATGTCAGAATTAAAAAAAAAAACAAAAATCAAAATAGCTGCTGGGCAAAGTGAAATTAATCATTATGGAATAAGAAGAATGGTAGAAAAAAATGCAATTGATGTATGTAATCTAGATAGTTTTCATGCTGGGGGAATAACAGAATGGAAAAGAGCAGCTAAAATTTGTAATGAACATAATATTGAAATGGCACATCATGAAGAGGCCTCAATAGCACGTCATCTTCTAGGTTCGGAAGTTAAAGGTACCTATGTTGAAATTTTTGCTGATCCAAATAGAGATCCTTTTCATGAAAAAATTTGGATTAATAAACCAAAAATTACTGATGGTTATATAGATGTTCCTAATGAAATCGGGCTTGGCGTTAAGTTGGACTGGGATCTTGTAAAAAAATATAGTTAAGTTTTCAAAGTTGATGTTGAAAAATTTATCTATTTTACTTTTAGTTGCAATAAGTGGTGCAGCTGTAGCTTATTATTTAAACTTTCCATTACCATTTTTTTTAGGGCCAGTAATTTCAGTAATGATACTTAGTTTTTCAGGCTTTACTTTTAAAATTCCAGAAATAGTTTGGACAACAACAAGAGTTGTTATTGCTATTTACTTAGCCTCAAAGCTTTCACCAAGTATTATTAATGATGTAATAAAATGGAGTGGAAGCTTTATAATGCAATTTTTGATGATCTTTGTTAGCATTTTTTTACTGTCATTATTTTATAGAAAATTTTGCAATTTCGATTTGCCAACTTCCATTTCCTCTTCGACTCCAGGTGGTGCAACTGCTGTCTTCTTAATATCAGAAGATCTAGGCAAAATTGATGTAAGAAAACATTTTATAACTCATCTTTCAAGAATGTTTTTTATTGTAACTATTCTTCCATTTTCTATTCAATATTATCTTGGTGATAACAACTATATTTATAAAAAAGAAATCTACTTTGATTTAAGTCAGTTTATATTAATATTAGTAGTATCATTAATTTCTGTTTTAATAATGAAAAAGATTAAATCTCCCTCTCCATATTTTTTAGGACCTGTAATTGGATGTGGTGCTTTATATGTTTCTGGTTTTACTGAGATAGTATTTCCTGATATCGGACTCAACATATGTTTACTTGTTATTGGTAGCTTTATTGGCTCAAGATTTCAAAACTATAAAGTCGGAGATTTTTTTTTAAATTTAAAATTTAGTGTAATTGGTATTATTTTAATTTTTCTTATAATGATAATATTTGCTTACTTGTCTCATTTAATTTTTGATTTAGATTTTCTTGCATTAATTATTTCTTATTGTCCTGGAGGTATATATGAAATGACTGGAATGGCACTTGCATTTAATTATGAGCCAGATTTCGTTTTAGCACACCATGTTGTAAGGCTTTTTACTATTATGTTTTGTATGCCATTTATAATGAAATATGCATTTTCAAAAAGTTAACTTTTATAAATTTTACCTAAATAATTTTCTAAGAATTTTTTGTTCTTAGTTAATATTTTTAATCCAATATTTCTAAAGAAAACTACTATTGGATTTGATGCATGAAAAGCAAATTGATTTAATTTTGATCTATTATTGATCATTTTTACTCTCGAAACCCTACTACTATAATAATCAGTTTTACTATGTATGATGCTTTCAAACAATTCTGATGCACCTTCAATAGATTGTGATGCTCCTTGTGCAAAAGAGGGTGGAAAAGCAAAAAAGGCGTCTCCTACAAGATAAATATTTTCAACTGATTTATGAAAATTTTTACTAACAAAAACTGGAAAACACTTGATATTATTCAGGTTGCTTAGAATTGAAAAGGAAATTTTATTTTGTAATCTGCTTTTAATTCCTTCGATAAAAGCTTTTTCCTCAAAAAGTCTGTAGTTTTGAAGCTCATTTGTAGTTAATTGGTGCTTTAAAACACCAATAAAATTCAATTCTCCACTAATGATATCAATTGGGTAAATAACATAATGAAAATCAGGACCTACAAATAAAGAAATGTTCATTTCATTTAAATTAATTAAGTTAGCCCGTGAGATTTTACCTCTAATTGCAATACAATTATTATAAGTTGGTTGAATTTTATTCTTAGAAATCAAAGATTTTCCTTTAGAAAAAATACCGTCAGAAATAATTAGATAGTCACAAATAAAATTTTGATTATTTTTAAAAGCTAAATTTATTTGATTATTTTTTTTTTCAATTTTTTCGATGCTATGTTCATATTTTATAACCACTTCATCCAATCGATTTTTTAAAAATTGAACTAGTATAGATCTTTTCATTGTTGTATATTTACAATCTTCAGAATTGTATTCAGAAATATTTAAATCAGAAATTTTTTTTTGATTTTCAATCTCATAAAAATCAATTTTTTCAGGATTAAACTTTTCCTTCTTTTCTAGTTCGTTAAATCCAATTTTGTTTAAAAGCTTAATGCTATTAGTTGAAAGTTGTATACCATACCCCTCATCTAACTCTATTGAGTGCTTTTTTTCAAATATTGTAACTTGATAATTGTGATTTTCTTTAAATAGATTGGCAATAAATAAACCTGAAATTCCTGCTCCTATAATTCCAATTTTTTTCATTTATTATTTTCTAAGTATTTAACAATTTTTTTTGTAAAAGTGGGCAATGTGTAGTTTTTTAACTTCTTGGGATCAATCCAGTGGGAAGTTGGTAATGAACCTACTTTATTCTTATACTCAATTTTTATATTCATATTCATATTAGACATCTTAAAGTTAATTATATCAGTTGAGCTTATGGGCTTTGACAATTCTTGCATGGGAAAAATACTAAAATTTTTCAAAAAATTAAATTTAGTATTTTTAATCAATAGATATTTACTTTTATCTTTATAAACATTTAATAAATAATATTTATCATTATTCTTCTTTTTAATTTTAGCAAGTAAGAAATCTTTTTTTTTGAAGGCAATGCACTTATTTGAAATTGGACATTGTTTACAATGAGGATTATTTGGTTTACAAATTAAAGCTCCTAGTTCCATTAAGGACTGAGCATAATCGCTTGCCCTGTTGGAATATCCAAAGATTTTTTTTTTTTCTATTAAGTTCTCTTTATTAATTTCATTTTCTTTTTTTAAATATAAATATCTTTTAAGAACTCTTTCAATATTTCCATCTAAAGGTATAATAGGTTTGTTGAAAGCTATAGCTGATATTGCACTCGCAGTGTAATCACCAATACCTGGAAGAGATTTTAATTCTAAATAGTTACTTGGAAGTTTTTTATTAAATTTTTTAACAACTAATTGTGCAGTTCTTTTTAGATTTCTTGCCCTAGAATAATATCCAAGCCCCTCCCAAAGCTTAATTAGTTTTTGATTTTCAAAATTTGCTAAAGTCTCTAAGTCAGGAATATTTTTTATAAATCTATTAAAATAAGGGATAACTGTGACAACTTGAGTTTGCTGTAACATAAATTCACTAACTAATGTGTAATATTGCTTTTTTTTTTGAGAGATATTTTTTCTCCAGGGTAAAACTCGCTTATTAATGTCATACCAATTAAGAATTTTATTTGTTATTATTTGTTCTTTCATATGCAATTTAAAAATAATACTAAGCAGAGAAATGTTTCCATTCAAGGCCTAAGATCTTTTAAAGACACTTTGCCAAAAAATGTAAAAAGAATTATTAATAAAAAAGGTCACATTTATTCAGAAACACTGAGTAATTGGAAATACATTGTAGGTATAGAATTATTCAAATGTTGTTATCCAAAAACATTTAAAAGTGCAAACAAATTTGGTGTAAGCACATTAGTGATAATGGTCAAAAGAGGTCACGAAGTTGACATGGAGTATTCAAAAAAAGATATCTTAAATAAGATGAATGCTTATTTTGGTTATTCAGTTGTTGAGAAGCTTAAGTTTATTAGCTTTGATGATAAACAAAAAGTTTTATCTAAGATAGAGATTGATGACAAAAATGTGACAATAAAAAGATATAAAGATAAAATTATTGATGTTAAGAATGAAAAAATTAAAAAATCATTATTAGAATTAACAAAGGTGTTTAAAAAAAAATGAAAAAAGTTTTACTAATTTCAATATTTTTTTTCTTTAGTACTTTAAACTCTCAAGCAGATGAAATAAAAAGAATTCTAGTTGGAAATAAAGATGCAAGAATATCTATTATAGCATTTGAGTCATTAACTTGTAGCCATTGTGCTAATTTTCATAAAGATGTTTATCCATTATTAAAAAAAGAATATCTAGATACAGGACTGGCTAAGATTGAATTTAGACATTTCCCCCTGGATATTGCCGCCTTCAATGCCTCTAAAATTTCTCAATGTAAAAACGATGGAAACCCTGAAATTTTAGAAAGTTTATATGCTAATCAACAACAATGGGTAAGAGGGAATTCAGTTGAAGAAGCAAATTTAAATCTTCAAAAATTTTTATTGAAAGAAGGTTTTAAAGTTGATTTTAAAAGTTGCCTAAATAACAAACAAATTGAGGATTTTGTGTTAAATGACCGAATCGATGGAGCCAAAAACTTCAAAGTTAATGCTACCCCTACGATAATAATTAACAACGAAAAGTTTGAAAAAACCCTTAATTATAAAAATTTAAAAAAAGCTCTTGAAAAAATGATATAAGTTTATGCATGGAGTTTAAAAAAATCCAGTTAAATGGATTTAAATCTTTTGCAGAAAAAGCTGACTTTTTAATAGAAGACGGCTTAACTGGGATTGTTGGACCTAACGGATGTGGAAAATCCAATATAGTTGAATCTTTAAGATGGGCAATGGGTGAAACATCTGCAAAAAGTATGCGTGGATCTGGAATGGAGGATGTAATTTTTTCAGGTACTTCAAATAAAGCTTCAAAGAATATTGCCGAAGTTACTATAGAAGTTGAAAATAAAGATAAAGAAGGTCCAATTCAGTATCGAGAGAATGATCAAGTTCAAATTAAAAGAAAAATAGAAAAAGATAAAGGTTCTAAATTTTACATAAACGGTAAAGAAGTACGAGCTAGAGATGCTCAAATGTTTTTTGCTGATCTATCTACTGGTGCACATTCTCCATCTATGATTAGTCAAGGAAGAATTGGAGCTTTAGTAACTGCAAAACCTACAGATCGAAGAGCAATATTAGAGGAAGCTGCAGGTATTTCTGGGCTGCATGTGAGAAGACATGAAGCAGAATTAAGATTGGGTGCTGCAGAAAATAATCTTAAAAGAGCTGATGAGCTTAGAAGACAACAAGAAAAGCAATTAGCAAATCTTCAAAAACAGGCAGAGGAAGCTACAAAATATAAACTTATCTCTGAAGAAATAAAAAAAATTGAGGCTGGTTTATATTATTTAAAATTAATTGAGATAGACAAAGAAATCAGGATAGAAAATGAAATAAATAATGAAGCTGAAGGTGAAGTTGATGGATTTAATACTAAAATATCAGAGCTGGAAAGTTTAATAAAACTTTCAACTGATAAAGTTTCACCACTTAGAGAAAAAAATATAGAAAATTTGTCAAGAATTCAAAGACTTAATCTAGAGCTTCAAAGTTTAGATGAAGAAAACACAAGAACTCAAGATGAAATAGAAACTATTAAAAAATCAATTCAAACTCTTGATGACGATATCGCAAGAGAAAAAGGGATAATTATTGACGCTAATTCTAATGAAAAACGACTAAAAGAGGAAAAATCGGATTTAATAGAGACAGACTCTAAATATTTTGAAACAGAAAAGCTTTCTAACGAAGAGCTAGAAGTAGAAAAAAATAGATTAATGGAAGAACAAAAAGCTGTTGATGATGTTATAAATAGCTTTGCTGAGCAGACGATCAATATTAGCTTGGGCCCAATTAAAAATGTCCAAAGTTCAATCCTAAGGGTTAAAGAATTAATTGATAGTAATGAAATTAATCAGGCAGTTACTTTACTAGACAGATGTAACATGGAGCTTAATAATTTTTTAAATGACCTAAAAGATGACAAATCTAGGAATGAATTATTAAGTGTTAGTGAAAAATCACAAAATATAAAATTACTGCAAGAAAAATATGCTGATGCATATAGTAAAAATCAATCTATCAAAAATGAATCTATAAAAAGGAACGAAAGAATTAAAACAATTGAAACTGAAATTGAAAGTTGGAAAAATTTATTATCAAATTCAGAGAAAATGGTTTCAGAACTTTCTGAAAGAAAAAATAAATTGTTATCTCAATTGAATGATTTAGAAAATCAACCACAAGTCCAGGCTGAACGGAAAGGTCAAATTTCAGAAAATTTGAGAATTTCCGATAAGGAAAAAATTGATAACGAACTAATTATTGACGAAACTGATAAAAAAATTGAGTCTTTAAGAAGTGAATTAAATCAAATTCAAGAACAATCAATACAAATCAGAGAGAGGAAAGCTAGTTCTGGAGCAACTATTGAAGGTCTTCAAAAAAGAAAAGGAGATTTATTAGACCGTATAAGTTCTGAACTGAATCTTAATGAAGAAAATATATTAGAGAATTCAAATTTAAATGGTATTGATGAGCTTCCGAACGCTGTTGATCAAGAAGATATGTTGGATAAAAAGAAGCAAGAAAGAGAAAGGTTTGGTTCTGTAAATTTAAAAGCAGACGAAGAAACTAATAAATATGAGGACGAGATTAAGAAAATGGAGCAAGACCGAGCAGATTTAGTAACAGCTATTGTAAAACTGAAAGATAGTATAAATGAACTTAATCAAAAAGGACGTGAAAGATTAATAGAGGCTTTCGAGAAAGTTAATAGAAAGTTTAATGAGGTCTATACAAAATTGTTTAATGGAGGGAATGCAAAACTAGAATTAGTTGACTCTGATGATCCTCTTGAGGCTGGATTAGAAATGTTGGTTAGCCCTCCTGGAAAAAGATTGCAATCTATTACTTTATTATCTGGAGGAGAACAGGCCCTAACAGCTCTATCATTGATCTTTGCGGTATTTTTAACTAATCCATCTCCAATTTGTGTACTGGATGAAGTTGACGCTCCATTAGATGACGCAAACGTAACAAGATTTTGCAGTCTACTTGAAGAGTTGACTAAAATAACAAATACTAAATTTATCATTGTAACTCATCATGCTTTAACCATGTCTAAAATGAATAGATTGTACGGGGTAACTATGCCTGAAAAAGGTATTAGTCAGTTAGTTGCAGTTGATTTACAAAAAGCAGAGAGTATGGTTGCCTAAACTATACAAATGCCAAAAGATCCGTTAAAAACTCGCCTACAGATTGCAAAAAACAAGATTTCGAAGAGAAATCTTTTTAATAAAAAAAACAATCCCTCACCTATTGGAACAGCCTTTAAATTAAGCACTGAACTGGTCGCTGCAGTTGCTGTAGGGACAATTATTGGGTTTATTTTTGATAAGACCTTTGGTACTAAACCCTGGTTTATATTAATATTTTTTTTTGTGGGAGTAGTTGCTGGAATAACGAACGTAATTAGGTCTGCAAAAAATATGCAAAAATAAATACTTATGGCAGCAAACCCAATGTCTCAATTCGATGTTTATCGAATTGGACCTGAAATAAAAGTTGGAGCATTTGATATCTCATTTACTAATGCTAGTTTATTTATGATTATTAGTACAGTCTCGATTTTACTTGTTTTTAACTTAGGCTCAAAAAGAAATTCAGTATTACCAAATAAAATGCAACTGCTAGCAGAGCTTAGTTATACATTTGTTGCAAAAATGATAAGTGATACAGCTGGATCAAAAGCAAAACCCTACTTTGCGTTTATATTTTCTTTATTCATGTTTGTTCTTTTTTGTAACATGTTTGGTATGATACCTTACACATTTACTGTAACAAGTCATATAATTGTTACATTTATTTTGGCGTCATTTATTTTTATTGGAGTGACAATTATTGGCTTTATCAAACATGGATTTAGTTATCTAAAATTATTTGTACCTAGTGGGGTACCAGCTGTGCTACTACCCTTGATAGTAGTAATAGAAATTATATCTTATTTGAGTAGACCAATAAGTTTATCAGTTCGATTATTTGCGAATATGATGGCTGGTCACACAATGATGAAAGTTTTCGGAGGCTTTGTGATAAGTCTTGGATTAGTCGGTGGTTGGCTTCCACTGAGTTTTTCGGTTGCATTAACAGGCTTGGAGATCTTAGTTGCTTTTCTTCAAGCTTACGTCTTTGCAATCTTAACCTGCATCTATTTAAACGATGCATTAAATTTACACCATTAATTAACCAAGGAGGAAATAATGGAATTAGAAGCAGCAAAAATGATCGGAGCTGGTTTAGCAGCAATTGCTTTAGCAGGTGCCGGTGTAGGTATCGGAATAATTTTTGGAAATTATTTGTCTGGAGCGATGAGAAATCCATCTGCAGCACAAAAGCAATTTCCTAATTTGCTTTTAGGTTTCGCTTTAGCGGAAGCTACAGGATTATTTGGATTAGTAGTTGCATTAATCATTTTATTTGCGTTTTAAATTAATGATTAAAAAAATATTTTTTCAGTCGATATTTTTTAGCTTCTTATTTTTTAAAGAGGCTTTTGCAGCTGAAAGTGGAGGTATGCCTCAATTAAATCCTGAGTTTTGGATTTCTCAAATTTTTTGGTTAATACTTACTTTTGGAACTATGTATGTTGTTTTGTCAAAATTCATACTGCCAAAAATTAGTAACAATTTAGAGTCTAGAAAATCACAAATTTTAGAAAATATTGAGGCCGCAGAAAAACAAAGAGAAGATAGTGAAGCTAAGCTTAGGGAATATGATGAAGTTTTATTAAAGAGCAAGAGTGAGGCTAAAACTATGTTTAATCAAACAAGAGAAAGAGCGCTAAAAGATATAATGGCAAAAAAAGAAGTTTTAGATAAGCAAATTGATGATGAAATTAATAAAGCTGAAAAAGAAATAGAAGTTTTAAGAGCTAGCGCTCCAGATAAAATAAATAAAATAGCAATTGAAACTTCTTCAGAACTTTTAGAAAAGTTAATTAGTTCTGGAGTTAACAGAAGTAGCATATCTGCAATTGTTGATGATCTATCGAAAAGAAATGGGGATAAATACTATGGTAATTGATGCAACATTTTGGGTAGCAGTATCATTTGTAATCTTTTTTGGTGCTTTAATTTATTTAAAAATTCCACAAAAAGTTTCTCAAATTTTAGATAAGATGATCTCTGATATAAAAAATGAAATTAATGAGAGTGAAAAATTAAGAACTGAAGCAAAGAATTTGCTAGATAATGCACAAAAAAAATTAGATACCGCTCAAACGGTTAGTAATGACATTTTAGATCAAGCAAAAAAAGACTCGGATAGATTGGTAATAGAATTAAACGATAAATTCCATAAATCTTCTGAGATAAAAAAATATCTTGCTGAAAATAAAATAAGTCAAATGAAAGAAGCAGCGATAAAAGAGATAAAAGATGCTTCAATTAAAATAGCAGTGGACTCAGTTAAAAAAATTATATCCACATCAGTAGATAAATCAAAACTCGATGCTGTTTTTCAAAAAAATTTAGATGAGACTAAAGAGCAGCTAAAAAAAATTAGCTCATAATACACTTACAATTTCCTAAAAAAACTATAAATTATTAATATGAATTCTATAGTGATTGGATCTGGATTTGGAGGAATTGCTGCAGCTTTACGCCTGAAGGCAAAAGGACATCAAGTTAAATTAATTGAAAAACATCCTGATCTTGGTGGTAGAGCTAGAGTGTTTAAGAAAAATGGTTTTATATTTGATGGTGGCCCAACTGTAATTACCGCACCCTACTTAATTAATGAGTTGTTTGAATTATTTAAAAAAGATCCAAAAAACTACATTGAGTTATCTCCTCTTAAAATTTGGTACCAATTTATTTTTGAGGATAAATCTAAATTTAATTATTCTGGTGATGAAGACAATATGGTTAAACAAATAGAGGATATAAGTAAAGATGATGTTGAAGGATATCAAAAATTAGTAAGTTTTACCAAAAAAATTTTTGATAAAGGGTTTACAGAGTTAGCAGATGTCCCTTTTGACAAACCTTTTGTAATGATGCAACAACTTCCAGCGCTACTTAAACTTAAAAGCTATAAATCAGTTTACTCATTAGTATCTTCATTTATAAAAAATGAAAAATTAAGAAGAATGCTCAGTATGCATCCATTATTGGTAGGAGGTAATCCATTCACCACTACTTCAATTTATGGACTAATACTTTACTTAGAGAAAAAATGGGGAATCCATTATTCTATGGGGGGCACAGGAAATATTATTAAAGGTCTAGAAAAACTTATGCTTGAAGAGGGAATTGATATAATCAAAAATAGTGAAGTTACTGAGATCATTTCAAAGAGTAATAAAATTACTGGTATTAAATTAAATAACCAAGAAATCATTGAGGCTGAAAACGTTGTTTGTAATGCAGATCCACCAGCTTTTTACGAAAAAATGTTAGAAAAAAATGGTCAAGGCTCTTTTATTTTTAATTGGAAAAAGAAAAGAATGGAATATTCAATGGGTCTTTTCGTTTACTATTTTGGAACCAAAAAAATTTATCCAAATGTTGAGCATCATACAATTAAGTTTGGAAATAAATACAAAGAACATTTAGAGGATATTTTTAATAATAAGAAATTAAATAACGATATTAGCTATTATCTCCACAGACCCTCGGCGACTGACAAATCTATGGCACCGGAGGGAAATGACTGTTTTTATGTTCTAGTCCCAGTTCCAAATAATCAATCTAAAATCGATTGGCGAACTGAAGGTGAAAAAATGAAAAATTTAGTAATTGATAAAATGGAAAAAGATTTAATGCCAAATCTTAGAGAAAATATTGTGGCTGATTTTTATTTAACCCCAGATTATTTTGAAAAAGAATTAAACACAAAATTTGGATCTGGATTTTCAATTCAGCCTAAATTCACTCAATCTGCATATTTTAGATTTCATAATAAATCTGAAATTTATGACGGACTTTATTTTGTTGGAGCTGGAACTCACCCTGGAGCTGGGGTACCCGGAGTGTTATCCTCAGCAAAAGTCTTGGATAAACTGCTTTAATGTCTGCTAAAAATTATCTAGCAACATATGCAAAATCTTTTAACTGGGCTGGTTTTTTTTTACCAAAAGATACTTATAAAAAGTGTTCAGCCCTTTACGATTTTTGTAGAGTAGCTGATAATATTGCAGATGATGAAAACACTATTACAGTCAAAAAAGAGAAATTTAAAAAATTTAAAGATAATTTTGAAAATAAAAATTTCGACGATCCAATAATTAAAAATATTTGGGATCTAATTTCTGAATATAATATTTCAATTACAATTATTCATGATTTATTTGACGGTATCAATTCTGATATCAAAGAACAGGTAAAGTTAACTACAGAAAAAGAGTTATTAATTTATTCTTATCGAGTAGCAGGTACTGTAGGACTAATGATGGCAAAAATACTAAAAGTGAATAAAAAAAATTCTTTAAAATCTGCAATTGATCTTGGTATCGCTATGCAACTAACAAATATTTCAAGAGATGTAATTGAAGATTTTAATAATAACAGGGTCTACATTGATCAAAATTTTGAAAATATAAAATCTACAATTGAATTATCAGAAAAATTTTATGAAAATTCTTTTTACTCAATTAAAGAAATACCCTTAAGTTTTAGATTTTCCATTTTAGTTGCAAGAAGAGTTTATAGAAAAATTGGTTATAAAATTTTAAACAAAAAAAACTTTGAAAATTATAAAAAATCAGGAAAAATTTATGTCAATAATTTAGAAAAAATAGTTGAAACATTACTTTCAATAATTGATTTACTTAAACTTGTATTAACCAATAATAATGATGATAATATTGATCATGACCATTATTTAATTAATGAAGAAATAAATTTAAATGAGAGAATTTGACTACATAATTATTGGTGGAGGTTGTGCGGGTCTTTCATTAGCATATGAGCTAGAAATTAATAATAAATTAAAAAATAAAACTTTAGCAATCATCGAACCAAGAGATGATTATAAAAGAGATAAAACATGGTCTTTTTGGAAGGTTTTTCCACATAACTTTGATGATTGTGTAAAAAAAAGTTGGAATAATTTTTCAATAAATACAACATATGAAACAAAATTTGTAGATTGCCAATCTACCCCGTATCAGACGATTGATAGTGGTATATTTTATGAAAAAATACTTTCAAAACTTAAATTAAATGAAAATATTTATTTTTTTAAAAGTGTTGATCAAATAGATAAATCAAATTCAATTGTATTTAATAGTATGCCTAATTTTGAAAATAAAAAAAGCGAGTTGTGGCAACATTTTTGTGGTGTGGAGATAGAAACTCGAAAAGATTTTTTTGATGAAGAAATATTTAATTTAATGGATTTTAAATGTGATCAAAGAAATAGAGTGCATTTTTTTTACACACTCCCCTTTACAAAAAAGACAGCACTTGTTGAAACTACTTGGATATCAGAACTCAATAACAGTTCACTAAATGATTATGATGAACAAATTGATGACTACCTATGTAATCATTTAAACTTAAGACAATGTAAAATACATTTTAGAGAACAAGGAGCCATTCCTCTTTTTAGACAAAAAAATGTTAATAAATCAAATGAAATTAACATAGGATCAGCAGGAGGCATGACTAGATTAAGTACCGGTTATACTTTCCTAAATATTCAAGAGCAAAGCAGATACATAAGAAAAAACATAGAAAATATAAAAAACGTAAATCTATTTAAAATTAATTCAAAATATGATTTTTTAGATAAAATATTATTAAGGGTTCTTAAAAATAATCCTAACGAAATGGGTAATATTTTTTTCAAAGTTTTTAATTCAAAATCTGAGACAGCCATTAATTTTTTATCAAATAAAAGCAGTTTTTTTGAAGATTTAGAAATTATTCTTAAAATGCCTAAGTGGAAATTTTTCAAAGAATTAATTTAATATGAGTAATAAAATAAAAAGAATAAATCTAAATCATTCTTTTATTTTTTTTTTATTTTGTAATATATTTTCAGTAATAGTCTTTAAATTTAGTAATTTAAATATATCAACCTTATTTTGTTTGCTACTTATATTAACCATAGGTGTTTCTCATGGTGCCCTAGATCATTTAAAAGGTAAAAAACTTCTTTCAATTTTAAATATTAAAAAATTTTATATTTTTTATTTAATTTACACACTTATGGCTCTCTCAGTCATATTGATATGGACTATTGTGCCAGCTATTACTTTAATAGTTTTTTTGGCTGTTGCTTCTTTTCATTTTGGTAAAGAAGATACACAATTTTTAATTAACAAAAACTCAAACTTAACTTCATTACTTTATTTTTTTAGAGGTTTGTTAGTTATTATTGTGCCTTTGTACTTCAATTTTGATGAGACAGTGACAATATTTAAAATGTTACTAATCGATAATGAACAACTTTACTCAGGTTTAAGTTTTATTGAAAAATATAAAATAATTGAAATAGCTATTAGTTTAAGTGCACTATCGAGTATCATTTTATTTTTAATTGAATTTAACTTTAAAAAATTTGCAATTTTTTTAGATTTCTTCTCAATTATAATTTTAAATTATTACTTATCTCCATTAGTTGCATTTACTATATACTTTTGTTTTTTACATTCTATTAGGCACACAGTTTCACTTGCTCTTGAAATGGATAACACAAATCTAAAAAATGGTTTTATACTATTTGTCAAAAAAGCTTTTCCATTAACAGTTTTGACTGCTATTTTTTGTTTAGTGGGTCTTTATTTCCTAAATAATGTCTATGAATTAAACAGTGCGATATTAAAAATAATTTTTATAGGTTTGGCGTCTTTGACCTTTCCACATATATTGCTGGAATATTTTTTAGAAAAAAATGAAAAATAAAGAATTAAAAATCCTATTATCTGCACCTCGTGGATTTTGCGCAGGTGTTGAAAGAGCAATTGAAATTGTTGAAAAATCAATTCAAAAATTTGGTGCACCAGTTTACGTTCGACATGAAATCGTTCATAACAAACACGTGGTTGACGACCTTAAAAATAAAGGAGCCATATTTGTAGAAGAGCTTGAAGAAATTAAGGATAAAACTAGACCTGTTATTTTTTCTGCTCATGGTGTTCCCAAAAAAATACCAGAAGATGCAAAAAACTATAAAATGACTTATGTTGATGCAACATGTCCTTTAGTTTCAAAAGTACATAGAGAAGCAGAAAATCTAAATAAAGCCGGATATCACATTATTTTAATTGGACATAAAAACCATCCAGAAGTTGTTGGGACTATGGGGCAGCTCCCAGATGGTGCAGTAAAACTAATTCAGAATGAGTATGAGGCTAAAAATTATCACACTGAAAAATTTGATAAAATTGCCTATATAACTCAAACGACTCTATCGGTAGATGACACTAAAGAAATAATAAAAATCTTGAAAAATAAATATCCATCAATGAAAGAACCAATGAAGGAAGATATTTGTTATGCAACAACAAATAGGCAGGCTGCTGTAAAGAATATTGCAAAACAATGTGAAATGTTTTTTGTGATTGGAAGTAGAAATTCCTCAAACTCTGTAAGATTAGTTGAAGTTGCCAAAAAATCAGGCTGTGAGAATGCTCACTTAATTCATTCCGAAAGTGAAATTCCATATGATGAGATAGAAAAGTTTAATACAATAGGTATATCATCAGGTGCGTCTGCTCCAGAAATTTTAGTTGAAAATTTTATAAATGCACTAAAAAATAAATTTACTATAAATATAAATGAAGTTGAAATAATAAAAGAAAACGTAATTTTTAAAGTCCCCAACAGATTAAATTAAATGGCTGTTTATACAAAAATAGATAAGAATGATATTAGACTAATAAATAATAAATTTGATATCGAAAAAATTATAAACTTTCAAGGAATTAAACAAGGAATTGAGAACACAAATTATTTATTAAAATCAAAAAATAAAAAATTTATCTTAACTATTTTTGAAAAAAGAGTTTCAGAAAAAGAGGTTCCCTTTTTTATGAAACTAATGGATAATTTAAATAGCTCTAGAATAGATTGTCCGAAACCTCTGAGAACCAGAAGTAATAGTTATCTAATAAAATTAAAAAAAAAGACTGCCTGTATTGTCTCTTTTTTAGAGGGAAAAGATAAAAAAAAACTTAATATCAAAGATTGTTACTCAGTCGGAAAAATTACTGCGAGAATGCATTTGGTTACAAAAAAACTAAAACTTTATCGCAAAAACTCAATGAGTGTAAAAAATCTTAATCCTTTATTAAAAAGTATTAAGTTTAAAGGCAATAAATTTTCAAAAATAGACCTTTTTTTGAAAAATAATTTAAAGGATATCAATAAGCATTGGCCAAAAAAATTACCAAACGGAATTATTCATGGAGATTTATTTATTGATAATATCTTTTTCAAAAACAATAAACTCTCAGGGATTATTGATTTTTACTTTGCTGGAAACGATTATTTTATGTATGAAATTGCAATTTGTATTAACGCCCTATGTTTTGACTTAATTGATAAAAAATTTTCAATGAATAAACAAAAAATTAAAAGTTTAATTAAAGGCTATGAGAGCATTAAGAAAATTTCCTCTAGGGAAAAAAATGCAATTAATGTCCTATGTAGAGGGGCGGCTTTGCGTTACTTATTAACTAGACTTTATGATTATTCTAACACTCCTAAAACGGCTTTAATAAAGATAAAAAATCCTAACGAGTATTATCAAAAACTACTTACTCATAATAGCTTAAATTCTTATAAAGATTATTTACCCAGATGATTAAAATTTATACAGATGGTTCCTGCCTGTCTAATCCAGGAAATGGTGGATGGGCTGCAATAATTAATATCAATGGAGAAATTAAAAAAATTAGTGGAAATGAAAAAAATACGACAAATAACAGAATGGAACTTATGGCTCCAATTAATGCCTTAAAAAATATAAACTCAAAAGATCCAATAGAGATATTTACAGATTCAAAATATGTAAAAAATGGAATTACTGAGTGGATTAATACTTGGGTATTAAATAACTGGAAAACATCAAAAAAAGATAATGTTAAAAACAAAGATTTATGGCTTGAATTATATAAACTAAACCAATCCTTAAACGTAAAATGGAATTGGGTTAAAGCACATGCCGGAGACCCTCTAAATGAAGAAGTGGATATGTTGGCTAAAAAAGCAGCTAATTTAAATTGAAGCTAAAAAATTCTCAGCAGCTGACATCTCACAGGTCGCTGTATCTTCTTCAGCTTTTATCTTAGTTGCAATATTATTTTCAACCAGCATAGTATATCTTGCTGATCGCGTTCCTTGACCTCTGTCAAATCTATCAATATCTGCACCAATTAATTTAGTAAATTCACAGTATGGATCTGCTGCCATAAAAATCTTGTCCTCTACCTTTTGACTATCACCCCAAGCTTTCATTACATTTGGATCATTTACTGAAACACAAATAATTTTGGTAATCCCCTTTTTTTTAGCAGCTTCAAAATTGTTAACATAGCCTGGCAAATGTTTAGCGGAACAAACTTTAGTAAAAGCTCCAGGAACCCCTATAACTATTGTTTTATTATTATTAAACAACTCTGATGTAGATTTTTTTTTTGGAGCACCAGTTTCGTCTAAATAGTAAAATTCTGAATTTGGAATTTTATCTCCCTCTTTAATTTTCATTTAATTTTTCCTAAAATATATTGTTTAATTTCTTTGAGATTATTTTCAATTATACCATAATTTTCTTTCTCATCCAAAATAAACTTTAATTCATTTGGTAAATCAGATTTCAAGTCTATAGCCTTTAAAATTGCATCTGGAAATTTACATGGGTGTGCAGTTGCAAGAACAATATTGTTTCCTTTTAAATCATGTTTATCAAAAGCTCCATACCCTATAGCGGTGTGTGGATCTAAAACTATATTAAATTTTTCATAAATATTTTTTATCACATCTAGTGTTTCCTGCTCACTCATTCTTGCCGACAAAAAATCTTGATTAATTTTTTTTAATTTCTCATCGTCGATTGAATATTTACCATTCTGTTTAATGGTTTTCATATCATCTAAAGTTTGTGAACTATCATGATTATTTAAATCATAAATTAATCTCTCAAAATTACTTGCAATTTGAATGTCCATACTTGGCGAAATAGTTTCAGAGACATGTTCGGCCTCATATTTACCTTTTGAAATAGCTCTATGTAAAATGTCGTTTTGATTTGTGGCTACTATTAATTTATTAATTGGAAGACCCAACTTCTTTGCCAAATAACCTGCATATACATCTCCAAAATTTCCAGTTGGTACTGAAAAATTTATTGGCTGATTGTCATCCTCGGCTAAAAAATAACAATAAAAATAATATACACTTTGCGCAATAATTCGGGCCCAATTAATTGAATTAACACCAGACATGTTTATCTGATTAGAAAATTCTTTATCTGAAAACATGGATTTAACTAAATTTTGACAATCATCGAAGTTACCTTTTACAGCAATATTGAATACATTCTCATCTTTTCCAGTTGTCATTAATTTTCTTTGAACAGGTGAAATACGGTTATGAGGATGTAGAACAAATATATTTATGTTTTTTTTTCCTTTAATTGCATCTATGGCAGCTGCACCAGTATCTCCTGATGTAGCAACTACAATATTAATCTTTTCATTTTCATTATTTAAATAAAATTCATAAAAATTACCCAAGAGTTGCATTGCAACATCTTTAAAAGCTAAGGTTGGACCATGAAACAATTCAAGCACCGAACGGTCACCCACTTTAATAAGATCAATAACATTATCTTTTCTGAAAACTGAGTAGGATTTTTCTATTATTTTACTTAACTCACCTTCTGAAGTAAAATTACCAATAAATGGATGAATAATTTTTTTTGCTAAATCTGAATAACTTAGTTTTTTAAAATCACTAATTTCAGATTCTGAATATTTGTGTAAAGTCTCTGGGATAAAAAGACCACCATCATCAGCAAGGCCTTTAATAAAAACATCTTTAAATTCAAAGTTTTTTGATTTGTCTCTTGTGCTTATATACTTCATCTAATAATTTTTTTTTCTAAAATATAGATATATTAAAAGAATTGAAATCGCCATTGAAAACCAAGTAATTGCATACTTTTTATGATTGTTTGAAATTTTTGCAGTGATCACTCTTGGTTTTGGAATTTTATAGTTTCCATTTAAATAAATAATATAATTAGAAAATTTTCTTCCAGTCTGATTAAAAATGTCATCTCTATCAAGGGTGAACCAATAATTTTTTTTAATTTCATTTTGGGGCTTAAACATACTTGACTTAGATTGTAACATTAAAGTTCCAAGTATTTCATTTTGATTGATTTGATTGATTTCTGGTAGATTTTTTTTATCAAAAGGTATCCAGCCTCTGTTAATTAAAAAGTTTTCATTTTCAATCAATATTGGATTTACTACTTCAAACCCAGGTTTTCCTTTTTCGTTCAAATGATATAAGTAAATTTGATTATCAAAATCAATTTGACCTGAGGTTTTTATTCTTAAATAGTTTTTTTTATTGGTTTGAGTTAATTCTACAGGATCATTTTTTAGAGAATTTTCAATTTGATTTATTAAATCTAGCTTCCAATTTAGTCTATAAATTTGCCAAAAACCTAATGAGAGAAGAACAAGAATTATAAACCAAACAAATACTGAAAATAAAAATTTATTTTTCAAAAGTTGTAAATTAACTTCCCCAAATAT
The DNA here is from genome assembly GCA_902606105.1 of uncultured Pelagibacteraceae bacterium. Taxonomy (GTDB): domain Bacteria; phylum Pseudomonadota; class Alphaproteobacteria; order Pelagibacterales; family Pelagibacteraceae; genus Pelagibacter. The sequence goes on along the minus strand of CACLFK010000004.1, from coordinate 52,556 downwards.
AAATGGCAGCAAATAAGAATAACCAAACTACATCAACAAAATGCCAGTACCAAGCTGCTGCTTCAAATCCAAAATGATGGTCTTTAGTAAAGTGACCTAATTTTCCTCGCCATAAACAAACAGCTAAAAATATTGTTCCAACTATTACGTGAAAACCGTGGAAACCCGTAGCCATATAAAAAACTGCTCCATAAATGTGACCTGAATAATCAAAAGTGGCATGATGATATTCATATGCTTGTAGTAATGTAAAAAAGAAACCAAGAACAACTGTTGCAGTTAATCCTTGAATAAATCCTTTTCTATCACCTTCAAGTAAAGAATGGTGAGACCATGTAACTGTAGTTCCAGATAACAATAATACTAAAGTATTAATTAGAGGGATATCCCATGGATCAAATGTTTCAATATCTTTTGGAGGCCAAACATTTCCAACAAACTCATTTGGAAATAAACTGATATCAAAATATGCCCAGAACCAAGCTACAAAGAACATCACTTCTGATGCAATAAATAATGTCATTCCATATCGGTGATGAATTTGCACAACAGGGGTATGATGACCTTGATGTTCTGCTTCAATGACAACATCTCTGAACCACATATAGGCTCCATAAATAACTAGTGCTAACCCAAGATACATTCCCCAGGAAACATCGTTATGCATATAAAAAATTGTACCTATGGCTAATACTAAACATGAAAAAGATACATAGATAGGCCAAGGACTTGGGTCTACTAAGTGATAGTCGTGTTTTTTTTCAGCTGACATTTTTTGTGATTATGATTGTTTATAGTAATCTGTCGAGAAAAAAGTATACGACATAGTTACATCCTGTAAATTTTTTACGGTTGGATCATTTACAAGTTCTGGGTCTAAATAAAAAGTCATAACATAAGTTGCTTTTTCTCCAGCTTTCAGCTTCTGTTTTTCAAAACAAAAACAACCTAATTTACTATAGTATTTTCCAAAACTTGAAGGTGAAACGTTAAAGCTAGCAACTCCATAAGTGGTCTCATCACCATAATTTTCTACTTCAAATTCTATTTTGTTAACTTGACCAACTTTAACATCCATTACATTAGATTTTGCTTTAAAATCCCAGGTAAGATTATTAACATTAGTATCAAATCTAACACTTACAATTTTATCTAAAACCATTTTTGGTGGTTCATTAGAAACTTGTGTTGTTCCTCCAAAACCAGTCACTCTACAAAATAAATCATAAAGTGGTACAGCGGCAAAAGACAGGCCAAGCATTAAGCAGAATATACCAGCAAGTAGTATTGGGGTTAAAGTTTTTTTCTTCATCATATCTGTCTATCAAAAACTCCAACGTTATATAAAGTAAACACAAACAAGAAAACCATAAAAGCTAAAATTGCTACAGCAGTTAGAATATTCTTTTTTTTTGTTTTTTTATCAGGTGTAATCATAAAATTTTATCAATCAAAAAAAGAACGAATATCAGAAATAAATATAAAATTGAATAACCAAAAATAGTTTTTGCTTTCTTTGAGTTAAATTTATTTTTCTTAAATTTGTAAAGTTCCAAACATAGAAAGTTATAATAAAGTGTTAAAATTAATGATGGTAGTAGAAAAACTAAACTTACAAAACCAATAGCATACGGCAAAACAATGACTGGTAACATTAATAATGAATAAATAAATATATTTAATTTTGTACTCTCTACTCCATTAGTTAATGGTAGCATTGGAATTTTTGCTCTTTTATAATCATCAGATTTATATAAGCTTAAAGCCCAGAAATGAGATGGGGTCCAAAAAAAAATTATTAGAAAAAATGTTATTGGCTCTAATGAAAGTGAATTAGTAGCAATTGTCCAACCAATTACTGGTGGCAAAGCGCCAGCAGCACCTCCAATTACTATATTTTGCGGAGTTTTTCTCTTCAGCCAGATTGTATAGACGAAAACATAAAACAAGATCGTAGATAACAATAAGCCAGCAGATATTCTATTAGCAAAATAGTCTAATGCTATTACAGAAAATATTGATAGGGTAATACCAAATACTAATGCCTGATTTTTATTTACTTTTCCAGTTGGTATTGGCCTCAAACAAGTCCTAGACATAAGTGCATCTAAATCAGATTCGTACCACATGTTAAGAGCACCTGCCGCTCCTGCACCGATTGAAACTAAAATAATACCAATGATTGCATCTTTTGTAGGAATAATATTTGGTGCCATCAATAAACCTACAGCACAAGTAAAGATAACTAATGACATCACTCTTGGCTTCATTAGTTTAAATAATTCAGATAAATTAAATACGTCTTCCTGACTTAAATTTCTATTTTTTAATTTAGACTTGATCATTAATTTTATGTTTAAAAAATCTAAATTAATACTTAACTTGTAGATTTTTCAATACTTTCATCGTCTTCAAATTTCGGCAATTCCTCAAAGGTATGGAAATTTGGTGGTGATGGCACAGTCCATTCTAAAGTGGTAGCCCCCTCACCCCAAGGGTTTTGGGCTGCTGCTTTTTTCTTTGAAAATGCATAAATAAGGTTTGCGAAAAATACAACTAAACCTAAAACTGAAATATATGATCCTATTGATGAAATGTAATTCCATCCTGCAAAAGCATCTGGATAATCAGCATATCTTCTTGGCATTCCAGCAAGACCTAAAAAGTGCTGTGGGAAAAATACCAAATTGACACCAATGAAAGTTAACCAGAAATGTAATTGACCCATCCATTCTGAATATTCATATCCAGACATCTTTCCAAACCAATAATAAAAACCTGCAAATATCGCAAACACTGCCCCTAAAGATAAAACATAGTGAAAGTGTGCAACGACATAATAAGTGTCATGCATTGCTGTATCAACACCTGCGTTAGCTAAGACAACTCCTGTAACTCCTCCTACCGTAAATAAAAATATAAAACCTAATGCCCATACCATTGGTGTTTTAAATGAGATAGATCCACCCCACATCGTTGCAATCCATGAAAATATTTTTATCCCTGTAGGAACAGCAATAATCATTGTTGCTGCTAAAAAGTATGCTTTTGTGTCAGTGCTTAAACCAACTGTATACATATGGTGAGCCCATACAACAAAACCAACAATTCCAATTGCAACCATAGCATAAGCCATTCCCAAATATCCAAATACAGGTTTTTTAGAAAACGTTGAAACAATATGACTTATCATTCCAAAACCAGGCAAAATTAAAATATATACTTCGGGATGACCAAAAAACCAAAATAAATGTTGGAATAAAACTGGGTCTCCACCAGTTTGTGCATCAAAAAAAGCCGTTCCAAAATTTCTATCAGTTAAAAGCATTGTAATTGCTCCTGCTAAAACAGGTAAAGATAACAATAATAAAAATGCTGTAACTAAAATTGACCAGGCAAATAAAGGCATTTTATGTAAAGTCATGCCTGGGGTTCGCATATTTAAAATCGTTGTAATAAAGTTTACCGCTCCTAAAATTGATGAAGCACCTGCTAGGTGTAAACTTAAAATAGCAAAATCCATTGCAGGACCAGGTTGTCCAGCTGAAGATGATAAAGGAGGATAAATAGTCCATCCACCTCCAACTCCTGTTTGACCTGGAGGCCCATCCATGAAGATAGACATAATTAACAAAATAAATGATGTGGGTAGTAACCAAAATGAAATATTATTCATTCTTGGAAACGCCATATCTGGGGCACCAATCATAATTGGAACAAACCAATTACCAAAACCACCGATCATTGCTGGCATAACCATAAAGAAAATCATAATCAATCCATGACCAGTAACTAAAACATTATATAAATGATAATTACCACCTAAGATACCATCTCCCGGATGCATCAACTCCATTCTCATTAAAACTGAAAATGCAGTACCAATTACACCTGCAATAATTGCAAAAATTAAATACATTGTTCCAATATCTTTGTGATTGGTTGAATAAGCCCAACGCTTCCAACCAGTTGGAGTGTGATCGTCGTGTGATGCAGTCTGTGTATACATTATTATTTACTCGCTAGTTTTTTAAATTCATCTTCTTCAATTACTTCTTTTGCAAATTTTACTTTAGCATCCATAAGCCACTCATTATATTCATCCTCAGAAACAACTCTGACTGTTATTGGCATGAACGCATGCTTAATTCCACAAAGTTCAGAACATTGACCATAGTAAGTTCCAACTTTTTCTGCTTTAAACCAAGTTTCATTAATTCTACCAGGCACAGCATCTCTTTTTACTCCGAAAGCTGGCAAAGCCCAAGCATGTAATACATCGTTTGCGGTAATTAGTACCTTAACTACTTTATTTACCGGCACTACAAGTTCATTATCAACTGCTAATAATCTAGGTTGATTCTCTTTTAAGTCTTTATCTTCAATCATGTACGACTCGAAAATTATGTTTTCATCTGGATATTCATAACCCCAATACCACTGATACCCAACTGCCTTAACTGTAACTTCTGCTTTTGGAATAGTGTCTTGTTTATATAAAATTTTAAATGAGGGTACAGCCATGACAATTAAAATTAAGCATGGAATTAATGTCCATAAAACTTCAACTGCAACATTATGAGTTCTTTTTGAAGGAACTGGATTTGCTGATGCTCTAAATCTTATACAAGCATAAATCATTAAGAATAAAACAAATACACTTATTGCAATAATTATTGGAAGTAAAAGGTTGTCATGAAAATTTACAATATCTCTCATCGTTTCAGATGCTGCATTTTGAAAACCTAATTGCCACTCTTTTGGTTGATCAGCTAACGCATGAGAAGTTGTTAAAACAGCTAAGATTATAAATAAAAATTTATTCATTTTTAAACACTATATAAATCCTCTTTAGAAAAATTACACTTTACTTTTCGCGACAAAATATCAATTAATGGCGTAATTTATGATCGATATAGCAGAAATTACAGCTGTTTCAGATCTAAGGATGTTTTCATTAATTTTTATACCCTGAACACCTTTGTATGAGAGAATCTTATCTCTTTCACTCTCAGAAAAGTCTCCTTCAGGACCTACAACGATACAGATTGGCTTGCTAGTAAGTTTTTTTAAATCTACCTTATTATTTTTTGAATTAAGATCTGTGAAAATCAAATCGACATCACTCTTATCCAGAAATTCTCTAAGATTTTGTGGGTCTTCAATATTAGGAACCTGAATTCTATTCGATTGTTCGGCTGCTTCTATAATAACTTTTTCTAATCTTTCTTTATTTATCTTCCTAACAATTGTTCGATCAAAAATAATAGGCAAAAACTTTGTAACTCCTAACTCAGTTGCTTTTTGGATCATGAAATTAAAGTAATTAGATTTGATAGGTGAAAAAGCTAACCATAGCTCTTTAAAATTCTCTGTTTGTCTTAATTGTTTTGTAACATTAAACTCAACAATACTTTTTGAAATACCTAAAATTTTTGCCTCCCACTCACCACTAGTATTAAATAGAGAGAAAACTTCATTTTCTTTAATTCTCATAACCTTACTTACATAATGAGATTGTGATTTATCAAGCTTGTCTGATAAATTAATAGATAAACTTTTTGGAAAAAATAATCTAATGTTACTCATATTGATAAATTAGTTTATGAAAAATATTAAAGCAATAATTTTTGATGCATATGGCACTTTATTTGATGTCAATTCAGCTGCTGAGAAATGCAAAGATAAAATTGGTGATAAGTGGGAAGGTTTTGCAAATTACTGGAGAACTACTCAGCTAGAATATACTTGGCTTAGAAGTTTAATGAAAAGACATAAAGATTTTTGGCAAGTAACTGAAGATAGTTTAGATAAATCTATGAAAGCTTATGAAATAGATTCTTCATTGAAAAATGAATTATTAAATCTTTATAAAATTCTTTCGCCATTTAAGGAAGTGCCTGCAGTTTTAAAATCACTTAAAGAAAAAGATTTAAAACTTGCTATTCTTTCAAATGGTACACCCACCCTTCTTAATCAATTAGTTAAAAGTAATAATTTAGACAATTTATTTGATGATATTTTTTCAATAGAAGAAGTTGGTATTTATAAACCAGACTTTAAAGTTTACGATATACCAATTAAAAAATATAATATTCAAAAAAATGAAGTTGCTTTTTTAAGTGCTAACACTTGGGATGTATCAGGTGGTGGAAATTATGGATACAATTCAATTTGGGTAAATAGAAATAACAATATTTTTGATAAACTTGACTATTCGCCTAAACATCAAATTAAAAAACTTGGAGAGTTACTTGATATACTCTAATAAATTCTTATATCGATAAAATGAAAATCATTGAAATCAGTAAAATTATTGACCCTATCCTTGCATCTGATGGTGCGGGAGTTAAACTAAAAAGAAGTATTGGTGTAGAACCAAATTATTTTGATCCATTTTTGATGTTAGATGAGTTTGGATCAGAGAATAGTAAGGATTACATTGCAGGTTTTCCACCCCATCCACATCGAGGAATTGAAACAGTAACCTATATGTTAGCCGGAGATTTTGAGCATAAAGATAGCACCGGGGGTGAAGGTAGAATGACAGCAGGAGATGTTCAGTGGATGAAAACCGGAAGTGGAATAATTCATTCTGAAATGCCCGCAATGAAAGAAGGTAAACTTCATGGATTTCAATTATGGATTAATATGCCTGCTAAATTAAAGATGAGTAGGCCTGAATATATTTACATAGATGCAGATAAAATGAGTGTTCATAAAGATAAAGATAAACAGGTTAAAGTTATAGCTGGAAATTTTGAAAATGCTGAAGGCCCTGTTAAAGGTCACAATGTTGAGCCAATCTATTTTGATATTGAGCTGAACAAAGATAAATTGTTTGGCTATAAATTACCTTCAACTCATAACAGTTTTATTTATCTAATAAATGGTGAAATTGAAATTGGAAAAAATAAACACGATGATGTTAAGGATAGTACTTTAATACTCTTAACTCGAGGTGAAGATTTAACAGTGCAAGCTAAATCAAATGCTAAGTTCTTGTTGATTTCTGGAAAGCCTATTAATGAGGAAATAGCAAGAGGTGGGCCATTTGTGATGAATACTAAAGCTGAAATCTTGCAAGCAGTTCAAGACTATCATAATGATAAGTTTGTAAAATAAATTATGAAAACTATTAAAATAGAAAAGTTTGGTGGTCCAGAGGTATTGCAAATTCAAAATGTTGAAATAAATAAGCCAAAATCTAATGAGGTATTAATTAAAAATCTATCAATAGGATTAAATTTTATAGATACATATAACCGAACTGGACTTTATCCAGTTCCATTACCCAGTGGTATTGGTTTAGAAGCTTGTGGAATAATTGAAGAAGTTGGAGATGATGTTAAATTATTTAAAGTTGGTGATCGAGTATCTCGAGCTTCAGCGCCTATCGGAGCTTACTCCGAAAAACAGATAGTACCAGAAAATAAACTTGTTTTAGTGCCAGATGGTGTCTCAAATGAGGTTGCTTCATGTATAACCCTTAAAGGAATTACTGCTGAATACTTATTGCATAGAGCTTATCGATTAAAAAAAGGTAATAAAATTCTTTATCATGCTGCAGCTGGTGGTTTGGGTCAAATTTTATGTGCATGGGCAAACTCAATGGGCGCCCAAGTAATTGGTACTGTTGGATCAAAAGAAAAGGAAGAGATTGCAAAAAAAAATGGTTGCCACCATGTGATCAATTATACTGAGAAAAACTTTGTTGAGGAAGTAGAAAAAATTGTTGGAAAAAATGGAATTGACGTTGTTTATGATGGCGTAGGTTTGACCACTTTTGAGGGTTCAATTGAAGTACTTAAAGTTAGAGGGATGATGGTAGCTTTTGGAAATGCCTCGGGTTATGTAGATACTATTGATGTAAAAAAACATATTAATGCTAAAGGTCTATTTTTTACTCGTCCTTCTATTGCTCACTACACTATCGAGAGAGAAGAGTTGGAAGAGTCCGCCAAAAAAGTTTTTGAAGCTGTATTATCTGGTAAGTTTAAAATAGAAATTTCAAAGAAATATACTCTTGATGAAGTAAGACAAGCTCATGAAGATTTGGAGGGTAGATTGCTCACCGGCCCAGCTGTTATAATTCCCTAAACTTTTTTAATCATATATATTCATGTCAGACATATGAAGCTTTAGAGCATTAGTGGAAACTTGAATTTCTATTATAAAAAAAATAATGGATATAATCATTGATAAACAACATGATCCAAAAATAATTCTAGCTATAAAAATCTCACTTAAATAAAGACCAAACACAGTCAACATATTAAACAGGAAGCCGAATGCTGCAAAAACCATTGAAAATTTCAAAAGGCTTATCCGTTTATTAAGATTTAAAAATTGAGCTTTCCATTCAGGCGGGGTGTGCTTTTCAAAAACGTGAGCATCATGGATTTTTCTAATTAGAGCACTTAATGTATGGAATCTATTACTGTAAACACCCATTAGCAAAGGTATTGCGGGAAACATTAATGCTGTAACTGTGTAATCTATATTCATACGAATCAATTTGATTATGAAACTAGCCTTTGTTATTTACAAGTAAATTATGAACCAATTAAAATTATTTATCGAACTTACCAGATTAAAAAAACCAATTGGTTTTATGCTTTTATTTTGGCCGTGCATTTGGGGACTTACAATTGTTTATGATTTTAATTCAAATTTGTTTATATATTTATTTTATACTTGTCTTTTTTTAGGTGGATCTATTTTAATGAGATCAGCTGGTTGTATTGTAAACGATATTATAGATAAAAATTTTGATAAAAAGGTGGAAAGAACGAAGTATAGACCTATCGCATCTGGTAAGGTGTCTATAAAATTAGCTTCCTTCTACGCTATTACTTTGTGTGGTATAGCTTTTTTAATATTAATTAATTTTAATAATTTTACGATTTTGATGGCACTAGCATCGATGCCCCTAGCATTTACATATCCTTTAATGAAAAGAGTAACCTATTGGCCCCAGTTATTTTTGGGTATAACGTTTAATTATGGTTTAATTCTAGCGTGGATTTCAATAACTAGTGAAATTTCAATAATACCTATTATATTTTATCTAGGAGCCATATTTTGGACATTAGGATACGACACAATTTACGGATTTCAAGATATTAAAGATGATGAAATTATAGGAGTAAAGTCAACCTCGATAAAATTTAAAAAGAATCCAAAAAAATTTTTGATAATTTGTTATTTAATTTTTATAGTTTCATTAATTCTTGTTGGATTTTTAAAAAATTTTGAAATTTTTTATTTTATGTTTTTAGTACTTCCAATTTTACAACTTCTATATTTTCAAATCAAAAAGTTAAATCTGAAAAATACAACAGATTGCTTAAATAAATTTAAGAGTAACAATTTTTTAGGTCTTCTTATTTTAATAAATATTTTAATTGGGAAATTGATTTAATTTTATGTTAAAATCTGAATCATTTAAAAGACTTTACAGAGATTATACTAGTAAATTTATTAAAAAAATAATTTTAGCTGCAATTTTTTCTGTTGTTGTTGCACTAAGTACATCTGTTACGGCTTGGCTTTTAGATCCTGCAATTGAAAATATTTTTTTAAATAAGGATAAAACTTTAATATTTATTATCCCTATTGCAATCATTTTGGCTTTCAGTGCTAAAGGAATATCACTTTATTTTGCAAAACTTTTAATGATTAATGTATCGGAGGAAGTTAAAAAAATGCTTCAAATTGATATGCTAAAATCATTTATAAAGGCTGATACCGAAACTATCGAAAATAAACATTCTGGTAAATATATCTCCAATCTTAATTTTGATGTTAATCAAATCAGTACTATGTTATCTGATGCATTTTTAAGCATTTTTAAAGATAGCTTAACCCTTGTCTGTTTACTTTTTGTAATGTTTTTGCAAAACTGGAAATTGTCACTTATCGCTATTCTGATGATACCCTTAGCAAGTATTACAGCAAAAATACTTGGTAAAAGAATGAATAAAGTTTCAACTCAAGCACAAGAAAAATCAGGAGATTTAAATAGATATTTAATTGATTTATTTAAAAATCATAAAATAATTAAAATTTTTCAAAGAGAAAATTTTGAAGAGCAAAGATCAGAAATTTTTGTCAATAATTTTAAAGAAAAATCTGCAAAAATAGCAGCTGTGTATATAAGATCTACACCTATAATGGAGGTATTAACAGGAATAATGATTGCTTTTTTAATTTTTTATTCTGGTAAACTAATTATAAGTGGAGAGTTAGCAATAAATAATTTTTTTTCTTTTTTAGCAGCGATGATGCTTGCTTACCAACCTGTCAAAACTTTAACTAAAGTTAATGTAGCAATAGGTCAAGGGCTTGCTGCTTCGGCGAGGATTATTCCAATAATAGACATAAAAAATAAAATTAATCCTAACAGTAAAAGTCTAGATTTAGTATTTTCAAATGTAGATATTGTTTTTAATAAAGTTGAATTTGCCTATAGTTCAAATTTAGAAAATAAAGTTTTGAAAGATTTATCCCTAAAATTTAAAGGTGGGAAGATGACTGCATTAGTTGGCTACAGCGGTTCTGGTAAATCTACAATTTTAAATATGATACCTAGAATTTATTCTCCTCACAAGGGCAATATCGAAATAGACGGACAGGACATTGCTAATAAAAGTTTAGTTTCGATAAGAAAGGAAATTTCAATAGTTGATCAAAATACAACACTATTTGACGATACAATTAAAAATAATATTAGATATGCAAAACCAGAAGCCAATGACAATGAGATTTTTAAAGCTGCAGAACTTGCTATGTGCAAGGAATTTATTGAAAAATTAGATAATGGCTATGAAACAATTATTGGCGAAAACGGTGTCAAATTATCAGGGGGTGAAAAGCAGAGATTATCTATAGCTAGAGCTTTTTTGAAAAAAAGTAAAATAATACTTCTTGATGAAGCTACCTCTTCTTTGGACTCTGAAACTGAAGAAAAAATTCAAAAAGCATTAAGTGAACTGACTTCTAACAAAACTACGATTGTAATTGCACACCGATTATCAACTATTCTTAATTCAGAAACTATATATGTTGTAGATGAAGGAAGAATTATTGATACAGGTAGTCACGAAAATTTATTAATAAATTCTGAAGTCTATAAAAACTTTTATGAAAAACAGATAAAAAAAAGTTAATGTATTTTATATACAGTGTTATTATTAATCTAGTTTTTCTATTTTCACCTATTTTAATTTTAATTAGATTATTTAAAGGTAAAGAAGATCCCCTTAGATACCAAGAAAAATTTTGCATTTATTCTAAAAAAAATAGATTTAAATCTGTTTGGTTTCATGCTGCAAGTGTGGGAGAGTTGATGAGTATAATTCCAGTTTTAGAAAAACTTGAAAAGAAAAAAAAGATTGAGCAAGTACTACTTACCACCTCTACTAGGAGTTCAGCAAAAATTTTTGAAAATTATAAATTTAAAAAAACTTTTCATAAGTATTATCCATTAGATACAAATTATTTGACAAATAAGTTTATTAATACTTGGAGACCACAATTGGCAGTTTTTGTAGACTCAGAAATTTGGCCAAATATGTTTAAAAATTTGGAGAAAAAACAAATTTCTATAATTTTATTAAATGCCAGAGTTACTAGGAAAAGTTATAGAAGATGGGGAATTTTAAAAAAGTTTGCAAATGAGGTTTTCAGTAAAATTTCTTTAGCTCTGCCATCTAACTTAGAAACAAAAAAGTTTCTTAAAAAATTAGGAACAAAAAATATCAATATTGCTGGAAATCTCAAATTTTATGCAAAAAATAAAATAAATACTATCAATAAATTTTTTCCGAAAAAAAAATTTAAAAATTTTAAAATACTTTGTGCAGCTAGCACTCATGGTGACGAAGAAATATTAATTGCAAAGATACACAAGAGTATAAAAAAAAATGATAAAAAATTACTTACAATTATTATTCCACGTCATATAAATCGATCAAAAAGAATTATTAAAGACTTAAAAAAAATAAATTTAAACGTGGTTACACATTCGTCTAGGAATGGACCTAATAAAAATACAGATATATATTTAGTTGATACTTATGGTGAAGCCAGACAATTTTATCAATTAAGTAAAATTACATTCGTTGGGGGATCGATTGTTAGACATGGTGGACAAAATCCATTGGAACCTGCAAGGTTAGGAAATTATATTATTAATGGACCAAACATTGATAATTTTAAAGAAATTTATGCATTTTTATCCAAAAACAAAATATCTGTAACCACTTTAGATATTAAAAAAATGCAAAATGAAATTGAAAAAAAACTGAATAAAAAATTACCAAATTCAAAAACAAGAAAAATATTTAATTTAGGAGAAAAAATCTTAAATAAAAATGTTTATTATCTTCTAAAATATATAGCATGAAATTGATTAAACCTAGATTTTGGATAAATAAGAGTTTTTTATCTTATGTATTACTTCCATTAACAATTTTTACGTACATTATTAATATAATTAAGAAATTTTATCCAAAAAAAAAATTTAGTATCAAAACTATTTGCATTGGTAATATTTTTATTGGTGGTACAGGAAAAACGTCTTTAACAATTGAATTAAGTAAAATAATTAAAAAAAAAGCTAAATATGTTTTTATTAAAAAAAATTATTATAATCAAACAGATGAAATAAATCTTCTGAAAAAAAACGGATTAGTTATTTCAGAAAAAGAAAGAATTGATTCGTTACGAATCGCAGAAAAAAAAAAATTTCAAATAGCATTGTTGGATGATGGGTTACAACAAAAAAATATTGTTTATGATTTAAAAATTGTCTGTTTCAATTCTTATTATGGTTACGGAAATGGTTTCTTATTACCCGCAGGTCCTTTAAGAGAAAGTCTTAACGAATTAAAATATTATGATATTGTATTTTTAATTGGAGAACAAAAAAATATTAAACTTCGTAATAAAATTAAATCCTTAAATAAAAATATAAAAATTTTTGAGGGTAACTATCAAGCAATAGAACAAAGGAGAATAAAAAAAAATAAAAATTATTTAATGTTTTGTGGTATCGGAAATCCTCATGAATTTAAAAGCACCTTATTGAGAAATAATTTTAAAATAAAGAGAGAAATTATTTATCCAGATCATTACAAGATACCAAACAATGAAATACGCAATATTAAAAAATTAGCAAAAAAAGATAAATTGAATATTATTACGACTGAAAAAGATTATTTTAGATTAAATAAAAGGCAAAAAAAAGGTATTAAGTTTTTAAAAATTAAACTTAAAATAAACAACATAGAGAAATTACAAAAAATTATATTCACCAGCAATGAACAAAGTTAATAACTTAATTCAATTTATTTTAATTAGTTTTTTATTTTTTATGTTTAAATTATTAGGTTTCAAAATTTCTTCTAATCTTGGTTTTTTGATTGGTAAAGTTTTTGGTCCTTTTTTTAGATCAAAATCCCTAATTATAAATAATCTTGATAAAGCTGGTATTAAAAATAATCAAACAAAAATAGCTTCTAACGTCCTAGGAAATTATGGCCGTATTTTTGCAGAATATGTTCATCTTAAAAATTTTAAAAATGATAAATTAAAAAAATTTATTTCTATTGAAGGAATAGAATACCTTAAAGAAATTAAAAATCTTAAAAAAAAAGTTGTTTTTGTTTCAGGTCATTTTAATAATTTTGAGTTGATGGCCATGCAAATTGAAAAGAGTGGTATTGATTGTGCTGCTATCTATAGACCTTTAAATAATGAGTATTTAAACAATACATTGGAAAAAATTAGAAAGAGAGACATTTGTAAGCTACAAATTAAAAAAGGAAGAGCAGGGACAAGAGAAATACTTAGTAGTATAAAAATAGGGAGATCAATTGCTCTTATGATTGACCAGAGAGTTAGAGAAGGAGAAAAAGTGCCTTTTTTTAATCATTCGGCAGCTACCACTACAATACCTGCACAGCTAATAAAGAAGTACGATTGTGCCGTGGTTCCTATTTATATCGAAAGATATAAGAAGATTTATTTCAAAATGTATGTTTCAAAACCAATTATAATAAATAAGACAAAGACTATTAATGAAATTACAATATTTCTTAATAGTGTTCTTGAAAAGATGATATTAAAGAATGTAGATCAATGGATATGGACTCATGACAGATGGAAAAAATAATTTTTTAATTTACGATTTATCTTTTTCTCTTTTAATTGATGCTTCAATATAAGAAAAATATGCCTCTTGGTTTTTGACACTCCAGTAATTCAAATTTTCTAATAAAATTTTTTTATTAGATACTGCACAAATAACATGATCACCGTGTTCAATTATATTAAAATTGTTTGGTAAATATTTTAATTTAGCTAATTTATTTTTCATTAATAAGATATATAAATACTTATATGAAAATTGCAATTCTTGGTAATGGTGGAAGAGAACATGCAATTACTTTCTTGGTATCAAAATCTAATAAAATAAATAAAATTTATTGTATACCAGGTAACGCGGGTACAAATGAAATTGCTGAAAATGTTAAAATAGAAATAAATGATTTTAAAAAAATTCACTCATTCATAGTTGAAAAAAAAATTGATCTAGTTGTTGTTGGTCCTGAAGATCCATTGGTAAATGGAATTGTTGATTATTTAGAAAAATTTAAAATCAAAGTGTTTGGGCCGAATAAAATAGCCTCTCAGTTAGAGGGATCAAAGATTTTTACAAAAAATATTTGTAAAAATTATAATATTCCTACTGCAAAATTTGAGATTTTTGAAAATAAAGAAGATTCAAAAAAATTTTTAAAAAAGTGCCAAGTATCCATTAGTAATTAAAGCTGATAATTTGGCTGCTGGCAAAGGAGTCTATATTTGTAAAAATATAGATGAATCTTTTATAGCAGTCGAAGAGATATTTAATGGTAAATTTGGCGTTGCCAAAAATATTTTGTTTGAAGAATTTCTTCAGGGAGAAGAAATGAGTTTCTTTGTAATAAGTGATGGATCAACAGTAAAAAATTTTGGTACAGCCCAAGACCACAAAAGAGTTGGTGAAGGTGATATAGGAAAAAATACTGGTGGTATGGGGGCATACTCACCATCAAGACTAATAAGTGATATCCTTGAAAAGAAAATTTTTGATAAAATTATACATCCAACTCTGAAGGGTCTTTCTGATCTTGGTACAAAATATAAGGGGTTTTTATATGTAGGTCTAATGATCGTAAATAATGAGCCATATCTTATTGAGTATAACGTAAGAATGGGTGATCCGGAATGTCAAACAATACTTCCAACTTTAGACACAGATTTAGTAGAAATTTTTATTGCCTGTGTAAAAGAAAACCTTCATGAGGTTCAAATTAAATGGTCAAACCAAAAAAGTATTTGTGTTGTTTTGTGCTCAAAGGGTTATCCAGAAAATTATCAAAAAAATATAGAAATAAAGAATTTTGAAAAAATTAATTTGAATAAAAATAATTTTTTATTTCACGCTGGAACTAAGAATCATGACAGTAAAATTTATGCAATTGGTGGTCGCGTACTAAACTTTATTTCTTTATCTGATGAATTTGCTAAATGTCGAAGAAATATTCATGATAACTTAAATAAATTGAATTGGGATAAAGGCTTTTACAGAAAAGATATAGGATTTAAAGTAATTGATAAATGAGAATTATATCAGGGGTTTTTAAAGGTAAAAAAATTTTAGAACCTAATGATTTAAATACAAGGCCATTAAAGGATCTGACAAAAGAGTCTATTTTCAACATTATAAATCACTCAAACAAATTTTCAATAAATCTTAAAAATTCAAAAGTTCTAGATCTTTTTGCTGGCACAGGTTCTTTTGGTTTAGAATGTTTGTCCCAAAGGGTAAAGTTTGTCACTTTTGTAGAAAATTATAAAGGTGTGTTAACTATTTTAAAAAAAAATTTATATAATTTAAAACAAATTAAGAATTTTGAAATCGTCGAGAAAAATATTTTAAATAATTTTAATTTTAAGAATTTTAAAACTCAATTTGATATAATTTTTTTAGATCCACCATATAAAGAAAAAGATTTAACAGTATTAATAGAATCATTGCTTTATAATAAAATCTTAGATCCTAAGGGAATTATAATAATTCACAGACATAAAAATCAAATTGATAAGTTTCCAAAATCTTTTCAAATCATAGATCAAAGAAAATATGGAATATCCAAAATAATTTTTGGATCTTATTTTAACTCAGAATTTTTTTAGTCTCAGTTTTTATTAGTTCTACAGCTGGTTGATCAAATGGGTTAATTTTGAGAGATCTTCCAATTAAAATTGTTTCAAGTACAAAAAAAACAAAAAAGTTCCCCTAAAGTTTTTTCATCACGTTTGTCTACCTCAAAACTTCTAAATGGTATATTTTTTTTATTAAATACATTTTCTGTAGCTTGTTTTTGAGCAAAAATAATTTGGTCTATACTTTTATTATTTAGATAGCTCTGTGAATTAAGAATTTTATTATTTTTAACTTTTAAAGAATTTTTTTCCTTTACATAAAAGATAGTAAAAAAGTTATTTTTAAATCCATCCAAGTACAGCTGCATTACACTATGATTATCCTTTGGCATATTTGAAACTATCGGCAACAAACCACTTTTATTTTTACCTAAACTTTCAGCCACCAATTGTTGATACCAATTTAATAAATTTTCAGATTTTTCATCATAATTTATAATTATTGAGTTATATTTTCTCTTTTTTATAAAATAAAGTTGAGATGCAACATTATTAATTAGGTGTTTTAAAAAATTTTTATTTTTAATAATATTGTTTAATTGTTTAAATTTTTTAGTGTCGAGACCCATTAATATGGCAGGCAACATGCCAACCTCTGACAAAACTGAATATCTGCCACCTATAAAGTTATTGTGATCAATTATATCAGCTTTTAATTTTTCAGCTACTTTTCTCAAATGGTTTTGATTATTTTCAGTAATAAAAATGTTAGTATGATTTTTTCTAATAAAAATATTTGAGTTTATGGATGTTTCAATAGTGTTACCTGATTTTGAAATAATTAAATTTAAATATTTTTTTTTGTCTATTTTTTTTTTTGAAGAACTAAGATTATCTAAGAAAGTAAATTTTTTTTTTATTTTAAAATTGAGAAAATCATAAATTGCTTGCGTACCTAGAGTAGATCCACCCATTCCAATAACTCTATAATCTAAAAATTTTTTATACTTAGATAATTTTTTTATTTCGAAATTATTTACATAATTTTTTTTTAACGATCTAATAACAGAATTATTCTCTCTTAATAATTTTTTAAGTTCTTTATCAATTTTTAGACTATTTTTTTTTTTTTTAAATTCTCTAAACTTAATATTTTGTGTCAACATTAATTAATTTTATCTAAAATAGAGGCCTCTAAATCTTTATTTTCATTAATGTTATCATTGTAGTCTGAAGAGTTTTCTGTGATAAGTTCTTTTATGCTATTTTTTTCAATTTCCGTCTTATTATCATTTATTTTAGGAATTGGTAATTCATCAAAATCTGGTGGCATAACAAGTGGAGATTTCTTTTCAACCAAAAATTCGTCACTATTATTTTTTTTTGGATTTTGAAATCCTTTCTTAACTGTTGTACAGGACGTTAAAAGCAAAATTGCTAGATTAACAAAAATAAAAATTTTTAAATTTTTCATCTATATTTTTTTAGGTTTATCAATTATTTCCAAAATAACTATTAGTATTACTCCTATTGATATAAATATATCTGATACATTAAAAATAAACCAGTGAAAGTTACCCACATGAAAATCAATAAAATCTGGAACAGCTTTATAAATTATTCTATCAAAAACATTACCTAATGCTCCTCCTAGTATCATAAGTAAAGAGTATTTTTTAAGTCCATTACTTTTAGTAATCATATATAAAATTATAAATATAATTATCACTATAAAAAAAGTTAAAAAATTATAAAAAGTACTCTTATTAAATGAAAGTAACCCAAAAGCTATACCTTCATTCCAAATCAAATAAATATTTAAAAATTTTGATGAAAATATTTCAGAACCAATATTTATTTTATCTAAATAGATTACATAAAGTTTAGTTAATCTGTCTAAAATAAAAATTGAGAGAATAATTATTAAATTGAGATAAAAATTGTTATTAATTATTTTCAAATTCATCAAGTATGTCTTGAACAACTAACTTCACTTATTTTCCAACATACAGGACACTTTGTTCCTTTTGCTTTTGTAGTTTGTGCATTGGTTTCTTGGTTTTTCTTAAAAGAAATTTGAGCTTTTGATGTAATACAAAGTTCTGAAAAATCTATATTTTTTGTAATTTCCTCTAATTTTTTATCCAGTTGAATATTTAAGTCTGCCTCTAAACTTGACCCAATTTCTTTATTAGCTCTTTTTTCCTCGATGCTTATATTGCAAATATTTCTTATTTTGATCAACTCCATCCATTTTTGATTCAATTGTTCATTCGAAAAGGAATTTGGAAAATTTAAAAATTTTTCTAAATGGATACTTTTGTTATCTTTAAATAACAATCTGTAAATCTCCTCAGTAGTAAAGGATAAAATTGGTGCAAACCATTTTAATAATGAATTCAAAATTATATTTAACAACAGTATAGTTGACTTTCTTTTTTTCGAGTCTACAGGATCACAATATAATGAGTCTTTCCTTATATCAAAATAAAAAGCTGATAAATCTACTGTACAAAAATTAAGTAGCTCTTTGTATAAGTTGTGAAAATCATATTTTTTAAAATATTTTTTAAAATTAACATTTAAAGTATACAACTTATGAAGCATAAATTGTTCAAGTTCTGGCAATTCATTTAAATCTACTTTTTCAAAATCAACTTCTTCAAAATTATCTTTAATATTTCCAAGCAAATATCTGAATGTATTTCTGATTTTTCTGTAAGATTCTGCATGTTGGTCAAGAATTGAATAATCTATTCTTAAATCTTCTGAATAATTTGATGATGCTACCCAAATTCTTAGTATATCTGCTCCATATTTTTTTAAAATATCTTCTGGGGCAATTACATTTCCTAAAGATTTTGACATTTTTAACCCTTTGCCATCCACAACAAATCCATGAGATAAAATATTTTCAAATGGTGCTCTACCCCTAGTTCCGCAAGACTCTAATAATGACGAATGAAACCAGCCTCTATGCTGATCTGATCCTTCTAAATACATTGATGCTGGCCACTTTAAATCTTCTCTTTTTTCAAGTACAAATGAATGCGTGGACCCACTATCAAACCACACCTCTACAATATCACTCAATTTATCATAATCTTCAGCTTTGTATGTGTCTCCTAAAAATCTCTGTGGGTCATCTGAAAACCAGCAATCTGAACCCTCTTTTTCGTAAATAGATGCAATATTTTCATTAACATTATCGTCTACTAAGATTTCTTTAGTTTTTTTGTTAACAAAAATTGGAAGAGGAACACCCCAAACTCTTTGTCGTGATACACACCAATCTGGTCTGGTCTCTATCATTGACTTTAACCTCTCTTTTCCCTTGCTAGGATAAAAAGTTGTATCATTAATTGCTTTCAAAGCTTTATCTCTCAACTTGTGGCTTTCCATGGATATAAACCATTGTGGAGTGGCTCTATGAACTAGTGGAGCTTTTGATCTCCAAGAATGTGGATAAGAGTGCAGCAGCTCCCCATTTGATAATAATTTTTTTTGCTCTTTAAGTTTCTCAATTACTATTGGGTTTGCTTTAAAAATATGAATACCCTCAAATAAGCTTACATGTTTTGTATATTTTCCATCTCCATCGACTGTTTCAATTGCTTTAATTCCATTATTTAAACACAAATTAAAATCATCAGGTCCATGACTTGGAGCACAATGAACAATACCCGTTCCCTGCTCAATAGTCACAAACCTTGCTTCTAACATTGGGATATCATAGTCGTAACCCAGGTCTAAAAAAGGATGATTACAGATAGTTCCTTTTAATTCTTTGCCTTTAAATGTTTTTATTTTTTTATAATTTTTTATTTTGCAGTCATTAGTTACTGATTCCAGTAAGGCTTCAGCAACTATAATTTTTCTATTTTTAAAATCACCATCATCCTTTAAATCCAACTGGACATAATCAAGAGACTCATTGTAAGCTAGCGCCCTATTTGCTGGAATTGTCCAAGGAGTTGTAGTCCAAATAATTATCTCACTTCCCACAAGATCTTTTAAGTTAGATTTTGTAACAGGAAAAGATGTATAAATAGTATCTGATTTATGATCTTGATATTCAACTTCGGCATCTGCTAAAGCAGTCTTTTCAACCGTAGACCATAATACTGGCTTAAAACCCCTGTATAAACTTCCTTCTTTTAAAAACTTGCCAAGCTCTCTTACAATTTGAGCCTCAGCATCAAAACTCATAGTCGAATAATAATTTTCCCAATCACCTACTACACCTAAACGTTTGAATTGACCTTTGTGTACCTCGATCCATTTTTCTGCGAAAGATCTACATTCCTTTCGAAATTCTGCTATAGGAACATCATCTTTATTTTTTTTATTTTTTTTATATTGCTCCTCTATTTTCCACTCGATTGGTAACCCATGGCAATCCCATCCAGGAACATAGATAGAGTCTTTACCGTCCATTTGATGGAATTTTACAATAATGTCTTTTAAAATTTTATTAAGAGCAGTTCCCATGTGGATATTACCATTTGCATATGGAGGACCATCGTGGAGAACAAATTTTTCTTTTCCTTTGCTTGAATTTCTTAATTCTTTGTAAAGATTAATCTTCTGCCAATATTCTAAAATTTCTGGCTCTCTCACAGGCAAATTAGCTTTCATTGAAAAAGCTGTTTTAGGAAGGTTTATTTGAGAATTACTCATTTAGTTTTTTTTGCAATATTCAAATCTTTTTTAATTTGAGACTTTAATTGATTAACACTTTTAAATTTTTTTTCTTTTCTAATAAACTTTAAAAACTCCACTGATAGGAGTTTATTATAAAGATTTCCAGAATAATTAAATAAATGAACCTCTAATAAGATTTTTTTCTGATTAAATGTTGGTCTATATCCAAGATTTGCTATTCCTCTTAAATAATTAGAATTATTGGGTCTTGATACTCGTACTGCATAAACACCGGGTTTTGCTAAAACATAATCTTTAATATCTATATTGCATGTTGGGAAACCAATTTTTTTGCCAACCTGTCTTCCTTTCTGAACATTTCCATCAATAGTCCAATTTCTATCTAAAAGCTTATTTGCTTTTTCTAAATATCCTTTCTCTAAAAGACTCCTAATTAATGTAGATGAAATTATTTTATGTTGTTTGATCAATGGTTCTGGCTTTACTACTTTAAAATTAAATTTTTTTTCATTTTTAATTAATAAATTAACATTCCCCTCCCTTTTATTACCAAATCTGAAATTACTACTAACAAATATAAATTTTGATTTTAATTTTTTATTTAAAATTTCTTTAATAAAATTAAGGGACTTAGTTTTAGAAAACTTTTTATCAAATTTTTTAGTGATAATAAAATCTACTTTGAGTTTACTTAGTAATTCAATTTTTTGATTGATACTCGTGATCCTAAAATTTTTAAGTAATTTGTTAAAAAACATTTTGGGCATAGGGTCAAAATTAATTACTCCAATTTTGAGCTTATATTTTTTCTTATATAATTTAGCTAATTTGAATAATTTTTGGTGTCCTAAATGTACACCATCAAAATTTCCAATTAAAATTAAAGAACTTTTATGTTTATTTTTTATATTAAAATTTTTGTATAATTTTACCATTTAAGATCCGACTGAGTATAATTTACAACTGTTTCATATTCTTTTGAAACCTCTAAAATACCTTTATTTAAAATTTCCAATTTATGAATACCATTAGAAATTAACAAAGAATCATAATTTAATAAATTAGCACCCTTAATATCAGTATTTAAATTATCTCCTATAGATAGAGTTCTTTTATTAAAATTGTCAATTGATTGATTATAAACTTCAGAATATGGTTTTCCAAAATATACTACTTTTCCTCCCATTTTTTCAAAAACCATAGCAACAGAACCTGCACATAATTCTCTTACATTTCCTCGATCAACAATCAAGTCAGGGTTTGTGCATATCATCTCTTTATGGGTATGTGCCTCAAGTATATTTTTATAATAATTTAAATCTTTGTTATGATTGTCAAATAGACCAGTACATAATAAGTATTCACTTTCAGCTAGATCACTTGATTTGTTTTTTTTAAAAGGATTAAATAAATCAAAGTCTCTTGGTGGCCCAATATGAAAAAATTTTTTTGATAAATATAATTTTTTTAGATAATTTAGTGCAGCTTCTCCTGATGTGAAAACATGATTTCTAAACTCTTCTTCCATTCCCATCTTCTCTAAAAAATTTTTTACAGTTTCATTTGGTCTTGGTGCGTTAGTTAATAGAACAAAATCTTTATTATTTTTTTTAAGCTCTTTAAGAGTCTTAATCGCACCTTCATAAAGTTTTATACCATTATGAACAACGCCCCATAAATCTATATAAAATAGATCATAATCCTGGGCAATTGAACTGAGGCCAGCTGTATCTAAATTTTTAGTCATTATTTAAGGTATAAACCATAAAATCCCCAATTTCCTAGCATTATTAGTTCCTAATCGAATATCTAATCTTGAAATAAGCAGCGTAATATCTATATGAAGTCCATATTTATATAGAATTATAAAGGAGATTTATGAAGTTTAAACCGTTACATGACAGAGTGTTAATTGAAGTATTAGACAGTAGTGAAAAAACTGCTGGTGGAATTATCATCCCAGATACAGCTCAAGAAAAACCTCAAGAAGGAAAAGTGGTTGCTATTGGTGGTGGAGCTAAAACAGAAGATGGAAAATTAATTCCAATGGATGTTAAAGTTGGTGACAAAGTTTTATTTGGCAAATGGTCAGGAACTGAAGTCAAAATTGATGGTAAAGAATACAGCATAATGAAAGAGTCTGACATTATGGGTATTTCTGATAAGTAATTAATTTAAAGGAGAAAGAAAAATGGCAAAACTAATTAAATTTGATGCTGAAGCAAGAGCGGCAATGATGAGAGGAGTGAATATTTTAGCTGATACTGTTAAAGTCACTTTAGGTCCAAAAGGAAGAAATGTTGTAATGGATAAATCTTACGGTGCCCCAAGAATTACAAAAGATGGTGTATCAGTTGCAAAAGAGATTGATCTTGATGACAAGTTTGAGAACATGGGTGCTCAAATGGTTAAAGAAGTTGCAAGCAAAACTAATGAAGAAGCTGGAGATGGAACAACCACCGCAACTATATTAGCTCAAGCAATTGTAACAGAAGGTGTTAAGTATGTTACTGCTGGAATGAATCCAATGGATGTTAAAAGAGGAATTGATTCTGCTGTAGAAGCTGTAAAAGAAAATCTTATTTCATCTGCTAAAAAAGTTAAAGATAGTGATGAAATAGCTCAAGTTGGTACAATTTCATCAAATGGTGATAAAGAAATAGGTTTAATGATTGCGAAAGCAATGCAGAAAGTTGGTAACGAAGGTGTTATCACTGTTGAAGAAGCTAAGGGAATCGATACCGAGTTAGATGTTGTTGAAGGTATGCAATTTGATAGGGGGTACTTATCACCATACTTTATAACTAACAGTGATAAAATGACAACTGAGTTAGATAATCCTTATATTTTGCTTCATGAGAGTAAATTAACAAACTTACAACCGATGGTTCCACTTTTAGAAGCAGTTGTGCAATCTGGAAGACCATTAATGATTATTTCTGAAGACGTTGAAGGTGAAGCTTTAGCAACTTTAGTAGTAAACAAGCTAAGAGGTGGATTAAAAGTTGTAGCTGTAAAAGCTCCTGGATTTGGTGATAGAAGAAAAGCAATGCTTGAAGACATTGCTATTTTAACTGGTGGACAGGTAATTTCTCAAGATTTAGGAATTAAACTTGAAAATGTTAAACTTGAAGATCTTGGGTCTTGTAAAAAAATTAAAGTCGATAAAGATAATAGTACTATCGTAAGTGGTAGTGGTAAGAAATCTGATATTGAAGCAAGATGCGGATCAATAAAACAACAAGTTGATGAAACGACTTCTGACTATGATAGAGAAAAACTTCAAGAAAGACTTGCTAAATTAGCAGGTGGAGTTGCTGTTATTAAAGTCGGTGGTGCAACTGAAGTTGAAGTTAAAGAGAGAAAAGACAGAGTTGAGGACGCTTTAAATGCAACCAGAGCTGCCGTTGAAGAGGGTATTGTAACAGGTGGTGGATGTGCACTTCTTTATGCTGCTCAAGACTTAGAAAAAGTTAAAGCTAAAGGAGATGACCAAAAAGCTGGTGTTGAACTTGTTAGAAAAGCATTAGAAGCTCCTATTAGACAAATAACTAAAAATGCTGGTGTAGATGGTTCAGTAGTTGTTGGCAAATTGTTAGAACAGAAGAAAAAAACTCATGGATATGATGCACAAAGCGAAGAATATTGCGATATGTTTGCTAAAGGTATCATTGACCCAGTTAAAGTTGTTAGAACAGCTCTACAAGATGCTGCGTCAATTTCTGGATTGTTAGTAACTACGGAAGCAATGATTGCTGATAAGCCAGAGGAGAAAGACGCTGCTGGAGGTGGAATGCCTGGAGGAATGCCTGGAGGAATGGGCGGCATGGGTGGCATGGGTGGCATGGGAATGTAACCCTATATAAATATGAATTCAAAAAGGCCATCACAAGATGGCCTTTTTTTTATATGTTGGAAAATATGTCAAAGAGATATAGTGGAAAATCATTTAAAGACTCTAGTATAAAAAAAAAAGCAAAATTAAGTTTTAAAGAAAAAAGAAAACTTAAAAAAGAAAAGCAGAAAAAAGCAAATTAAACATCAAATTTAATAAAATCTCCAATAAATATTAGTTTTTTTTAAGTTTTAAAAATTAATTAAATATGTATAAGAACCACATTTTATGACAAATGATATTAGAAACATCACGATTATTGCCCACGTAGACCACGGCAAGACTACTTTGATTGATAATTTAATGAAGCAAAGTGGGTCTTTTAGAGAAAATGAAGTTGTTGATGAAAGGCTAATGGACTCTGGTGAATTAGAAAAAGAAAGAGGAATTACAATTTTAGCAAAACCTGCCTCAATTAATTGGAAAGATACAAGAATAAATATAATTGATACCCCAGGTCACAGAGACTTTGCTGCAGAAGTTGAAAGAGTTTTAAGCATGGCTGATGGTGCTCTATTGCTTATAGACTCTGCTGAAGGAGTAATGCCTCAAACAAAGTTTGTATTATCTAAAGCTTTAAAACAAGGTCTTAAACCAATTGTTGTGATTAACAAACTTGATAAAGCTGATCAGAGGGCTAATGAAGTTTTAGATGAAACATTTGATTTATTTGTAAGCCTAGATGCAAATGAGGAGCAACTAGATTTCCCAGTTTTATACGCAAGTGGCAGATCTGGATGGGCGGACACAGAAGTGGACGGACCTAGAGAGAATTTAAATGCACTTTTGGATTTAATTCTTGATCATGTAAAACCAGCAAAATTTGAAAAAAAAAAACCTTTTGCAATGTTATCTACACTTCTTTATGCAGATAGTTTTTTAGGAAGAAGTTTAGTAGGCAGAATTACCCAAGGAACTGCTAAAGCTAATCAATCAATAAAAGCAATTAATTTAAAAGGTGAAAAAGTAGATGAAGGGAAACTGACTAAAATTTTTAGATATGAGGGAACTAAAAAAGTGCCAATTGAAGTTGGTGAGGCTGGGGATATTGTAGTGATAGCTGGATTAGAAAAGGCTAATGTTGCAGATACCATTTGTGATTTAGATGTAAATGAACCTATTTCAGCGACACCAATAGATCCGCCTACAATGTCTATCACAATAACTGTTAACACATCTCCCCTTGCAGGAAAAGAAGGTAAAAAACTCACAAGTACTCAAATTAGAGATCGACTACTTCAAGAGGCTCAGAATAATGTAGGAATTACTTTTTCTGAAAACGATGGCAATGACTCATTTGTTGTAAGCGGTAGAGGTGAGCTTATGTTAGAAATTTTACTTACTCAAATGAGACGAGAAGGATTTGAGATGACAGTCAGTCCACCTAAGGTTTTGTATCAAATTGATGAAAGTGGAAAAAAACTAGAACCCATCGAAGAGATTACAATGGATTTAGATGAAGAATTCTCATCAAAAGTAATAGACTCTATGAATAGACGTAAAGGTAAATTAATTGATTTAAAAGATACTGGTAAAGATAAAAAAAGACTTATTTTTCATGCCCCAACACGTGGATTAATGGGTTACACAAGCAGATTTTTGACCCTTACAAAAGGTAATGGTGTTATTAATAGGATTTTTCATAGCTATGGGCCTTTTGAAGGTGAAATGGAAGGGAGAAGAAATGGGGCTTTAATTGCAATGGAGCAAGGTAAAGCAGTAGCTTTTGCTATATTTAACTTGCAGGCCAGAGGAGAAATGTTCGTAACACATAACGATCCTGTTTATCCTGGAATGATAGTTGGTTTGTCTCCAAAACCAGGTGATATGATAATCAATGTTATGAAGGGGAAAAAATTAACAAATATGAGGACACAAGGTACAGATGAAAACGTTGTTCTCACTCCAGTAAGAAAAATGTCTATTGCGGAACAACTTAGTATGCTTAACACGGACGAAGCATTAGAAATTACTCCTGAGTCTTGTAGACTAAGGAAATCTATTCTTGATCCTCATGAAAGAAAAAGAAGTGAAAAATCTGGGGCAGCAGCCTAACTAAAAATTTTATTAACAATAAATAATCCAAAAGCAACGCAGGGACCGATTCCAAAAGCAAAAATCAAAGTTCCAACTCCTACCGTTCCACCTAGATACCATCCAGCTATTACAACTGAAATTTCTAAAAATGCTCTGACTAAAGCAATAGGTAAGTTTGTAACTTTTGTTAGTCCAGTCATTAATCCATCTCTTGGACCTGGTCCAAGATTTGCAACTAAATAAATACCACTACCTATGCCAACCAGTATTACTGAAAATATTGCTAATAAATATTTTATTATGTTAGATGAAGGTGGATCAAAAAAATATAAAGTAACATCTATTATTCCAGAAATAATAATTATATTAAAAATAGTGCCAAGGCCTGGCTTCTGTCTAAGAAATATCCATAAAAAAAGGACACTTACACTAATCAGAAATGTTGCTGCACCGATAGATAATTTAGAATTTTTTGATATTCCCTCTGCTAGTACAGACCAGGGAGAATTTCCTTTAGTTGATAATATTAATAATCCCTCTCCAAAACCAAATATAATTAAACCAAAAATTAAAAAAAATGAGGTTGAAAATTTTGGTTTGAAGTTAAAGCTTTTATCTGAGCTCCAATATACTTTGGGGATATTTTTAATGGATAAAAACATATTATACTGTTACTTATAAAATTATTAATACTTGCTTATAATGAAAAAAATCTCACTCAGCATCATATTTATTTTTATTTGCTTTGCCTCGTATGCTCATATTGGTCATTACAGTAACTATAAAAAAATTGAGATGGAAATTTTAAGAAATAATGAATTAATTGGATATAATTATTATTTTTTTTCACAAAAAGATGATGTGACTCTAGTGACTAACCAATTCAAATTTGAGGTAAAACTTTTGGGAGCAACAGTTTTTGAAGTAGAGGGTATTGGTGAAGAAAAATATTTGAAAGATCAATTGATTTCTTTTAACTCAAAAACTTTACAGAACAAAAAAGAAAAGTTTGTAAACTTAACTTTAAATAAAGAAACCAAAAAATTTGATATTGTGGGCTCTTCTTTCTCTGGTGAAGCCCCCCTTGAAAATGCTATTGGAAACTGGTGGAGTCATAAAATATTACAAGTTAGTAGCCAAATAAGCCCAATATCAGGTAGTATTAAAGAACAGATAGTTACTTTTGTTGGAAAAGAAAAAATTATAATTAATGGTCAAGAATATGAGACTGATCATTTCAAATTAACCTCCAAAGATATGACCCTTCCAGATGATAAAAGATTAAATTTTGATATTTGGTTGGATAAAAAAAATTCTTTAATAGTTAAAGTTACATATCAAAGAATGGGAAATTGGGAATATAGATTAAAAAATTACGAGTAATTTATCTGTTTATTTTCTTATAAAGATCATTTGCACTTATCCATCCTGACTCCAGTCTTGGTCCATTAAACCAGTCCGCACATACACCTAGATTTAATCTGGAATTCCAATAACTTTTTAATTTTAGTGGTTTTGAATTTGAGGAGTACTTCCAACCATGGTTAAGCGAAAAGAGTACTTTTGTCCGCTTAACTCCTGTTAATTTAAAAAATTTATCAATCAAAATTTTGGCATTAGTTTTTTTGAGTGCTTTATTTTGATTAATTTTTTTATTTGCCCAATTAAAAGTACTTTGTAATGTCCAAAGATCACTTTTACTCTTAAATCTTTTTTTACTATTTTCGTAACCAGCCCATCCTAGAATTCTATCATTAAATAAAAAACTACTATAACTTAAGTTGGTTTTTTTTATTTCTATTAAAATTGTTATATTTGCATCCATCTTGACTTTAGTATTTATAAATGAATTTTTAATATAATTTTTTGACAATTTTTTAAGTTGAGGGAACGGACATGTTAAAATTAAATTTTTATAATTTCTAACTTCACCATCATTAAATATTAAATTCCATTTTCTGTTTTGGAAATTTATTTTTTTTAGTTCACTTTGAAAATAACATCTTACATTTTTTAAAAGATATTTACTAATGTCATTGTTTCCTTTTCTGCCAATAACCTTAACATGTTTTTTATTTTCTTTTTTTTTGTCACTTAAAAATTTATGATTTCCTTTCCAAATTTTTAGTATTTTTTTTTCTATTAGCTTTTTAGTAAATCTTTTAAATTCTGGTGTTTTTGGAGAAAAGTATTGAGTCCCATGGTCGAAACCCCTTATTTTATCTAATCTTTTAAAAGATGATCTGCCACCTAAGCCTCTTGCTTTATCATACAAATCAACAGAGTGTTTTTTGTTTAAGAGATTTGCGATGGTTGCTCCAGAAATTCCTGAGCCAATTACACAAAAACTACTCATTTGCCAGCAACTGTCATGCCCTCAATCAACATAGTTGGAGAATTTGTTGAATATTCAAAATCTAAGTCATTTGCTAAAGATATTTTTTTAAACATATCTTTAAAATTTCCTGCAATTGTTATTTCATTTATTGGATATTTAAATTCACCATTCTCTACTAAAAACCCAGTTGCTCCAACAGAGTAATCTCCAGTTACAAGATTGCTGCCATGGCCTATTGTTTCTGTAATATAAATGCATTTTGAATTAGTTTTTAATAGCTCCTCATAACTTTGTTTTCCATTCTCAAAATACAAATTTGTAGTACCTCCGCTTCTTCCATTTGATTGAAGGTTTAGTTTTCTACCATTATAAGTATCTACAAGATAATTTTTAAGCACACCCTCTTTAACTAGATTGAGGGTTTCAGATTTAATACCTTCTGAGTCAAAATTTTTTGACCCTAAACCCTTAATTATATCTGGTTTATCAATTATATTTATAGAATTAGAAAATATCTGCTCATCTATTTGGTCTTTAAGGAAGGAAGTTCCTCTAGCGATTGCAGAGGATGAAATTGCACTTGCAAAAGCACTCAGCATACCTTTTGCAATTCTCTTATCAAATATGACACTTAATTTTTCGCTTCCTATTTTTTTTGGACTTAATTTTCTAATTGTCTGATGACTTGCCAGTTTACCTAAGGTTTGGGGATCTTTGATATCATCTAAATATCTTTTACTTGAATATTCATAATCTCTCTCCATGCTATTTTCGTCTTTAGCAACAGCTACACATGACGTAGTGAATGAAGATGTTTTGTAACCACTACAAAAACCATCACTATTTGCTAAAATAAAATTAGTTTTTTTTTCAGTAAAACTGGACTCTGTGTTTATTATTTTTTTATCCTCTGATGCTATGTTTTCTAATTCTTTTAAATAGTAAATTTTTTTATCATTATCAATATGGGTGTTATCATAAATATTTAAATCTTTAAGTTTATCTGCAAGTAAATTTTTATCTGGTAATGAATTAAACTCATCCTCTGGTGTAATTTTGGTTGTTTCATAGCATTTCTCTATAAGTATATATAAATTTTCATCTAATAAATTTGATGAAGAAATTGAAGATTTTTTTTTACCAATATAAGTATCTATACTAAACGCTAGTCCATCAGATCGATTAGACTCATCTAAATTTTTATTTCTAAAATTGACTGTTTCAGAAATAGAATGACCTATTGTAACACTTGCATCTGAAGCTCCAATTTTTTTTGCAACATCTAGACAATATGCAGCTTTAGCTTCTAAGAAACCTTGATCTTTAATCATTAATTATAGTTTTGTTCCACCCACTGTCATTTTATCAATTAATATTGATGGCTGTGCTACACCAACAGGAACTCCTTGCCCAGCTTTCCCACATGTGCCTATACCAGGGTCTAACATCATATCGTTACCGACCATTGAAACTTCCTTTAAAATTGATGGACCATCTCCTATTAATGTCGCTCCCTTTATTGGAGAACCTATTTTGCCATTAATAATTTCGTATGCTTCTGTACAATTAAAAACAAATTTTCCTGAAGTAATATCTACTTGTCCACCCCCAAAGCTCACAGCAAAAATACCTTTATCAACAGATTTAATCATCTCATCTTGAGTTTGATTGCCACTTAACATCATAGTATTTCTCATTCTAGGTAAAACTACGTGTCGATAGTTTTCTCTTCTTCCTGAACCAGTTGACCTTGTATTCATTAAACGTGCATTTAATCTGTCTTGCATAAAGTTTTTTAAAATTCCATTTTCAATTAAAACGGTTCTTTCAGTTGGTGTACCTTCATCGTCTATTGTAAGACTGCCTCTTCTATTATCTATGGTACCATCATCAACAATTGTGACACCTTCACTTGCAACTTTCTGCCCCATTAAGTTATGAAATGCTGATGTTTTTTTTCTGTTAAAATCACCCTCTAGGCCATGTCCTATTGCTTCATGAATTAGTATTGCTGGCCAACCTGGTCCTAGGACTACTTTCATTTCGCCAGCAGGTGCGGGTTTACTTTCCAAGTTAACTGAAGCAATTCTAAAAGCTTCTTCACATACATTCTTCCATTTGTCATTCTGTAAATAATCATCGTAACCTTGTCTGCCTCCAATGCCATACACACCTGTTTCTTTTCTTCCATTTCTTTCAAGCATTACAGATACATTAAATCTAATTAATGGCCTGATATCTGTTATTGCCTCACCACCTGATCTGATTATTTCTACTGACTTATGTTCACCTAAAAAATTTGCTGTAACCTGTTTTACAGATTCATCTTTTTTTCTTAAGTAATCATTCACTTTATTTAGTACTTCTAGCTTAGAGTTTAAAGTTTTTTGTTCTATAGGATTTATATCGCTATAAAATTTTTTGTTAGATTTTGGTATCTCATTATTATAAGTACCTTTGACTGATTTAATAGTTGACTTAAGATTTTCTGATGAACTTTTTAAAGAGTCTTTTGATATTTCGTTTGAATAAGAATAAGCAACTACTTCGTCGGATACTGCTCTAAATCCAAAGCCCAAATCAGAACTATAGTTTGAACTCTTAATCTTATTATCATCTAAGATAATTGACTCTGACTTTGAGTCTTCCAAGTACAATTCTCCATCATCACAATTTTTTAAAGTATCTGATACTATATTTTCAGCATCTTTTCTTACCAAATCTGATTTATCAAAGAAATTACTCATAGGAGTTACTTAAAGGTTTATATTTTCTTTGCAACTGCTCTTTTTACACATGTACAAAAATCTGTTAAAGGATAACTATTGTAATATGAAAGTTTATTACAACAATTCCTGTAAAATTTGTAGATCTGAAATCAACTTGTATAAAAAAGAAAAAATAGAACAGATAGATTGGATCGATATAACCAATAATGAATTAGCTGAAAAAGAGACTAATAAAGATGACAAGCAACTCTTAAGACGATTACATGTAAAAGATAATGATAAAGTTTTAGAGGGAGCTGAAGCTTTTTTGTATGTTTGGCAGAAAATACCCAAATATAGATTTTTATATAAATTTTTTAAACTTCCAATAATTTTTACAATTTTTAATTATGCATATGAAATTATTGCTTATTTTCTATATCTCAAAAATAAGAAACAATTGAAAAATTAAGCTAAAAAAAAAATCATTATTTCACTTAGCAATGACATTGAAAGCATAAACATTATTAATACAATTGAATACATCAATGTTATTATTCTATTTCTTTTTCTTCTTAACTTAACAAACTCTCTATCATCTAAGTCTGAAAAGTCTCTTAGTCCAAT
The DNA here is from genome assembly GCA_902606105.1 of uncultured Pelagibacteraceae bacterium. Classification (GTDB taxonomy): domain Bacteria; phylum Pseudomonadota; class Alphaproteobacteria; order Pelagibacterales; family Pelagibacteraceae; genus Pelagibacter. Next base: position 20,068 of record CACLFK010000004.1, on the reverse strand, counting down.
TACAGGGTAGTCGTAACTCCACCGCCAAGTTGATTGACCTAGTCTAGGATCCAGACTATTAAAGTACCTTATCCATGAAAGAACGTAAGTTAAAATTATGAACAGAGTAACCATTAAAATAATTCCAAAAAGCATTATTAATACTACCAAATGTTTTTAGTTCTATTAATTGCCATTTTTGGCTCTTTTTCTGGCAATTAGATGAGTTAAAGAATCTACCATAGTGTCTGAAGCCTTAAAAATTTCATTATTTTTGAATTCATGAGAAATATTTTTTTCAGGATTTGTTTTGTCTTCAATCACTATACCTTCGTCTGGTGAATTATTTTTAATGTATATCAATAATAACCATTCATCATCAGCTGCTTCGTCCCATTTAACAAAAATCTCACCTGTCTCAAATCTTCTATCGATACATCTGAAAATCGACATATGTCTTGTTACGTGTCTTTTGTTTAATTGGAAAACTAAACTACTTGCACTTCTGTAAAAACTTTCCAAAGAAAATTCTATTTTTTGTCTAGCTATTGTGTATTCTTTTTCTTTTTTAAGAAGCGTTTCTCTATCTTCATCTCCTTGAATTTTTACTCCTAGGGCCTCTACCCTTTCCTTAATTTTTTGGTCTCTTATTATTCGATATTTCTCTTTTAATTTTTCTATTCTTTGTTGAAGACCTGCATAATCCTCCCTTTTCTCTTTTAAAGAAATTTTTTCAAGTTTTTCTAATTCTTTAACTTCTCTAACTCTAAATTTTTCAATTTGTTTATCTAATCTTAATTTTTGTAAAAATTGTTTTTGTTTCTCAGCCTGTTCAATTCTTAATAATGCTTGCTCTTTTCGTAAAAATAATTTTATGTCTTTAGTTCTTTGTTTTTCAATTTTGATTTCTTCTTTTAATGTCTCCTCTTTTAATTTAAATTTTAAATCCTCTTGTTTTTGTTTTTCCTCAGCTTTCCTAATTTTTTCTAGTCTTTCGTTTTCTTGTTTTTCTACTTTTATTCTTCTGGCTTCGTCTTTTTTAATTACTCTGTACTGATCGATAGTATTAGCAATTTTATCAAAAAAACCTTGAATATATTTTTCAAAATTTAAGTTTAGTTTTATTTTAAATTCAGGCTTAAGTGAATTTTGGAAATTAATTAGTTTTAAAATAAGAATATTTTTTTTTTTTACTTTGACAGTGACAGATTTTTTAACTTTTTTATAACTCTTAGCTTTATTTTTTTTTAATTTAGCTTTATTTTTTATTTTGGAATTATTTTTTTTTACTTTTTTTTTTAATGTTTTAGTTTTTCTTATTTTTTTAGGTTTAACCTTTTTTTTAATTTTTTTTGATTTTTTTTTCATTTCACGAAGATTTATATCTATCAATAATTTATTGATAAATATAGTCTCTTGTAACTGGAGTAGATCTGTAATTTTTTGTCAGTTGAAATTGATAAACGACTTGATCGCCCCATTTAAATGCCATCTCACAACCTGCAAGATAGAATTCCCACATCCTAAAAAATCTTTCATCAAACATTTGAATTATTTTATCCTTATTTCTAAGACAGTTTTCTTTCCAATGTCTTAGGGTATGAGAGTAATGAAGTCTTAAAACTTCAATATCCGCAACAATCAATCCAGCTTTTTCAATTGGTGTAGTAACTTCACTTAAACTTGGCGTATATCCACCTGGAAAAATATATTTTGTAATCCATGGATGAGGATCCCGGGGTGGATTTACAGATCCAATAGTGTGTATTAGTGAAATTCCATCATCTTTGAGCATCTTTTCAACCTGAGAGAAAAATTTACGATAAAATTTTCTGCCTACATGTTCAAACATTCCAACACTAACTATTCTGTCAAATTTTTCATTAAGCTCTCTGTAATCCATTAGCTTGAAATTTAGTTGATTTTCAAGATTAACCTCTTTTGCTTTTTTTTTACAATAATTAAATTGATTCTCAGATAATGTTATTCCAGTCACTTCACAATTAGAACTTTTAGCTATGTCAATTGCTAAAGATCCCCAACCACAACCAATATCTAAAACTTTTTGATTTGGCTTAATGTTTAATTTTTTGATGATATGTTTTATTTTGTTATTTTGAGCATCCTCTAGTGTATCATCTGCATTTTTAAAATAAGCACATGAATATTGTCTTTTTGGATCTAAAAATAAATCATATAAATCATCTGAAATATCATAGTGATGGGAAACATTCATTTTTGATTTCTTTATAAAATTAAAATTTGTTAGATATCTGTATGATCCTCTTAATCTATTCATTAAATAACTAAATAAATTAAGATCTCCTCTTCCAAAATTCATAAGTGCAAGATCTAAAAAATCTGTAAGACTTCCATTTTCGATTACAATTTCTCCGTCGGTGTAAGCTTCACCAAAATAAAGGTCAGGATGAAATAACAATTTGTAATGGAGTTTTTTATTTAATATTTTTAATTTAATTGGGTTATCTTTTTTTGGTGTTCCAATAATATAAGATTTTGAATTAGCATCGATTAATATAAAGCCATCTTTCTTAAAAACACTATTTAAAAATCTTGCAAGTTGCATATTATGCTGCCAATGACGACTTAGTTGAAAAATTTAACTTTTCTAAGTTAGTATTTAGTTCTTCAGCCTCTTTCGAATTCAAAATGCTTAAAGGAGGTAATAAATTTTTATAAGAAGTATCTTTTTTTCCAAAAAATGTATGAAGTCCTGATATTAAATTATATTTTTCAAATGTATTTCTCACATCGCATAGTTTTTGATTAACTTTTTGTTCATTTTTATTTTGAAAGTCATCAAACACTTTTCTAGCTAACTCTGACGTAGCGTTGCACGTTGCAGTGATTATGCCTGAGCAACCTAATTCTAGTCCTTTTAACAATTTAGACTCTGAACCTGGTAAAACTGAGAAATTCTCTATTTTTAAATTTTCAAATAAATTATATGAGCTGTCTTTAACTCCAACTATATTTTTTGGATATTTTGAAACTAATTTTTCAACACACTCAACACTAAATTTATATCCACACAATTTTTCAAAATTATAAAGAATTATTTCACTGTCAGGGATTGCATCCGCTATTTTACTATAAAATTCTATCACCTCTTTATCACCATATTTATAATAGGCTGGAGGCATTATTAGAAATTTATTAAAATTTAAAGATGTTGCTACTCTCATTAAATTAATAGTTTCTCCCAATGAATTTAAACCAGTTCCAATTATATATTTCTCCTTATATTTGCTTAAGGCTAAGTGATTTAATAGATTAATTTTTTCAGAAATAGGAATTAACTGAGCTTGTCCAGTACTTCCAAAAATCGCAACTCCATGACAACCATGATCTATAATCTTTTCCGCATGTTGCATTGTTTTATTAATATTTAACGTTAAATCATCATTTAAAACTGACAACGAGGCGGCATATATACCGCTAATCTTATTCATGCTTAAAACTTATATAAAAACAAAAAAATAGTAAAGATTAAATAAGTTAACCTAAATCTCTTAATACAATTTCCTTAGCCTCGTTTACCAAAGAGGAAAGTCTTGATGTTTCTGGAGAAATATCTGGATGTATTTTTTTTTGTATTTTTATGTATGCTTTATTTACATCGTCTTTTGTTAAATTTTTAGATGGGTTAAGGTTAAGTATTCTATATGCTTCCTGAGTAGACATAGTGCTAAGGTTAGAGGCGTTTTGATTATTAAATGAAAACCTTCCAGAATTTCTTAATGTTTGAATTAATCTGTATAATGAAATTAACTGAAATAAAGACAAACCTTTAAGCTTTAATAGGGCCAAACTTGCTAATGTTAACGGTAATGTTAAGAGAAATTTACCTCCAATAGCAAATAAAACTGCAAATAAAGCTAAAAGAATAAACAAAATAACTCTTATACCTGTTGATATTTTCCTAGATGCTATTTTAGTGAAAACTTTAAGTAAAAAATATAAACCGATTAAAATTAATACTGTAAAAATAATAATATTCATATATTTCGTTAAAAATGAAAATACCATATCTAAGAAAAAAACCAGAACTAAAATCTTGTCATAATGTTACATGGGAAGATAACTATAGCTGGATACACCAGAAAAATATATTAGAAGTTCTAAAAGATAAATCAAAATTAGATCCTGAAGTAAAAAAATATCTAGACGATGAAAATGATTATGCTGAACATCATTTGAAAGATACAAAAAGCTTACAAAAAAAATTATTTGATGAAATTAAAGGTAGAATCAAATTAGACGATGAATCACTTCCATATAAAGATCATACTTTTAAATACTGGACAAAAACGACTGCTAAAGGAAATTATTCGATTAAGCTTCGTAAAAAAATTGGTACAAAAAAAATTGAAGAGATTTGGAATGGAGATAAAGAAAAAGAAAAATTAAACACTGAGTATTTTGGCGTTGGTGATTTAGAAGTAAGTAATAATGATAAATATCTTGGGTATTCTTTAGATCTTAAAGGCTCTGAATATTATACAATTTATATTAGGGATATAAAAACAAATAAATTTATTTCAAAAGAAATTACAGAAACATCTGGAGGTATTACATTTAGTTTAGATGATAAATATATATTTTACTCAAAGCTAGACAAAAATCATAGAGCAAGAAAGATTTACAGACACGAAATTGGAAATTTTGAAGATGAGGATGAGCTAATTTTTGAGGAAAAAAGTGAAGCTTTTACAGTTAGCATTGGATTAAGTTCTGATGAAAAATATTATTTTATAAATACATCAGATCATAATACATCTGAACAATACTATTTTAATGTGAATGAGGCTAAACCTCAACCAAAACTTATAATGAAAAGAGAAAGAGGAGTTCTTTATTCAGTAAGCTCATGGGATGGTAAGTTTTATAATCATACCAATAAAAATGCAGAGGATTTTAAAATTGATGTTACTGAAAATTTAGAAGAGCAAAACTGGAAACCTTTTATCTCCTCAAAAAATGAAGTATTGATAGGAGGTCTAACTTTTCTTAAAAATTGGATCATTCGATCTGAAACATCTAATGCACTAGATAAATTGTTTGTTAGAAACCTCTCAACAAATCTTGAAAAAGAGTTAATATTTTCAGATGAAAAAATTTATGTTCCTGGCGTTTCACTAACTCAAAGAAATAGAGATACTGATGAGATTTATCTTGGATATTCTTCACCTAAAACACCCTCGAGAGTTTATAAATATAATCTATCTAATAAATCTAAAAAGCTTGTTAAAGAACAAGAAATTCCATCAGGACATAACCCAGAAAATTATATTGTTGAAAGAGTAGAATTCGAATCACACGACGGAAGATTAGTGCCCTTAACGATTACACGTCATAAAAAAACTAAAGTAGATGGTTCTGCCAACTTACTGCTTTATGGTTATGGATCTTATGGAAATTCTATGAGCCCAAGTTTTTCATCAACGAGATTAAGCTTGATAGATAGAGACATCATTTGGGCAACTGCCCATATAAGAGGTGGCATGGAAAAAGGAATGAAGTGGTGGAAAGAAGGAAAATTAACAAACAAAAAAAATACATTCGAAGATTATATTCACGCAGGTAAATATTTAACAGAAAATAACTATACCTCTAAAGGTAAAATTATTGGCATGGGTGGATCCGCAGGGGGATTACTTATGGGTGCCGTTGTAAATCAGTCACCAGAATTATTTTTGGGAATTATAATGGCTGTGCCTTTTGTTGACTCATTAACTACCAATCTAGATCACTCTTTACCTTTAACAGTTGGAGAGTTTGATGAATTTGGAAACGCTAAAGATAATAAAGAACACTTCGAATATATTTTTTCATATGCTCCCTATAACAATATAAAAAAAGCAGATTATCCAAATATTTTAATTACAACTAGCCTTAGCGATAATCGGGTTTTGTTTGATGAGCCTGCAAAATTCACTGCAAAATTAAGAGAGTATAAAACTGATAATAATTTACTTTTATTAAAAACTGAAATGAATGCAGGACACGGTGGTAAATCTGGGCGAGATGGTGCAATTGAAGAAATTGCAATCGACTATGCTTTTGCACTAAAAATTGCAAAAAAAATATAATTTTTTTAATCTTGAAATTTAAAAAATAGTTTCTAAATAACAATTGTAGGTCGCCTAATGGGGCTTACTAAATATAAACTTGCTTTACAAAGGAGGATATCATGACAAGTAAGGATCTATCTATATTTAACTCACTAAGACCGTTTTCAATTGGTTTTGACGACATGTTTGATCAATTCGAAAATATGTTGGGAAATGGAAATTTGACAATGCAGTCAAATTACCCTCCTTACAACATTCGGAGAACAGGTAAGGACAACTATGCGATTGAGGTTGCATTAGCTGGCTTTAATAAAAAAGATGTTGAGGTTGAGTTTGAGGATAATTTATTAACAGTTAGAACTAAACAAGTTAATAAATCTGAGAACAGTGAAGTTGATGGAGAAATAATTCATAAAGGTATTTCTCAAAGACAATTTGCAAGATCATTCACTATTGCTGATGACGTAAAAGTAAATAGTGCTGAGCTTAAAGATGGCCTTTTAACAATATCATGTGAAAGAATTGTTCCAGAACATAAAAAGAAAAAACTTATTGATATTAAATAAGTTTAACCTTGCTTGCGGGGATCTTTGTCCTCGCAAGTTAGATTTAAAAGCAACCGTTAGAAACAAAACCAATAACAATATTATCTGAATTAATTTCAAATCTTCTTTCACAAGGTATCAAATATTTTTTCGTATTATATACAAACTCAAAATTTCCTTTGGCGTTCTTAAAATCCTCATCGGGTTTTCCTAATTCCATTTGAAGCTTGCTTGCAGACTTTCCGATAAATTCACTTAATTTTTCGTTTTCTTTTTCCACAATAGCATCAGTTTTTTGCTTCACTGTTTGACATCCAGATAAGACAAAAAAAGTTGATAAAATTATTAAAATTATTTTAATTCTCATGAGATTGAATTAACACTCAATTGTGTCAAAAGATTAGCCTTCAAGTTGAAAACTATTCATTTTACATAAAAAAATTACTTTTTTTACTATATTTAATTGTACTAATTATTAATTCTAATTAATTTTAATTTATCAAATGAATACAAAACTCAAGGTATCTAAAGTCTCAAAAATTTACCCAGGTTGTATTGCTAACGATAATGTATCTTTAAATTTTCAAAGTGGAAAAATATACGCCTTGTTAGGAGAGAATGGTGCTGGAAAGTCTACTTTAGTAAAAATATTATCAGGCGTAATTAATCCTGATAAAGGTCAAATTTTCCTAAACGATAAACTTCTTAAACTTACTTCACCTAAAGATGCAAAAAATAATAATATAGGAATGGTTTTTCAACATTTTAATCTTTTTGAAACTTTGTCAGTTTTTGAAAATTTAAGCATCGATAATGAAAAAAATAATCATCAATTAAGAATTCTAATTAATAATATTTTAAAAAAATATAATTTCAAGATTGACTTAGATGTTCCAATTTTAAATCTTTCTGCAGGTCAAAAACAGAAGGTTGAAATTGTAAGGTGTCTGATAAGAAATCCAAAAGTTTTAATAATGGATGAGCCTACTTCTGTTTTAACAGAGCAAGAAACTGAAGATCTATTTTTGTCTTTAAAAAAATTTTCAAAAGAAGGAATTTTAATTATTTATATTACTCACAAGTTAAAAGAGGTTTTATCGTTATGCGATGAAGTTGCTGTAATGAGAAAAGGTAAAGTTGTATCTATCAGTAGAACAGTTGATGAAGAACTATCAAGTCTAGCAAATAAAATGATTGGAGAAAATTTAAACAAAATAAAAAAAATAGCTTCAAATAATTTAAGTGGAGAAGAAATTTTGAAGGTTTCGAGGCTAAATTTTAATAGTGAGGATCCCTACGAAGTTAATTTAGTCGATATAAATTTTACTCTCAATAAAGGTGAATGCCTTGGGATAGCAGGCATATCGGGAAACGGCCAAAATGAATTATTTCAAATTTTAAGTGGTGAGACATTATCAAATAATGGTTCTATTAAGTTTAGAAGTAAAGAAATTAGCAAATTAAACCCTAAGGAAAGAAGGGAATATTTAATGGCTTTTTCACCTGAAGATCGAATATCCCAAGCAGCTGTTCCGTCATTAAAAATTTACGAAAACGTAGCACTGAATAATTTTAAAACCTCTAATTTTTTTGAAAAAGGTCTTTTTAATGAAAGAAAAATTAAAGATCACTCAAAAAAAATTCTATCAAATTTTTCAGTAAACACAGATAATGTTAACCTTAAAAGTCAATTTTTATCTGGTGGAAACCTTCAAAAATTAATTTTAGGTAGAGAATTAATTACATCACCAGAGTTATTAATATGTTTTAATCCAACCTGGGGTCTAGATGTTGGAGCTATAAATTATATTCACCAAACACTTGTAAAGATAAATGAGCAAGGAAAATCTATAATCCTTATTTCAACAAATAATGACGAACTTCTACAACTTAGTGATAGAATTTCTGTAATTAACAAAGGAAAGCTCTCAAAAATAATGAGTGCTGAAGAGGTTAATCCTGAAAAGTTAGGACTTTTAATGGGTGGAGGGTTAGTTGATTAAAATTGAAAGACGTGATGAAACTTCAAATTTAATTTATTTTTTAACCCCTGTACTTGCAATTTTTTTGACCTTAGTAACAGGAGCAATTATATTTTATCTACTTGGTTTCAAACCTTTAGAAGCTCTAAAATTTTTTTTTATCACACCTATTTCAGATTTATATGGTCTAAGTGAGCTTCTTGTAAAAGCAACTCCACTTTGTTTGATAGCTATCGGTCTATCTTTTTGTTTTAAAAGTAATAACTGGAATATTGGAGCAGAAGGACAATTAACATTTGGGGGAATAGTTGGTGGAGGTGTTGCCTTGTTATTTTATAATCATGAGGGTTTTTATGTTTTACCTTTAATAATCTTGGCTGGTGCAATTGGTGGAATGATATTTGCGATGATACCTGCAATTTTAAAAATTTATTTTAATACTAATGAAATATTGGTTAGCTTGATGCTTGTTTATATATCTAAACTATTATTAGATTATCTTGTTGTTGGTCCTTGGAGTAACCCAGAGGGTTTTAACTTTCCTGAAACAAGACAATTTAGTGAGTCTGCTAGATTGCCCATTTTATTTGAGGGTCTTCGAATTCATGCTGGAATTTTTATTGCTCTCTTCAGTGTTTTTTTAGCTTGGGTTGTTTTATTTAAAACTTATTTGGGTTTTCAAATTAAAGTTTCAGGATTAAGTTTAAAGACTGCTAAGTATGCCGGTTTTAAAGGTAAAACAATGATACTACTAGTATTTATGGTTAGCGGTGCGTGTGCTGGTCTTGCAGGCGTTGGCGAAATCACTGGTCCTATTGGACAGCTACATAGAATGATTTCACCTGAATATGGATTTACAGCAATAATTGTTGCTTTTTTAGGTCGTCTAAATCCAATCGGTATTGTATTTGCATCGTTAATTGTAGCACTGACTTACTTAGGTGCTGAAACTGCACAAATATTTTTACAAGTACCAAAGTATACAGGACAAGTATTTCAAGGAATGATTTTATTTTTTCTTCTTGCATCTGATTTCTTACTTTTTTTTAGAATAAAATTTTTAGGATTAAAAAAATATGAATATTGATATTAATTTTCTTGGAATTCTAATTGGGGCTATTATGGCATCCTCTGTTCCTCTTATACTTGCAGCCTCAGGAGAGCTTATAACAGAGAGATCTGGAGTATTAAATTTAGGTGTTGAAGGAATGATGATCATAGGTGCAATTTCAGGTTTTGCATTAATGGTAATTACTGACAATTTATTTTTAGCAATAATTGGATCTATGCTTTCTGGTTTATTATTATCTTTTATATTTGGATTTCTCACTCAATCACTATTGACAAATCATGTAGCGACAGGACTTGCTCTTACCATTTTTGGTATTGGTTTGTCTGCAATGATTGGAAAAGATTTCGTGGGAATACCTGGAAAGCAATTTCCTTTGTTGTTTGTAAATTTAAAAGAAGCAATCCCCTTCTTTGGGCCTATTTTTTTTGGACATTCAATCGTTTTTTATTTTGCGTTTTTACTTCCTTTTGGAACTAACTATTTTTTAAAAAAAACTAAAATTGGCTTGATTGTAAGAGCGGTGGGAGATTCTCCTTTATCGGCAGCAAATCAAGGTATTAATGTATTACTAGTAAGGTATTGTTGTATTCTTTATGGAGGAGCAATGTGTGGCTTAGGAGGAGCTTATCTATCACTTATTTACACTCCTCAGTGGATTGAAAATATGACTGCTGGTAGAGGCTGGATAGCACTAGCATTAGTAGTTTTTGCAACATGGAGCCCTCTTAAAGTTTTGGTTGGGGCAATAATATTTGGAGGTATAACTATTCTTCAGCTACATATGCAAGCCATGGGAATAAGAATTCCAGTTCAATTTTTAAGTGCATTACCATATATAATGACAATTGTTGTTTTGGTAATAATTTCTCGTGACAGTAGAAAAATAAAACTTAATACTCCAACTTCATTGGGGCAAATCTTCTATAAGGAAAAGTGATGTTAGCTATTCCAAAATAAATATTTTTTTTTAAAAAAATTTGTTTAGGCTACAGAATCATTAATTTAAAATTTAAAGGGGAAATCAAATGTATAAAAATTTTTTAAGGTTATTAGCATCTGTATTACTTTTGCTTGGATTTAGCATAAATGCAAATGCTGAATTTAAAGTTGGTTTTGTTTATGTTGGTCCAACAGGAGATCATGGTTGGACATACCAACATGACGAGGGAAGAAAGGCTGTTGAAGCTGCTGGAATTAAAACCACTTATGTAGAAAGTGTTCCTGAGGGTGCTGACGCTGAGAGAGTGATTAGACAGTTAGCTCAATCTGGTCACGATCTTATTTTCACAACAAGTTTTGGATATATGGATCCTACCAATAAAGTGGCTAAAGATTTTCCAAATGTAAAATTTGAGCACGCAACAGGTTATAAAAGAGAGCACTCAAATGTCTCCACATATTCTGCGAGATTTTATGAAGGCAGAACTCTTTTAGGACACATGGCTGGAAAAATGACAAAAACAAACGTTATTGGATATATTGCATCTTTCCCAATTCCTGAGGTTATAAGAGGGATAAATGCAATGACTTTAGCAGCTCAAAAAGTTAATCCCAATATTAAAACGAAAATTGTTTGGGTTTTTACTTGGTATGATCCAGGAAAAGAGTCTGAAGCAGCACAAGCCTTGATAGATCAGGGAGCAGATATTATAATGCAACACACTGATAGTACTGCACCAGTTCAAGTAGCTGAAAAAGCTGGTGTTTGGTCCTTTGGACAAGCCAGTGATATGCAAAGGTTTGCACCAAAATCAATTTTAACATCTATAATTGACGATTGGGCACCGTATTATGTTGAAAGATCTATTGCAGCAAGAGATGGCACATGGAAACAACAAGACACCTGGCATGGATTAAAAGAAGGGATGGTAGCTATGGCTCCCTATAATTCTGCAATGGGAAGTGGGTTAGTTAAGGAAGTAGAAAAACTACAAAAAGACCTAGCTTCTGGTAAAGCTCATTCGTTTACTGGTCCAATATATGATCAAAAAGGCAATTTACTTGTTGCAGAAGGTAAAGTTGCAGATGATGGAATGTTGGCAGGCATGAGTGTATATGTCAAAGGAGTTGAAGGAGATATCCCAAAATAATACTTTTATAAGAAATAAAAGGTCAGTTTAAACTGGCCTTTTATTTTAAATGTTTTTTATTTAATCCATCAATATCAATTTCATCATAATATTCATAAGGTTGAACTATCCACGGATCACCATCTAATAATACTGGACAATAATCTGGTTTGAATATTGATGATTTTTTTTTCCACAAACATGCTGTCCTAATCTCTTCTATATGACTTTTAATTGGCTCATATTGTTTGAGCCAATCTATACTTTTATTTAATGTTAAGCCTGTATCAGATAAATCATCAACTAATAATATATTTTTGAAATCTTCATTTTTTGCAATTGCACTCATGTCTCTCGCAAAAATTAACTCCCCTTGTTGATCTTCAACAGTTTCCCCAGAATAGCTCTGAATTACAACATAGGCTGTAGGAACTTTAAAAATTCTGGATAAAATATCAATTATAGGTGCTGCACCTCTCATAATACCTACAAGTACAGATGGAGTGTAGTTTTGATGTATTTGTAGTGCTAATTTTTCAACAGTGCTTGTATACTCTTCGAAAGAAATAATTAATTTATCAGCCATGAAATTTATTATCATAACTAAAATTATTTAAAAGGAGAAATCATGAAAGCTTACTGGATAAGTGTTTATAAGGAAGTTGAAAACCAAGAAAATTTAAAAAAATATGCTGAAGTAGTGACTCCAATAATAAAAAGCTTTGGTGGTATTCCCTTGGTAAGAGGAGGAAAACACATAACATATGATGGAGATGATTTTGTAAGAACTGTTATATGGGAATTTCCAAATTATGAAAAAGCTATAGAATGTCACAATTCTAAAGAGTATTTAGATGGTTGGAATATTGCAAAAAGTACAACTACTAGACACATGCAAATAGTTGAAGGATTTAGTATTGAATAGGCTCCGGATCTATACTTCTCCATAAATACCAAGTTGCAACTGAGCAATAAGGTGAGAATTTTTTATTCAATAATTTAACAAAATTTTCTGGTGGTAAGTATTTTTTGTTATAATTTTTTGAAATCGCTCTCAACAAACCAATATCTTGAATTGGCCAAATATTAGGTCGATTATAAGTAAATAGTAAGATCATTTCTGCAGACCATCTTCCAATTTGTCTCAATTCAGATAAATAAATTATCGCCTCTTCATCGGACATTTTAGGAATAAGTTTTGGATTAAATGTTTTATCAATTACTTGTTTAGCTAGACTTTTGATACCTTTTACCTTCTGCCTACTTAGACCACAGCTTTTAAGTTGGGAGGTTGTTAACTTATTTACTATCTTAGCCGTAATTTTATTTTTACATTTTTTTTTAAATTTTAAAAAAACTGCATTAGCAGCAGCAACACTAATTTGTTGACCAATAATGCTTTTGCATAATGAGAAAAAGACATCTTTTCTGGAGGTCAAAATCGTCTCCGAAGGAGACTTGTACTTTTTTATCAAAGCAAACATTATTTTATCCTTCCTGGATAAATATTTTTTTGCTGTATTCCAGTATCGTGGAGAATTACTCATGTTGTGAAACTGACGGTCGATTCTTTAAAGTCATTTCTCTTCTAAAAATTATAAATGAAGATAATATTACTAATAAAGCTCCCATTAATGTTTTTAATGTTGGAACTTCACTCCAAATAAAATATCCAAATATTAAAGCGAATACCAAAGCTAAATATTTCAGAGGAGTGACTAAACTTACTTCTGAAAGCTTGTAAGATTGAGACAACCATAAATTTGCAAGACCTCCTAAAATTCCTACCATAGACAATAGAAATAAATCTAAAAAATTAGGCATAACCCAGCCCTGAAACAGAGACAAAAGACCCAAAATTGCTATTGAAAAAGAGAAGAAAAAACTGATCAACCATACTGGCTCTGTTGTAGATAATTTTCTGATTGCTATAGCTACATATGATAGGCCAATACAAAAAATTATTGGATATATGTAGTAGAAATTTAAAGAACTAAAACCTGGTTCTGTAATCACAATTATTCCTACAAAACCCACTAAGACAGCTAACCATCTATATAAACCAACTTTTTCATTTAGTAAAAATATTGAGAAAATTGTTGTAAATATTGGTGCTGCAAATGTAATACTTACTACCGTTGCTAATGGTAAATTCCTTAAGGCAATAAAAATTGCAACTAAAGCAATTAAGCCTGATAAACATCTCTTAAAATGAAGAAGAGGTCTTGTTGTTTTGTAAAAATCTAAAAATCTATCTCTAGGAATAAGAAACAAGATTGGAATTATTCCACAAAAACCCCTGAAAAATAAAACTTGTCCAACAGGATATGAATCTGACCACTTTACTAATACATCCATTAGTGAAAAGGCGCATACAGAGATGAACATGTAGAAAAAGCCTAATTGATTTTTTGACAACATAGGTTTAACTTTAAATCAATTGGATTAATTATCAATGGAAATAGCAATTTTAGGATTAGGATGTTTTTGGGGACCAGAAATTAAGTTCAGTAAACTTGATGGAGTTATTAAAACTGAAGTTGGATATTGTGGTGGTCATAATGCAGAAACAAATTATAAGGAAGTGTGTACTGGTTCAACAAATCATGCGGAGGTGGTAAAATTAGATTTCGATCCAAAAATAATATCTTATGAAAAAATCCTTAAATTTTTTTTTGAAATTCATGACCCAACAACTCTTAATTCTCAAGGACCAGATTTTGGAACACAATATAGAAGTGAAATTTTTTATTTAAACGATAATCAAAAAAAAACTGCAGAAAGTATTATAAATAAAGAGAACGAAAGACTATCTGGAAAAGTTGTAACTAAATTATCACAAGTTAAAAACTATTGTACAGCTGAGGAATACCACCAAAAGTATTTAGAAAAAAGATAGAATGTCTTTAGTGGATACAGATTGGTTAGAAAAAAATATCAATCAAGTAAAAGTTATTGATTGTTCTTGGCATATGCCAGCGGAAAATAGAAATGCTGAGAAAGAATTCAATAATGAACATATTACAAACGCAATTTTTTTTGACTTAGACAAAAATTCTAAAAACAATACAGATCTTCCACACATGCTTCCAAGCTTAGAAGATTGGAATAAAATAGTTTCAAACTTAGGAATTTCGAAAGATGATCAAATAATTATTTATGATAACTCTAATGTAATAAGTTCTTGTCGATGTTGGTATAACTTTATTTATTTTGGACATGATCCTAAGCTTGTTAGTGTGCTCAATGGTGGATTAAGAAAATGGAAACAAGAAAATAAAAAGATATCTAATGAAGTTGTTAGATTTTCAAAAACAAATTATGAAGGCAAAGAATTAATTTCTTTGGTGAAAGACAAAAATAAAATTGATTTAAATATTTCAGAAAAAGAGTTTGTTGTTGTTGATGCAAGAAGTAAAGATAGATTTGAAGGAAAAGTGCCAGATCCAAGAAAAAATGTTAGAAGTGGATCTATTCCTAATTCTATTTGTTTGCCCTTTGTGGAAGTTATAAACAAAGATTTTTCATTTAAAAATGAAGAAGAGTTAAAAATTTTGTTTAAAAATTCATTTAGAAATCCAATGGATAAACCTGTCTTTTCATGTGGGTCTGGCGTTACTGCTTGTGTTTTAGCCCTTGCATATTCTTTGGTAAACGCTAATTATCTGCCTGTCATATATGATGGTTCTTGGGCTGAGTATGGCAAAATCTAAGCTATGAAAAGATCTACGAAAATAACAAGTATAGTAATTATATTTTTTTTAATAATTACAACTGTAATTGTTGGAAGAACTATGATCGGAAATCATTTTAAAAAAAAATTTAGTAAAAGGCCTCCACCAGGAATAATTGTTACAGCTGCTAAAGAAAGAATTTTCGAAAATATTATAAGTACTTATGGAACGGCTGCTCCAGTTCAGACCCAATCTTTTAAAGTTGAAAAATATGAAATTCTTAAACCGATTAATTACAATCAAAAAGTGAAAAAAGGTGATGTTATTGCTGATCTTAAAAATAGAAAAATTATAGCTCAATTTGATGGAACAATTGGAAAAAGAGAATTTTCTGAAGATTTAGAAGTTTCAAAATCATCAATACTTATTAATGTAGAAGATACTAGCTCAATTTATTGCGATGTGGATATACCAGAAATATTTGTCCCTTTTGTAAAAGTTGGTTTACCTGTAGACATAAAATTTTCTGGATATAAAGACAAAATATACAAAGGCAGAGTTGATTCATTTGCAAGCAGAATAAGCGAGGATACAAGATCTTTGGCTACCAGGATTAAGATGGATAATGTTTCAGGTGAAATACTTCCAGGTTCATTTTTAGAAATATCAATTAAATATGATATTAGAGAAAGTTTAAGTATTCCAGATACAAGTACAATTGTTGAAGGTGAAAATGTTTTTATTTATAAAGTTGATGAGAAAAATAAAGTATTAAAAACAAAGATTACTACCGGTGATCGATACATAGGCTTTGTAGAAGTTTTAAATGGCCTAAACAGTGGTGATAAAATTGTTGCTGAAGGTACAAAGAAAGTAAGACCCAATCTAACCATCAGACCAATAGAAAAAGGTTCAAAAAAAAAACAAGCAAATTCTAGTTGGGGCAAAAAAGATAAATCTAAAAAAGAAGAACCAAAAAAAAGTAAGTTAGATTGGTTAAAAAAATTAAATATATTTAAAAAATCTGAGAGCTAATAATTAAATGTATATTACTGAAGTCAGCATAAAAAGACCTGTAGTTGCTTGGGTAATGTCATTAATATTAATTATTTTTGGTGTCTTTGTTTTCGCAGAACTACCGGTAAGGGAATTACCAGATGGTATACAGCCACCTGTGGTTCAAGTGCAAACAGAATACAAATCTGCCTCAGCAGAAATTGTTGATGAGGAAATAACTCAAAAAATTGAGGATGTTATTGGTGGAGCTGAAGGAATTAAAAATATAGATTCAAGTTCTCTCAGTGGAAGAAGTAGAATAAATATTCAATTTAATACAGATATAGATTTAGATGATGCAGCAAACGATATTCGAGAGAGAGTATCCAGAGTAGTCGATAATCTACCTAGTGAATCAAGTCCACCTCAGATATTAAAACAGGCTGCTGGGTTTACAACTACAATGTGGGTAGGTCTATCCTCCCCAAGCTGGAGTGATTTAGAACTTGGAGATTATGCAGAAAGATATCTTATTGACGCTTTTTCGAGTGTACCTAACGTTGGGAGAATAAGAGTTGGAGGATTAAGAGAATTAAGTGTTAGAGTTTGGATAGATCCAATTAAATTAGCGGCTAATAACCTTACTATTCAGGAGGTTGAAAAAGCATTTAGAAATGAGAATGTTAATCTTCCAGCGGGAACTTTAGAAGCAAACAACAAAGATCTTACTCTTAATATTGATAAATCTTATTCAAATATTGAGAGCATTAAACAATTACCATTAAAAAAAAATAAGGATAAAGTTATTATCTTATCAGATGTAGCAAATGTTGAATTAGGACCTGTATCTGAAAAAACTTTATTCAAAGCTCAAAGAAAAAATGCAATAAATTTAAAAACCGTAGGGATTGGAATTTATGCTAAGAGTGGCGCTTCTACTGTTGAACTTTCAAATCAGATTAAAGCAAAAATAAAAGAACTAAATAAATCTTTACCAGATGGACTAAAATTAGAGGTTGCTTTTAATAGAGCTACATATGTTGGTGCAGCAATCGAAGAGGTTTACAAAAGTTTAATTATTGCATTTATTTTAGTAGTTTTAATTATCTATCTATTTCTTGGTAACCTTAAAGCTGTGATAGTTCCAGCTGTTGCTCTACCAGTTAGTTTAATAGGATCATTCTTGGGTTTATATTTATTTGATCTTTCAATTAATATCTTTGTATTACTTAGTTTTATTTTAGCCATAGGTATAATAACAGATGACTCAGTTATAATGACTGATGCTATATACACTAGAATTGAAAATGGTGAAACTCCACTTGTTGCAGCATATAAGGGTTCTAAACAAATTACTTTTGCAATTATTGCAACAACTTTAATTTTGGTTGCAGTCTTTTTACCTCTAATTTTTATAAAAGGTATTTCTGGAACTTTATTTAAAGAAACTGCGATCGCTCTGTCATTCTCCATAGTAGTTTCTTCTTTTGTTGCTTTAACATTGTCCCCAATGCTGGGAAGTAAATTTTTAAATAAAAAAGAAAAAATTAATTTTTTTGTCAAAAAATTTAATGATGGATTTAAATCTTTTACAAGCTTTTATATTGATACTTTAAGATATTGGATAAATAAGCAGAAAACTATTTCTACATTTATAATTTTAGTAATTGCAGCTTCTGCATTTTTGTTCGATTTTTCTAAAAAAGAATTAATTCCAACTGAGGACAGGGGTGTTTATTTGATAATTGGATCTACTGATGAGGGCAGCTCATTTGAATATACCCAAGAAAAAGCTCAAATTATTGAGAATAGAATAATTAAATTACTACAAGCAAAAGATAGTCCATACGAGAGAGTTATCATGAGAGTTCCAGGATTTGGTAAATCTGCAACAACTTATAATACATTTATAATTATTGCCTTATTAGATGAGTGGAAAAATAGAGAAAAAAGTAGTCAAACAGTATTAAGAGAAGCTATTGGACAAGTTGTTTCTGTTCCAGAAACTTTTGCTTTTCCAATATCTCCTCAAGCAATTAGAGTTTCAAGCTATAACAAGCCAGTTCAAATGGTAATCTATGGAACAAGCTACGAAGAGCTTGAAGAAATACAAAAAAATGTTTTGCGTGAATTAAGAAAAAATAGAAACATGTCTCGAATAGAAAGTGACTACACAAAAAATAAACCTGAAGTTAAACTAATAACTAATAAAAATAGAGCCAACGATTTAGGAGTATCTACAGAAAATATTGGAAGAACTTTAGAAACATTATATGGAGGCAAAAGAGTTACTACTTTCAGTAAAGAAGGAAAAGAATATCCAATTATTTTACAACAATACCTTGCGGATAGACGAGATAAAGACGGTTTATCAAAAATTTTTGTTAGATCAGAGACTACGGGAGAGCTAGTATCAGTTGCAAGTTTAGTAGAATTCAAAGAAAAAGGTACAGCAGAGGTACTTCCCCGATATAACCGGCAAAGAGCAGTTACAATTTCTGCAGCCCTTTCAGAGGAGTATACATTATCAGAGGCTATAAATTATTTGGAGAATGTCATGGTAAAAGTTGCACCTGAAAATCAAATTACTTGGAAAGGAAAATCTGAAGAATTAAAAGAGACAACTAATGAAATATATTTAATCTTTGCTTTAGCATTGATCACAGCATATTTGGTTATGGCAGCAACTTTTAATTCTTTCGTTCATCCCTTTATAATTATTTTAACAGTTCCTCTCGCAGTCTTTGGTGGACTAATTTTTATTTTATTTTTAAATAGTTCGATAAATATTTTTTCTCAAATTGCACTAATAATACTGATTGGTATCTCAACAAAGAATAGTATTTTAATAGTAGACTACACAAATCAGATAAGAACAACTGGTGTTAAATTGCAGGATGCAATCCTTAAAGCATGTCAATTGAGAATAAGACCAATTATCATGACCTCATTAAGCACTATGATTGCCATGTTACCATTAGTAATTGGAAATATTGGGCCAGGAGCGGGAGAAGGATCTAGATTAGCTGTTGGAGGAACTATTCTAGGAGGAATGATTATTTCAACTTTCTTTACATTATACGTTACACCGACAATGTACTTAGCATTAGCAAAAAATACAAAGCGTATTGATGCAGTAGACATAGAACTTAAAAAACAATTAAATTAAAAAACAATATATTTATTTGTAGATAAAGTATTCTTACAATCTGATAATTGTTTCTTATAAATATTTGACTGTTTTTCTACTCTCTTTGCTAAATTAATAACTTTCTTATTACTTTTATAATTTTTATAATTTCCCCACCCTTCGTGATAAGCAACATACTGCTTGAAAGCATCTTGTTTTGAAACTTTTAAAATTTTTTCAGTTTTTGTTGTGTACCAACCAATAAAATCAACACTATCCTTAAATCTTGTTCTGGTTGCGAACTTATTTCCTGTTTCAGTTTTATATTGTTTCCATGTCCCTTTAACCGCCTGAGAATAACCAAATGAACTTGAAGGTCTTTTATAAGGAACTATTTTAAAAAGTTTTTGCCGAGGAGGTTTCGCAAGCCAATCAAAACCTGATTCCATTTTTATAATTGCAAGCTGTAAGTAAACTGGCGTACCCCATTTCTTCTCTGATTTTTTTGCGTGCTTATACCATAAAT
>CACLFK010000003.1 GCA_902606105.1 uncultured Pelagibacteraceae bacterium | reverse complement strand
TGAAAAAAATGTAGATATAGAATTTGAAAGAAATGGTGAAAGATATTCATTTTTAAAGTGGGGTCAACAAGCATTTGATAATTTTAGAATTGTTCCACCAGGCACAGGTATATGTCATCAAGTAAATTTAGAGTATTTGTCAAAAGTTGTTTGGTCAGAAAAATTTGAAGAAGATGAGTATCTATTTCCAGATACTTTAGTGGGAACTGATAGCCATACTACAATGGTTAACGGTTTATCAGTTTTAGGTTGGGGAGTTGGAGGAATTGAAGCAGAAGCAGGCATGTTAGGTCAGCCGATATCGATGTTAATTCCAGAAGTTATAGGTTTAGAAATAAAAAATAAAATGCCAGAAGGAACCACAGCAACAGATCTAGTTTTAACAGTTGTAAAAATGCTTAGAGATAAAGGGGTGGTAGGAAAATTTGTAGAGTTTTATGGAGAGGGATTGAAAAATTTAACTCTTGCTGATAGAGCTACTATTGCAAATATGGCACCTGAATATGGAGCTACTTGTGGTTTTTTTCCAATAGATGATGAGACATTAAAATATTTAAAATTTTCAGGTAGAGATAAGCATACAATAGAAATTGTTGAAAAATACGCTAAGCAACAAGGTTTGTGGGCAAGTGATGAGATTGAATTTACTGATATTATATCTTTGGATATGTCTACAGTCGTTCCGACTATTTCAGGTCCAAAAAGACCTCAGGACAAAGTTCTTTTAACTGATGCGTCAAGTTCATTTAAAAAAGTAATGCATGACACAACTAATAAAAAAGAAAAATCAATTTCAAAGGTTTCTAGCACAGACTATCAAATTAGTGATGGCTCTATACTAATTGCAGCCATAACATCATGTACAAATACATCAAACCCGAACGTTTTAATTGGAGCTGGATTGCTAGCAAAAAAAGCAGTTGAATTAGGTTTAGAAGTTAAGCCATGGGTTAAAACTTCTTTGGCACCTGGCTCGCAAGTGGTTACTGATTATTTAGAAAAAGCTGGATTAAATAAATATTTAGATAAATTAGGTTTTAATTTAGTTGGATATGGATGCACAACTTGTATTGGAAATTCAGGACCATTAGAGGAAAACATTGTTGAAGCTATTCAAAAAGAGAACATTTATTCTGTTTCAGTTTTGTCAGGTAATAGAAATTTTGAAGGTAGAATTTCGCCTCATATAAAGGCAAACTATCTGGCATCACCTCCACTTGTTGTGGCGTATGCAATAGCAGGTCATATGGAAGTTGATCTATATAAAGATCCATTGGGTCAAGATAAAAGTGGCAATGATATATACTTAAAGGATATTTGGCCATCAAATAAAGAGATAGAAGATATTTTAAAAAAATCTCTAAACGCAGAAATGTTTATAGAAAGATACTCTAACGTTTCAGAAGGTCCAGTACAGTGGCAAAAGATTAAAACAGAAAAAAGTAGTATTTACAATTGGGATCAAGGATCGACTTACGTAAAAAAACCTCCTTTTTTTGAGACATTATCGGATGAACCAGAGGGTTTCAAAGAGATCAAAGATGCAAGACCATTATTGATCCTAGGTGATATGGTAACAACAGATCATATTTCACCTGCAGGAAGTATTCAGAAAGATAGTCCAACAGGTGAGTATTTTATGCAGCATCAGATTTTACCAAAAGATTTTAATTCATATGGTTCTAGAAGAGGAAATCATGAAGTTATGATGAGAGGAACATTTGCAAATATCAGAATAAAAAATGAAATGGCTCCTGGAACAGAAGGTGGATTTACGAAATTATATCCTGAGGAAAAAGTTTTATCAATTTACGATGCAGTAGTTGAATACAAAAAAAGAGGTACTGATCTCGTTATAATAGGCGGCAAAGAATATGGAACAGGATCTTCAAGAGATTGGGCAGCAAAAGGAACAAAATTATTAGGTGTTAAAGCGGTCATTGCAGAAAGTTTTGAAAGAATACATAGATCTAATCTAATTGGTATGGGAATATTACCTTTACAATTTATAAATGAAATAAACAGAAAAAATTTAAATTTAATTGGATCTGAGTTAATAAGTGTTCTAGAGATAGAAAATGGAATTAATCCTTCAGATGAAGTAATTATAGAGATTAAATATACATCTGGTGAAATGAAGAAAATTAAAACCTTATGCCGAATAGATACTAAAAATGAATTGGAATATTATAAAAATGGTGGAATACTTCAGTATGTGTTAAGAAATATGATTTGATTATGGACGAAGATTTAACAATTATAAATACTAACACCAGGAACGAAAAGATTAAAAGTTTTTTTGTTACAAATAAATATAGAATAATATTTGGTGTTATAATTTTATTAATAGCATTAATAGTAATTTATGGATTTGATAAATATAAAACTAGTAAAAAAAAACAAATTTCTGATGATTTTAATTTAATTACTATCGAATATTCTGAGGATAAAAAAAATAAGTCGATTGATAAGTTAATAGAGATTATTAATAAAAAAGATCCAACATATTCACCATTATCACTTTACTTCATTATTGATAATAATCTTCTTACAGATCAAAACCAGATAAACGAATTATTTGATTTATTAATTGAAAAAACATCACTTGATAATGAAATTAAAAATTTAGTTATTTACAAAAAAGCCCTATATAACGCAGATATAGCATCAGAATCTGAGCTATTATTGATGTTAAATCCAATTATTAACTCTAAAAGTGTTTGGAAATCTCATGCTCTGTATTTACTTGCAGAGTACTTTTATTCACAATCACAAAATCAAAAGGCAAAAGAGTTTTTTAATCTAATCACCAGTTTAGAAAACCCCAATCAAGATATAAGGTTAGAGGCAGAGAAAAGGCTAAGCAGAGATTTGAGTGAATAAATTAATTGCATTATTTTTTTTGTTAATTTTATTAAATCATTGCTCGTTTAATAAAAACTCAAAAATTTGGAAAAAAAATGAAAAAGATATATCGATAAAACCAAACATTGAGAAAATATTTTCGAATGAAAAGTTTGTTATAAAAGAATTCAATCAGAGTCTAAAATTAGATCTATCAGCAATTAAGATAAAAAATATAAATTTTGATAACCAAAATAATTTTGGATCACAAAGTTTTGATGGAAGTTTAAACAAAAATGGAAGTTATAAATTCTCTAAATTAGAAGAAATAAACAGGATTAATTTCAAACCAATTTTTTTAAAAAATGGAGTTATTTATTTTGACAAAAAAGGTACAATTATAAGATATGACAATAATCAAAAAATCGTATGGAAAAAAAATTATTATACTAAGTTAGAAAGAGAACTGTATCCAAAGTTAAATTTAATTTTGGATAAAGATAATATTTTAATAACTGATAGTATTGCTAAATACTATTCTATTAAGTTAAATAATGGTGAATTAAACTGGTCTAAAAATAACTCTTACCCTTTTAATTCAGATATTAAAAAGTCTAAAAATAGTTTTTATGTTGTAGATTATAAAAATACTCTCAGATGTTACTATATTTATGACGGATCAGAATGCTGGAGTTTACAAACAGACGAGTCTTTTACAATATCTAATTCTAAGAATTCTTTAATAGTTTTAAAGGATAAAATTGTATTTAGTAACTCTATAGGAGATATTACAGCAGTTGATAGTGAATCTGGTCAGATAATTTGGCAATTACCAACACAGAGTAGCAGTATTATTAATAAATCATATAGTTTCAAAAACTCAAAACTTGTTTCCGATAGCAAAATTATATTTTTATCAAACAACAAAAATGAATTCTATTCAATTGATAGTAAAACAGGCACTATAAATTGGATTAATAAAGTTAATTCTAACCTTACACCTATATTAATAAGTAATCTTATTTTTACTGTTTCTAACGAGGGTTTTTTATATGTAATTGAAAAGAATAAGGGAAATATTCTTAGAATAACCGATCTTTATGTAAATTATGATAAAAAAAAAAGAAAAAATATTTATCCTTTAGGATTTGTGATTGGAAATAAAAGTTTATATTTAACTAATTCTGATGGTAAAATTATTGTAGCTGGTTTACAGCAAGGTAATATTACAAAAACTCAAAAAGTTTCAAAAAATTTCACATCAAAACCATTTATATTCAATAGAAATTTATTTTTAGTTAGAAACGGGTCTATTGATCGATATAATTAGTTATGATCTTAAAATTTTTAGAGAAGATCGGTAGAAAAAAAGTTGTATTAGATAGGGGACCATCTCATCCCAAATTTCACGAGGCAAAACCGTGGATGAATAGATATTATGTTTTAATACGACACCGACCAAGGTGGTTCCCATTCAATATATTAGTTCATGAGATGTTAGCAGATGACCACGGTGAGGGTGTACACAACCACACTTTTCCTTATATAACAATAGTTTTAAGAGGTGGTTATTGGGAGACTTTAAGTTCAGGAAAATTCTGGAGACCACCGGGTTATATTGGCTTTAGATCAGCAAATAATCTACATAGAGTAGATCTTAAACCAGGAACAAGACCATTAACTATATTTATTTCTGGACCATTTGGATTACGCAAAGGACCAAGATCAGAATATGGTATCGATTTTAAAACAAAAAAATGAACTTAGACAATCTTTTTGAAAATTTTTGTAAAAAAAATAATTTAGAAATAAACACTTATCAATTAGCAATTATTGATCAACTCAAAAGTTTTTATGAATTAAACTTTAATCAGTCAATTTTATATAAATTCTTCTCAAAAAATAATTCAAAACCTGCTTTTTATTTATATGGTGGTGTTGGTGTAGGAAAAACAATGATCCTAAATTTTTTTTTTGATCTAATAGAAGAAAAAAAATTAAGACAACACTTTAATGAATTTATGTTGAGCTTTCATGATTTTGCGCACAAAAGAAAAGAAAAAAATGAGGAAAATGTAATAAACCATTTTGTAAAAGACTTAAAATCTAAAACTAAATTAGTTTATTTTGATGAGTTCCAGGTAACAAATATTGTTGATGCAATGATTTTAGGAAAATTATTTGAGCAAATATTTAAAGAAAATATTAAAATTATTTTAACTTCTAATACAAAAATTTCTGAACTTTATAAAGACGGCCTTCAAAGAGATCAGTTTAAACCTTTTATAAAAATTATGGATAAACAATCTATTGAACTTGAACTTGAATTAGAAGACGATTATAGAAAATCAAATGAAAATCAAAAACAAAGATATTTTTATCCTCTTAATCAAGAGACAAATTTTAAAATAAATAAATTTTTTAGAACAATTACAAAAGATAAAAATTATTTATCAAAAATAATTAACGTAAAGGGAAGAAATTTTAAAATAGAAAATTTTTATGAAGGAGTAGCTAGATTTAATTTTGATGATCTATGTAATCGAAACCTTGGTGCTGAAGATTATTTAGAGATAATTAAAAATTGCAAATTTATTACTCTTGATAATATTCCACAATTTAATGATATTAATTCTAACCAACAACAGCGATTTATAACATTAATAGATGTCATATATGACAAAAATATTCCTTTAGCCGTTACTGCTGATCAAAACCTAGATCAATTTACTTCATCAAGATTATTAGAAAACTCATTTAAACGAACTATTAGTCGATTATATGAATTAACGTCTGTGGAAAAGTATTAATGAAGCAAGAGTTCTTTAATCTTAGAATAAGTACTGCTGGTCAAAGGTTGTATGAATTTACTGATCAGACAATTCAGTGGATTAATAAAAATAAATTTAAAAATGGAATGCTTAATTTAAGTATTCAACACACTAGTGCATCTTTAATTGTTCAAGAAAATGCTGATCCAGATGTTCAAATAGATTTAGTAAATTATTTCGATAAATTAGTGCCCATGGATAATAAATTGTATGTACACACCACTGAGGGTAAAGACGATATGCCTGCTCATATAAAATCTGCATTAACCAATAATCAAATCTCACTTAGTGTTAAAGATAATGAATTACTACTTGGAACTTGGCAGGGTTTATATTTATTTGAACATCGTTTAGAGACACAAAATAGAACAATTATCCACCATTTTATTGGCGAATAGAACCATTATTTTTTAAGTGACTGAAAAGCTTCAAGAGCAGCAACTCTTGCTTTTTCGTGGATCACAATAGGTTTAGGGTAATCTTTACCTATCGTAGTCTTGATAGCCTCTTGGTATTTAATCTCCATTTCCCATGGTTTATGAATGAATTTATTAGGTACTTTACTTAATTCAGGTACCCATCTCTTTACATATAATCCTTCTTTATCAAATTTTTCTCCCTGTAAAATTGGATTAAATATTCTAAAGTAAGGTGCAGCATCAGCTCCACAACCGGCTACCCATTGCCATTGAGCTACATTATTTGCTTTATTAAAATCTAATAAACAATTTCTGAAATGTTTTTCACCCTCAGTCCAATTAATTCTTAAATGTTTTACAAGAAAGGATCCAACTACCATTCTAATTCTGTTATGCATCCATCCAGTTTCATATAACTCTCTCATTCCAGCGTCTACAATAGGATAGCCTGTCATTCCTGATTTCCATGCTTTTAGAAACTTTTCATTCTTAACCCAAGGAAATCGATCAAACTCTTTTCTATAATTTCCTTTTAAAAATTCTGGAAAATAATTAATTAGACTATGTGAAAACTCACGCCAACCAATTTCATTAATATATTTTCTATAGCCAATTCCTTTAGAATTAATTTCATTACACTTTTGCCAAATAGTACTAACATGAATTTGACCATGTTTAATGTAAGGAGATAATCTTGAAGTACCTTCGATTGATGGGAAATCTCTAGCAGTTCCGTAATCTTTAATTTTCTTTGAAATTAAATTACCAAGAACTTTTTTGGATTCATCCTCAGAAACTTTCCAGTATTCTTCAAATTTTTTATACCAATTCTTTTTAGGTAAAATATTTTGTGCTTCAATACAATTTTTAAAAAAGGAAATTATTTTTAATTTTTTTTTTACAGTGTAATTTTTGCTTGGTGGTAAACTTAAATATTTCTGTTCAGCATTTCTCCAGAATGGTGTAAATACTTTAAAAGGTGTTCCATCATTTTTTGTTACCTCTTGAAATTCATTTAAAATATTTCCTTTAAAGTATTTAAACTCAACCTCATTTTTTAAAAAAGCATCTCTAATTTTTTTACCTTTAGCAATTACATCTGGTTCATATATTTTGTTCCAATAAACTGTAATATCATCTTTTTTTGTTATTTTTGATAACACATCTAGCTCATCTCCCTCTAATATTTGAAGATTGATTTTATATTTAGATAATTGTGATTTAAATTCTTCTAAAGATTTATAAAGCCACCATTTTTGTGCTTCTCGTTTTTTATCAAAATCAGAGTTGTTATAAATAAATAATCCAATAACGTTATCATGATTTTGACTAGCAAAAGAAAGTGCTGGATTATGTTCGATTCTAAAATCTTCCCTAATCCAGAATATTGCATTTTTTGTCATATGAATTTTATTTTCTTCCTTTAGATAGCAGTTGTTTGTAAAGTTTTACATCTGCATTACCTTCGCATCCTATTATTAAAACATTAGATTTTTCGTTAAGTTCAATCATTTTTTTAGTCTTGGAATTATTACAAACGCCTATTAAGCTTATAATCCCTGGAGTAGAGCATTCCCCACCAATTATTGAATTTTTGCTTAGCTTTTTGTCTTTCAACATAACTACAGTTTTGGCAACATGCCTATCACTCACTGAGACACAACAATTGCTTGCTTTTTTTAATATTTGCCAAGGAATATATGACATTTCATTACATGACATGCCACCCATGATGCTTTCCTTTTTAATCTTAATTTTTTTTAGTTTATTACTTTTGATACTCTGAAGTACACAATCAGCTCTATCAGGCTCAACAATTATTATTTTTGGGATTCTTTTAAAATATTTTGCAACACCAGCAACAACACCAGCAGCCATACCTCCTACACCAGCTTGCAAAAAAATATGGGTTATATATTGATTAGTTTGTTTTGATATTTCTCTTATCATTATGGAATATCCAGCCATTGTAAGTTGAGGTACTAATTTGTAATCTTTTGTTGCAACATCTTGCACAATTTTCCAATTATTTTTTTTTGATAATTTTTTACATTCATCAAGTGAGTTTTCATAATCTCCTTTAACTCTTATTACTTCGGCTCCAAATTTTTTAATTTCTTTAACCCTAGAATCACTCACGTATTGACTAACAAAGATTTTGCATTTTAAATCTAATCTTTTTGCACCCCACGCGACAGATCTCCCATGGTTTCCAGCGGTCGCTGAAGAAATAATTATATTTTTTTTTCCTTTAGATATTTTTTCAACGGCATATGCTCCGCCTAAAGCTTTGAAGGATTTTAAATGAAATCTTTTTGACTCATCTTTATAAAAAACATTATTAAGTTTTAAATCGTTTTTTAATTTATCGAGTTTAAGTAGGGGGGTAGCCTTATAATTTTTCCAGCCAGAAATTGATTTATATGAGTTTGCAAGTAATTTTGATGAAACAAATTTAAGAACATAACTCCTATTAAATACATAATTTCTATTTAATAAAAAATTTGTTAGCTTCCATTTTCTAATACCTTTAGAACTTTTCACTTTAACAATCTAAAGTGTTTTGTCTTTCCCATTTAGTTATAGGTTTTGACTTGTCGAATTTTTCTTTACTATTAAATTCTTTTAATTCTATTTTTTTTAATTTGACATAGCTATCAATTACATTTTTTCCAAAAGCCTTATTTATTACTTTATTATTTGTAATTTTATCAAGAGACTCACCAAGTTCATTTGGTAATTTTGAAAGATTTGGATATTTATCTGAGTCTTCATACATATTGCAATGAAGAGGTTTACCTGGATTAATTTTTTTATTTAAACCCTCTATACCAGCAGCTAATACTCCTGCTTGAAGTAAATATGGATTTACCGATCCATCCATTAATCTTAACTCAAACCTTCCTGGATCAGGTATTCTTATCATGTGAGTTCTATTATTTCCTGTATAAGAAATACTACTTGGAGACCATGTTGCGCCAGATTTTGTTGGAGGTGCATTTATTCTTCGATAACTATTGATTGTTGGATTAAAAAATGCTGAAAGTGAGGAAGCATTTTTCATAACTCCACCCAAAAAGTTATATGCTATTTTGCTTAGACCCAGCTTATCTGATTTTTCTAAAAACTTATTCTTTTTACCTTCCCAAACAGATATGTGAGCATGACATCCGTTACCTGTTAGATTTTCAAATGGTTTTGGCATGAATGTAGCTCTAAGGCCATGTTTTTCAGCCAATGTTTTAACCATATATTTAAAAAAAGTTTGTCTGTCAGCGGTTTTTAGGCAGTCAGAGTAATCCCAATTCATTTCAAATTGACCATTAGCATCCTCATGATCATTTTGATATGGACCCCATCCCATCTCAATCATACAATCACAAATTTCTTTTATTAAGTCGTATCTTCTCATTAATGCGGACTGGTCATAACAAGGTTTTGATTGGGTGTCCCTTTGATCTGCGATAGAACTTCCGTCAGGAGATATTAAAAAATATTCACATTCAACACCAGATTTCATATTTAAATTTTGTTCTTTTAACTTCTTAATTTGATTTTTTAACATTACTCTAGGAGATGCTTCGACCGGTTTGCCATTCATCCATAGATCAGATGCAAGCCAACCTACCTCTTTATTCCAAGGTAATTGTATCAGACTATCTGGATCTGGAATACCAAACATATCACTATCTGCAGGAGACATATCAAGCCAAGCAGCAAAACCTGCAAAACCTGCACCATTTTTTTGCATATCTTTAATAGCTTGAGCGGGTACTAGTTTTGATCTCAGAATACCAAATAAATCTACAAAACTTATTAGAAAATATTTTATTTTTTTTGTTTTGGCTATTTGTGATAAATTTTTAACCATACTAGACTTTACGAGTATAAAAGATTACTAGCAATCATTTTTTTTCTTTGTTCCCTGGTATCCAATTACTGCCAGCTAATGGAACTCTAGCCATTGCAGCTGCTTCCACAGTTAAAGCACATAAATCTTCTGGTTCAAGATTATGTAAACTATTTTTTCCACATGCTCTTGCTAAGGTCTGTGCCTCAAGAGTCATAACCTTTAAATAATTTGTAAGTTTTTTTCCTGCTTTGATAGGATTTAATCTTTTCATTAATTTTGGATTTTGGGTTGAAATACCTGCAGGATCATTTCCTTCATGCCAATCATCATATGCTCCAGATGTTGTTCCTAGTTTATTATATTCTTTTTCCCATTTTGGATCGTTATCTCCAATTGCAATCATTGCAGCACTACCTATTGAAACAGCATCAGCACCAAGTGCAAGTGCTTTAGCAACGTCTGCTCCATTTCTGATACCTCCAGATATTATAAGCTGAACCTCTCTGTGAGAATTTAAATCTTGTAACGCATCTACTGCTGGTCTGATACATGCTAGAGTAGGTTGTCCAACATTTTCTATAAACACTTCTTGGGTCGCTGCAGTCCCACCTTGCATTCCGTCAAGCACAACCACATCAGCTCCTGCTTTTACTGCTAAAGCAGTATCATAATATGGTCTGGCCCCAGCAATTTTGATAAAGATTGGAACTTTCCATTTTGTAATTTCTCTTAATTCTAAAATTTTTATTTTTAAGTCATCAGGACCTGTCCAATCAGGGTGTCTACACGCAGACCTTTGATCGACACCTTTTGGCAGAGTTCTCATTTTTGCTACACGGTCGTTTATTTTCTGACCTAATAGCATTCCACCACCTCCAGGTTTCGCACCTTGACCAATAACAACTTCAATAGCGTCTGCTTTACGTAAATCGTCAGGATTCATGCCGTATCTTGATGGCAATAACTGGTAAACTAAATATTTAGATTGTCCTCTTTCTTCTGGCGTCATACCCCCATCTCCAGTGGTTGTAGATGTACCAGCTGCACTTGCTCCTCTTCCCAAAGCTTCTTTTGCAGGACCTGATAAAGCACCAAAGCTCATACCAGCAATAGTAATTGGAATATCAAGTTCAAGAGGTTTTTTTGCGTATTTAGTTCCTAGAGTTACATTCGTTGTACATTTTTCCCGATATCCCTCTAAAGGATATCTGGACATAGAAGCACCTAAAAATAATAAATCATCAAAATGTGGAAGCCTTCTTTTTGATCCTCCACCTCTAATATCGTAGATGCCAGTTTCTGCAGCTCTCCTAATTTCAGAGTTTGTATATTCATCAAAAGTCCAAGATTGTCGAGGTTGAGTTTTATTATTTTTTTTCATATTTAGTAACTTGATAGATTATCAATTTTAAAATTATATAATTTTCTAGCTGAACCATATCTTTTGAAATTTTCGGCCTTAAGGTTTTTTATATTAGCCTCTTTCAAATATTTTTTTAATTTTTTAATATGATTTTTATCCATTTTTTTTTCAACACAATCAGCACCAAGTGATTTTACTTTTCCTTTAATATAAATATTTGTTTCATATAAACTATCACCCAATGCTTCACCAGCATCTCCACAAACTATCAGGTTCCCTGATTGTGACATAAATCCAGACATATGACCAACAGAACCTTTAACAACAATATCAATACCTTTCATTGAAATTCCACACCTAGAACTGGCATCTCCATCAATAATTAACATTCCACCATGAGCAGTTGCTCCCGCTGATTGAGAGGCGTTACCTTTTACATGAACTTTTCCAGACATCATATTTTCAGCAACCCCAGTTCCAGCATTACCCTCAATAGTGATGTTGGCTTTTTGATTCATTCCACCACAGTAATATCCTACGTGGCCTTTAATATTTATATTCATATCCTGTGTAAGACCCGCGCAAAGAGCGTGACTTCCTTCTGGGTTTATTATTTTAAAATCTCTTTCATTTTTCTTTCTATCTAGGTTTTGAAGTGTTTCATTTATTGATCTTAACTTTAATTTTTTTAAATCTAATTCCATTAATTTCCCCAAGAATAAACTATACCTGGTTCAGGCTCAAAAATTTTAGCACTATTTACACTAGGTAAATGAGCCATAGCTTGAAATTCAGATGCTATAGATACGTAATCATCTGTTTCAGCGATAACAGCTGGTTTGCATGCTATTTCGTCTCTTACAACTGCAAAACCTTTTCTTGTGCCTGTTATAAAAGTATAAAAGCCATCTAGATCTTTTAGTCCAGATATAAGAGTATCTTTTAAAGATTTATTATTTGATAAACTATTAGAGACATAGCCTGCTGCAACTTCTGTGTCATTTTCTGAATTAAAAATATTACCCTGTTTTTTAAGTTCTCTTCTTAAATTATTATGATTTGACAATGATCCATTATGAACAAGACATTCATCCTCTCCTGTTGAATATGGGTGAGAACCATCAGTTGTAATTGCACTCTCTGTTGCCATTCTAGTATGACCAATGCCATGTGAGCCACTAAAAGTCTCTAATTTAAATTTTTTAACAACATCTTTTGGATTACCCACCTGTTTAAAAATTTCTATTGATCTGCCATATCCAACCAAAGATATATTTGTAAACTCTGAATTAATTACTTTAATTACTTTTTTTGGTTCATCTGAAGTTATTAGGATAACATGATCAGAAAATTGATTTATTGTAGGTTTTTTTACTTTTTTAATTATTTCTTTTCTAAAATCATCAAAGTTTAATTTATTTATACATATTGAATATTTATAGTTTTTTTCATTTTCAGTCTTATAAAGTGCAAATCCAGCACTATCTGGGCCACGAGACTCCATATTATTTAACATTTCTGACAATATTTTTCCTAGATCTTTTTCAAACTTTTTTGTTTTAAGATAAACGCCAACGATCCCACACATATTTTTTTTAAGTTTATTTAATTAAAGAAATAAGAAAATCTTTATAATAGATAAGATTAACTATCACAATGATGATTATAGCTACAATAACTCCATATTTAGCTTTTGGGAAAGCTACTCCCCTCATCTTACTGGGCCTTAACTCTTCTTTGTTATCTTCATTCATTCTAAAATTTTGTTAAAAAAAAAGGGCGCTACATTTAAGTAGCGCCCAAATTTTCTATTAATTACCAATCGGTAATATTGCTTTTATGATCGTTTGCACCGTGTCTTTTTCTAGACAATCTATCAAGTTCTTCCCTCTCAGATTTATCTGTTATGACACTCCATCCAATCCATACAGCAATTAACAATAGGACTAGTATAAATTCACTAGATCCTGCTCCAGGATAAACCGATCCAGCAACCTCTTCTGCAGGTTTATTTAGATGATCTATCCAGTTTGATACTGTAGCCATATTTTTCTCCTTTACCTGGTTGCTGATGAAACTGCTTTTTCATCATCTTTAGCAGACTCCATCATTTCAAAGTCTAGTCCTGCTATCTCAACTTCTCGTGGGATTCTTAATTTACCCATACCGTTAAGAACTCTAGCAATTATATACCCTGGTATAAGCCCTAGAACGAAGAACATTATTATTGCTCCTATAAATTGACCCAATGGATTAATTGTTGCGTAAGTTGTTCCATCAAACATAGCTCCAACGCTATATCCAGATGAAGGATAACCATTCAAAACAAAGCCACAGATTACAAGACCAATAAAGCCAGCATAACCATGTACAGCTACTGCTCCAACTGCATCATCAATTTTGAACTTTCGTTCAACCCAATAATGAAGTTTGTATGAAATCACAACACCAATCATACCAATAATTAAAGCTTGAATTGGATGATATAAGTCAT
Source organism: uncultured Pelagibacteraceae bacterium (assembly GCA_902606105.1). Taxonomy (GTDB): domain Bacteria; phylum Pseudomonadota; class Alphaproteobacteria; order Pelagibacterales; family Pelagibacteraceae; genus Pelagibacter. The sequence continues at coordinate 75,167 of CACLFK010000003.1, read as the reverse complement.
TTCCAGCTGATGCACATATTATACCTGCTAGTCCACTTGAGTAAGTCCAGAAAGGATCACCTTTAGCAATAACATACCCAGCTAACAATCCACCTGATAACGACATTAAGAAGTTCATAGTTATTCCACTTAATGTAGTAGGCGTTAAATAGATGTTAGTTGCTGTCCAGAATGTTACTCCTTCCATTCCATACTCAGGCCCAAGGTCATATATAGGAACATTACATGCCGCATAAAATCCCCAGAAACCAGTATAAATTAGAAACAATCCAATAGTAACTAGCCAAGGATTTCTTGGTCCTATGTTTCTTGGTTCGCCACTTGATGAGAATTTTCCAATTCTTGGTCCGAGAACCATTAGAACACCCAGTGCAAATCCACCTGCAATTGCGTGAATAACACCTGAAGCATAAGCATCATGATATCCTAAAATTTTTAGCATCCATCCATCAAAGTGCCATCCCCATGAAGCATCTATCGACCAGAAAACAGATCCAATCGCAATTGCTAAAACTCCGAATGCGAAAGTTGTTATTCTTTCAATAATAGCCCCTGAAACAATAGAAGCAGCTGTCCATGAAAATAATAAGAACGCCGCCCAGAAAACACCCATTATATGATCGTTAAGATTAACTGCCATAAGAGCGTTAGTTGGATTAGCGAGATCATTCCCTCCAAATCCTCCACCTAAAACTAGTCCGGTACTTTCTGTCATTATTGATGGAGCTATTCCTGGTCCCGTTGGAAAAGCCCAATAAATCCACCAACCAAATAAAAACCAAGTTACTGTTACCAAAGGTATTAGCATTGTGTTTTTCATTAAGGTATGTTGGTGGTGTTTGTATCTTGACGCTCCAACTTCATACATACAGAAACCGACGTGAATTAAAAACATCAGTACTACTGTTACCCAGTAGTAAAACTCCGTAAATATAGTAGTAAGAGCACCTAACTGATCAGTCATTTTTTACCCCCATATTTGTTTAAGAAACTTTATGAAATTTTTAGGGGTGTTACAAACAAAACAAGTCTGAAAAACCTACTGTGGACAATAGATTTAAAAATAAAATCAACTCTGGATTGTGATATTAAAATTTTAAATATGCTTTTTTCAAGTCAACAAGTGGATGTTTAGGAGACATTTGAAATTTAACTAACAGTTCTCTAGCTATCATATCTCTGTCTTGTTGATTGTTAGGTAGCTTAATTGATTTTGGAATAGTAACCCAACCGTTAGCATTTCTACAAAATACTGCTGGTCTATCTTCTTCGTAACCCATATGAACATCTTCTAGCCAATTTAAATCATCCCAACCCATGGCCTCAATATATTTTTTTAAGAAAGGTGTAATTTTCTTATAATCTGGAAGTAAATTAACGTCATATCTATAACCAATATGTTGACCAATTAATTTTTCTCTTGCAGTTTCCTTAAAAGTACCAAGTTTATCTTTTTTTGGTTTGCCTTTAGATTTTATTTTTTTTGTTTTTTTCTTTGGCATAGTTACCCTATATTTTGTGATAGTTATCAACTCCAACAGTGTAATTAGTACCAGCTAAAGGAACCTTAGCTAATGCAGATGCCTCTGATGTTAATGCAGCTAAATCCTCTGGCTCTAAAGAATGTATATTTGTTTTACCACATGCTCTTGCTAATAATTGAGCTTCTAAAGTCATTGCGTGTAAATAATTATAAACTCTTAAAGCAGCATCATCAGGATTTAATCTTGCTCTTAATTTTGGATCTTGTGTAGCAACTCCTACAGGGCAACGACCAGTATGACAGTGGTAACATTCTCCAGCTTTTACTCCCATTTCTTTTTCAAAATCAGCTTCAGGAATATCTTTGTTACAGTTTAGTGCAATCATTGATCCTGTACCAATTGCAATTGCATCAGCTCCTAGTGCTAGAGCTTTTGCCATGTCAGCACCATCTCTTACTCCACCAGCATAAATCAGAGTTACTTTTCCAGTTTTACCGACATCATCAATTGCTCTTCTAGCTTCTCTAATAGCTGCAATTCCAGGTATTCCAGTATTTGCAGCAGCAATGTGTGGACCAGCACCTGTAGATCCTTCCATTCCATCTAAATAAATTGAGTCTGGATCACATTTTGCAGCCATTCGGACATCGTCATAAACTTTTGAAGCTCCTAATTTTAATTGAATTGGAACTTTATTTTTTGTTAATTGTCTTAACTCTTCAACTTTTAAAGCTAAATCATCTGGACCTAACCAGTCAGGATGTCTAGCAGGTGATCTTTGGTCAATACCTGAAGGTAGTGATCTCATTTCAGCAACTTGGTCAGTTACTTTTTGCCCCATAAGATGACCACCCATTCCAACTTTTTGACCTTGTCCTATAAAAACTTCTATCCCATCAGCTAACTGAGCATGATGGGGATTAAAACCATATCTTGATTGAATACATTGATAGTACCATTTTTCAGAATATCTTCTTTCATCTGGTATCATTCCACCTTCACCTGAACAAGTAGCGCTACCAGCCATAGTTGCTCCTCTTGCTAAAGCAGTTTTAGCTTCATAAGATAGTGCACCAAAACTCATGCCAGTAATATAAACTGGAATATCTAATTCAATTGGGTTTTCACATCTTGGACCAATTACTGTTTTTGTTTCACATTTTTCTCTATAACCTTCAATTACAAATCTTGTTAATGTTCCTGGTAAGAAAACTAAATCATCAAATGTTGGAATTTTTTTCATTAATGCCATTCCTCGCATTCTGTATCTTCCTAACTGTGCTTTAATATGTATGTCGTCGATTACTTCAGGAGTGAAGATAGCGTTATGCCCTAATAAACTTTTATTTCTTTTTCCATCTTCGTGTGCATGAACGTCAGCTTTTCCACCAACTCCTTTTCCATTTAATTTTACTTTCCCATTTTTTTTACTTTTTTTCTTAGGCATTAAATTGCTCCCTTCTTCTCTGTAGGTTCTAAATTATCATAATTCCAAAGTTTTTTACCAGCTACAATTTTTTTCATTTTGCTAACGTCAAAATCTTCACCTATTTCTGCAACCTTTAGTTTTCGTCTTAACCAATCTTGGTCACTAGATGTTAATTCTGCATCTACAGCATCACTACCATATGACCCAATTTCTCCACCTACGAAAATTGTCCCATCATACATAGAATCACCTAGATTTATTCCAACATCACCAAGGATAATTATTCTTCCTCTTTGCATCATAAAACCAGTAAATGCACCAGCATCTCCACCAATAATAATTGTTCCACCTTTCATATCGATACCTGTTCTTGCACCAACACTACCTTTGCAGATTAAATCTCCACCTCTTATAGCAGCTCCAAAACAAGAACCTGCATTTTTTTCAATAACTACTTTTCCAGCCATTAGATTTTCTGCACATGACCAACCAACTCTTCCGTTAATTCTAACGATTGGACCATCACAAGATCCCATTCCAAAATACCCTAAGCTTCCCTCAAAAATTAAGTTTAATTTATTTAAAATTCCAACACCTAAACTATGTTTTCCCTGTGGATTTTTAATTACAATTGTTCCATATCCTTGACTCATCAAATTCTCAATTTCTTTATTAGCCTCAGGTGCTGACATATTCATTACGTCTAAATCTGTTCTTTTATTGAAATCAACATCGTAAGTTCCAAAATAATAAAAGTTTTCAGCTTCATCAGGGTTAAAAAACTTTTGCTGAGTTCTTCCCGTTAATATCTCTGTGTGCATTCCCATTGATTGGGCTTTGGACTTTTTCTCGCTAGTTTTTATATTTGCCATACTTTTACCTCTCCATCAAAAGGATCATAAGTATCTATTTCATGTGGTAACACAGATCTGATTGCAATCTCTTCTGATCCCATTGCAACTAAATCATCCGATTCATAAAGTACTAAAGGTTTAGCAGCCATAGTATCCTTAGCCATTCCCAAAGAATTTTTTGTTGCTACGAAATATGTAAATACCCCGTCAAGACCAGATAACGAGTCTTTCATTCCTTCTTGAAGACTTGCTCCTTCTCTCATTTTCTGAGCAATATAAACTGCGATTAATTCTGAGTCACATTCGGACATGAATCTCATTCCTTTATTTTCTAAAATTCTTCGATTATTCCAATAATTTGTTAATTGACCGTTATGAACTACTGATACGTCACTAAATGGATAACCCCAGAAAGGGTGGGCTGATTTTATATCTACACCAGACTCAGTTGCCATTCTTGCATGACCAATAGCATGTGTTCCAACAAGTTTATCTAAACTATATCTATCGCAGACCATTTTTGCATTTCCTAAGTCTTTAATTACTTCTAAAGATTTTCCCATTGATAATATTTCTACTCCAGGAATACTTTCAATTCTTTGAGAAAAATCTAATAAATCTTTTGTTTCATAATCAACTTCATATCTTAACGAGTAAGGGAGCGTTCTTTCCTCTTTAACAATTTTTGCACCCATTTCAGATAGAGTTTGATCAACAATCTTTTTTCTTTCATCGTAGACTGAAACATCTTCCATGACTGAGGAACTACCTTCTCCAACATTTTCTCCAACCTTAAAACGCATGATAAAATGTTTACCATCCGTATCTCCGTATAAAGCATAACCTGTTGAGTCTTCACCTCTGTGTTTTAATGCTTGAAGCATGCCTTGAAGTTCACTTCCAACATTTGAAGACTTACCTCTATGAATTAAACCTGCGATACCACACATATTTTTACCCTTCTTTTATTTAAAGACCTATGGAAGACAATCAAGATAAGTATCCAGATCCCATTGAGTTGTTGCACCTAAAAATCTTTCCCATTCATCATTTTTATACCAATGAAAAACTTTATACATTTCATCTGGCATAGCTGATTTAATAACCTCATCTTCTGCTAAACGATCAAGTGCTTGACCAAGACTTAAAGGTAATTTTTTAACCTGTTTACCAGCTGCTTGAGCTTCGTACATACTTCTAGACTCTGGTTTACCTGGATCAATATTATTTGATATTCCATCATCAAAACATTTTAATAATCCTGAACCCATCAAATATGGATTGTGCATCGAGTCCACTGAACGATACTCAAATCTTCCAGGTGCTGATACTCTTAATCCACAAGTTCTGTTCTGATATCCCCAATCAGCATAAACTGGCGCCCAAAAACCTGTATCCCATAATCTTCTATATGAGTTTACTGTAGAAGAACCAATTGCAGTTAAGGCTCCCAGATGCTTCATAACACCTCCGATTGCTTTTAAACCTACTTTTCCTGGTAGCTGTACATCTTTAGTGTCGGGCATGAATGTATTTTTTCCACCCTCAACATATGTAAATACCTCATCCATTGCTGGAAGAGATTTGTGAGATAATTTATTAACTTTATCTTTTCCACCTGTCCATAAAGACATATTTGTATGACATCCACTTGCAGATACACCCATAAATGGTTTGGTCATAAAGCAAGCAATTAAATTAAATTCTCTGGCTACTTGTGCACAGATCTGTCTATATGTAGATAATCTATCAGCATTTCTCAAAACATCATCATACATCCAGTTTAATTCTAGCTGACCTGGGGCATCTTCATGATCACCTTGGATCATATCTAAACCCATAGCTCTTGCATATTTCATAACTTGCATAAAAACTGGTCTTAATGATTCAAATTGGTCAATGTGATAACAGTATGGTTTAGAAAAACCTTTACCAGTTGGAGTACCATCTTGATTTTTTGTTAACCACATCATCTCAGGCTCAGTTCCAACTCTTAATTGATAACCATGTTTTTTCTTGAATTCCTGAGCATGAATTCTCAAATTACCTCGACAGTCTGAGGTTAAATGAGCACCAGGGTTTTCTCTTTCTTCTCTATTTCTAAAACAAGTAACAAAAACTCTTGCTACTTTTTTATCCCAAGGAAGCTGACAAAATGTTTCTGGATCAGGAATACCAACAAGTTCCTTTGCCTCAGGACCATAACCAATATAACTACCATGACGATCAGTAAATAGGTTGGCTGTTGCGCCATAAACTAATTGAAAACCTTTTTCACAAGTTCTTTCCCAATGATCTGTGGGAATACCTTTACCAACAACTCTTCCTGTAACCGAAATAAATTGAAAAAAAATATATTCAATTCCTAGTTCATTTATTTTAGCTCTAACCTGCTTAACTAATTTACTTCTTCCAGGTTGGTTAACGTGTTTTTCTAGATCAGTCATTTTTCCCCTTAATGAATTATAAATTTTTTAAAGCGTAGCTGAAAAATTTATTTGTGTCTAGGCTTGAAGTTTAACTCCAAGGGAACGGACTGTTCGAAGTAGGGTGAAGTTCACCTTTCTCGTAACGGTTGAATCTAAACGGTTTTAATAAATCACTTTCAGTACCCAGAATTTCTTTTGCAACAAGCTCACCTACACCAATCATTTTATATCCATGATTTGCATCAGCAATCATATAAACATTTTCTAAAAATCTATCAAAGATCGGAAACGAGTCTGGTGTCATGCATCCAAGTCCTCCCGATGGTCCTTTTCTATATAAACCGGATTTTCCTTCAAATCTTTTTTGACAATGTGCTAAAGCTGAACACCACATATCATTAAATGCTTCAGTAGTTTGGTATTCAGGTGACTCCACTCCATATGGATCAACATTAACTTTATCAAAATGTTTATCAACTATGTAAGGGGATGTCCCACCTTGAACTCCTAGTCCTTCTATATCTGGCTTGTAATATATTCCCCAAATTTTATCAGTAATTAATTTTTTTGTTGTATCAGAATATAAAGGGGCAGTTGAGTCCACATGAATAACTGGAGGTTGTTTACCATCATTCATTTTTAAAAAATCTGGTTCAACACCTAGAACACCTTCTTGCAGCATCCAGTATTTCCACATATCAGTAGTATGTAATTTACCATCTTTGTCCTTTATATTTGCAGTTTTTGGAAGCTCTAACATGTTCCAGAAATCTCTTACCCAAGGACCTGCACCAACAACTACTTGTTCGCAATCAATTGTACCTTTATCAGTTTCTACACCAGTTACAGCTTTACTATTACTTCCTCTTTTAAAACCAGTTACTTTAACTTCTTTGAAAACGTTTACACCATTTGATGTTGATTTTTTTTCGAGTGCTTTTATTGAGTCAACATTGAATGCATAGCCTCCTTTTTTTTCATGCAAGATAGAAGTTATACCTTTTGCTTGCCAATCATAGAACATATCTTTCATATAATTCGTACAATCTTTTTCACCTTCTATAAATTCTGACTCATAACCAATTGCTTTTTGTTGCTCAAAAATTGAAGCAACGTCTTCATGCATAACTTCAGGAGAAATTTGTAAATATCCAACTGCATTATATTTGAAAGCATCGGGATCACTTTCCCACACAGAAACTGAATGTGCCATTAATTCTCTCATTGCTGGCTGAAAATAATTATTTCTCACAACTCCACATGCAATTCCACTTGCACCTGCAGCAGTATCTTTTTTTTCTAGAACAACTATATCTCCAGGATTTTTATACGTTTCTGATAGTTTCCATGCGGTACTTAAACCGTGTATTCCACCACCTATTATGACTACTTTTGCTTTTGTGGGTAATGACATTTTAAAACCTTATTTTTTACAAAGTAGAATTAATATAATTATTTTTAGAACTAAAAAGTATATATATAAAATATACACTTTAAACTTTACTGAAATAAGTGCTTAATAGCTTATATTTTTAAGAGTAATTAAATATTCATTGAACTCTTTAATAAAAGAGTCGCTTGGCTTAATATTTTTAATTCTTTGATCTGTTGAAGTTTTTTCTAATAGGAAGAATCCTTTTTCACAAGCCTCAGTAATAATCAGTGCTGATTTTGGTCTAGATGTTTTAAATAATTTTGTTTTAAGTTCTTCAACAGATAACTTTTTATTTTCTTTATATGCTGACATTACTAATAACATCATATGATAATGAGAAGGGGACTTTCTAAAAAAATAATTGCTAGAAGTATGTGACTGCTTCATCTGATCTTCCCAGAAATTTAATAGAGTTTTTTTATCTTTTGGCATTTAATCTATGATCTTACTTTAGATTTAGTCGGGTCATAAAAAGGAAAAGCAACTACTTTGGCACTTATTCTTTTTTGATGACCGTCAATTTTACCAATTTCAACCTCATTTCCAATCTCTGAATACTGCATGTCCATTCTACACAATGCTATATTTTTATTTAAAGTTGAGGATAAACATCCACTTGTAACCACACCTATCTGAGATCTTCCGATATGAACACAGTCACCATGACCCGCAATTTCTTTGCCTGCTAATTCTAACCCAACAAGTTTTTTTTGAGGGTTATTTTTTCTTTTTATTAATTCTTCTTTACCAATAAAATCCTCTTCTTTTGTTTTCAATGGAACAGCAAAACCAATACCTGCCTCAAAAGGATCTTGTTGACCGTCAAACTCATTACCAAATAAAATTAATCCTGCTTCAATTCTAAGTTTATCTAGAGCTCCAAATCCTGCAGGAATCAAACCATCTTCTTTTCCTGCTTCCATTAATTTATCCCAGACTTCAGAAGCATGTTTAGGGTGACACCAAATTTCATAACCTAGCTCACCAGTATAACCAGTTCTAGAAACAATCAATGGTATTCCTTGTAACTCTTCTATCCTACAAATGCTAAATCTAAACCAACCAAGTTCATCTATTGAAGGTTGGGTTGGAGGTGTAAAAATTATCTTTTTTAAAATTTCTCTACTTTTTGGACCCTGTAATGAAACGTTACTTATTTGGTCAGTTGAATTTTTTATATTTGCATTGAAATTTTTCTTTTTTGCAATTTCTTTTAACCATTCACCTCCATATTCATCTCCACAGATCCATCTAAAACCAGTCTCACTTAATCGTAAAAGAGTACCGTCATCAAACATCATTCCATTTTCGTAGCACATTGCAGAATATACAACTTGACCTACGGATAATTTTTTAATGTTTCTTGTAAGCGTATAATTTAATAATTCTTCTGCATCAGGGCCAATAATTTCAAATTTTCTTAATGAAGATAAGTCAATTAAAACTGCATCATTTCTGCAAGCGTTGTACTCATTAACAAGTCCATGTTTTGTATAATCATTTGGAAGCCAAAAGCCTCTAGCATCTATAAAGTTTCTAGTTAGCTTTGATGTTCGTTCATAAAAGCCAGAGTTTCTAGTGAGTTTTTTTTCAGAGTCTGTTTTCATTCTGAATGCAAATGATTTAGTAAATTCTTTTTTTTTGTCATATGTTCTAACAAAAATATTAGTTGGATTCCATGAATTACAAGGATCTATATCACTAGGACATGCTGTTGTTCCAATAGTTAAATCTTTTAAGGCTCTAAACATGACATAATCACCAGGACGCGAATAAGATTCATCTGAAACAACCGAGTTTAATCCACCTTCAGAGGTATTAAAAAATAAATTAATTGCGTGCCACCCTTTTTGTTTTTGTAGACCATACTTGGACATACTTTCTGACAAATTATCAGAGCAATTTGCATGACCAAAATAACCAGCATCTTCATAGTACTTTGAAGTACAGGCAAGATTAAAAGTATCGTGTTTACCAACGGTATCTCTAATTACTTCTACCAAAGGTTCGTGATCAGTATCATAAAATTTAGAAAATAATCCTGGACCTGGAAATGTATTTCCCATGAAAGTTCTAGTTGTTTGCCAATCCAAACCTTTCTCAATTCCTTTTTCTAGTTTCCTTGTATCAAATGCTACAAAGTCTGAACATTGTCTTCCAGTAGGACTTATTACTTGGATGTAATCACCTTCTTTAACTTCATAAGATATGCTACTTGCTTTATCTATATTTTCTTCATGTAAAGGTTCAAAGACAGGGTTTGGAATAACATTTAATTCTTTGTCATTAATAATACTTGCTCTTTTAATGTAAATAATTAAATCAGTAGGAGGATTTTGCTTTGTAACATCCATGTCTCCCCCAGGAGCTGCAAATATTGCAAAACATTTATCTTTTGACTTTAAATTAATTTTTTCACTAATTTGGGTATCAACATCAAACACTATTGAGGATTTTGATTCTGAAATATTTAAATTTAGTTTTTTAAGTTGATAATTGGTTGCTATAATACTTTCATCTTTTTTACTTAAAATATCTCTAATAAAATTTTTATTGTTGTTACTTTTAAGATTTAAAATACCTACATCTGATTTTCCGTCTTTATTAAAACATATAATTTCACAAATTTGATTTCCTTCGTTATTGATAATCTCTATTTCATCATCAGGGAAAATATGAAAAGCAGTGAGGCCACCACCATTTACAGTATGTCTTTCAACTCCTGGTGGTAAAATATTTAGTCCTGGATATTTTATATCTTTACTAGTTCCTAACATCTTCAATGTTTTATTATAATTTTATTGTGACCATATTATACTGAAAACGAGTTGACTATACCTTTAAATCGGAACATACTTTGTCATTAATATTAATAATCGAGGGGAAAAAATGAAAAAAATAATATCATTATTATCTGCTCTTATAATTTCTGTAGTTAGTTTTGCAGGAATTTCTAATGCTGCAGATAGCAAAAAACCCATAGTAATCCCTACTCATAACTGGTCAAGCCAAATTGTAATGGCCTATGTTATTGGTGGAATTTTTGAAAGTATGGGTAACAATGTTAAATATGTAAATGCTGACTCACAAGCAGTTTACGAGTCAATCAGAATTGGAGATGTAACTATATCTCACGAAGTGTGGGAGTCTGCATTTGGTAAATCATTTACAACTGCTTTAGATAAAGGTGGCTTATTAGATATGGGTGATCATGAAGCAAGAACACTTGAAGACATGGGATATCCAAACTGGGTTACAGACAAAGGATTATGTCCTGGTTTACCAGACTGGACTGCTTTAAAAAATCCTGACTGTGCTAAAAACTTTACAACACCTGATTCTCCAAATGGAAAAGGAAGAATGTTGGAAGGTCCACAAACTTGGCATGGTGATTTAATTCCACAAAGGGTTGATGCTTTAGGTTTAGGAGATCTTTGGTGGGTTAAATTTGCTGGAAGTGCAGATGCGCTTTGGGCTGAATTAGCAGCTGCTGAAAAAGAAGGAAGAGGAACAATAATTTTCAATTGGACACCAAATTTTACTGATGGGGCTGGTTTTACATTTATTGACTTTCCTCCATACACTGCAGGTTGCAGACCAGAAGATGGTGGAGATGGAAAATGTGGTTCTCCAGATGGCTATCTGAAAAAAGCAGCACATGAGGATTTTCCAAAAACTCATCCAAAAGCAGCTAAGGTATTTAAAAAAATGTCATTTTCTACAAGTCAAATTGGAGCAATGGCAGCTTTAGTTGACATGGATAAAATGACTCATGAGGATGCAGCTAAAAAATGGTTAGCGGACAATAAGAAAGTGTGGGAAGAATTTACACACGATCATTAAGGTTAAACATTTAAAAACTTATAGATCTCTCCCAACTTTGTTGGGGGAGATTTTTTTTTACCTAATATTGTGTAAAATAAAATCATGAAAAAAATTTTTTTATTTTTAATTTTAACTTATTTTGTTCATACATCAGCTTTTGCTAGAAGCACCGGATGTAAAGAGGGAAATTGTGAAAATGGATATGGAAAATGGGTTTATACAGATAAAACTACTTATGAAGGTGAGTGGGTCGAGACAAAAAAACAAGGTAAAGGAGTAGAAACTTGGCCTAACGGATATATCTATAAAGGTGAATTTAAAAATAGTGTGTGGAGTGGACAGGGGATTTTAATATTCCCTGATGGTTCTACTTATGATGGAGAGTGGGCTAATGGTTTTATGAATGGCAATGGAACATTTACTTGGGCAGATGGAAAACAAAAATCAGGAATTTGGAAAAATGGAAAACTTCAGAAATAATGAATCAAGAAAATTATTTTACTAAAATAAAGAATTTACCAGAGTCAATTAGACAGTTTGTTGGATTAATTATTATTACATTAATAATAATTTTATCTTTTATTATCTTAAATAATATTTTTGGAGAGGGTGATGATTTAGTTAAAAGGATGAAAATTGAGGAAGATAGAATTGCAGAAGAGAGGAAATTAAATGAATTAATATCAAGTCTGCCATCTGGAATTTTAGTTACTTTTGATGGAACTAATCATTATAGATTATCGGAAGATGTTTACGAGAAAGTCTGTAAAGCTACAAAACTTATTCCACAAAGAGCAATAATGGGGGCTAATTTCCTTAATTTTAGAGCGCATGAAATTTATACAATTAATGGCAATAAAATCGATGAGACATTTGTCGAGTGGGATGAAGAAAAAAATAAATGTTTTGCAGGTTTTACGGTCAGTGGAAACAATGTTGGGGTTGATGAAAAAATTAAAGTAAGTGGGGAAGCATTAAGTTTTTTAAGTACTGGTATTGATACTAGAATTTATTATATCAAAAATTTTTAATTAAGGAGAAACAAGTATTATATGCATATTAATTCAATTAAATTTCGTATAACTTAATAATAATTTATGTCTGACGCAGTTATTAAATGTGAGTCTGTTTATAAAATTTTTGGCGAAAATGCTGAAAAAATGCTTCAAGAAGCAAATGGAAATGTAGATGCAAAAACTTTTCAAGAAAACGGATGTATAGTTGGAGTTAATAATGCTTCTTTTGAAGTAGCAAAAGGAGAAATGTTGGTTGTGATGGGTTTATCTGGATCAGGCAAATCAACATTACTTAGATGTATTTCAAGATTAACAGATGCAACAGGAGGAAAAATTTTTATAGAGGGTCAAGATTTATTAGACTTGAACAACAAAGAACTCATTGATCTTAGAAGAAATAAAATGGGAATGGTTTTTCAGAGCTTCGCGTTATTGCCACATAAAACTGTAGTAGAAAATATTGCATTCCCACTTCAAATCAAAGGGATTAACACTGACGATAGCATTAGCAAGGCAATGGATATGGTTAAGTTAGTTGGACTAGATGGAAGAGAAAACTATTTTCCAAGAGAACTATCAGGAGGACAACAGCAAAGAGTTGGTATTGCAAGATCTTTAGCAGTAGAACCAGATATTTGGTTTTTAGATGAACCTTTTTCCGCGTTAGATCCTTTGATCCGAAAAGAAATGCAGGATGAATTTTTAAGACTTCAAGATAAATTGCAAAAAACTATTATGTTCATTACTCATGATTTTGATGAAGCTTTAAAGCTAGCTGATCGAATAGCAATTATGAAAGATGGTATCATTGAACAATTAGATACACCCGCTAAAATAGTTTTAAATCCCGCAACTGAATATGTGAGGAAATTTACTGAGGAAGTTCCAAGAGAAAAAGTTTTGTTAATTGAAGATGTAATGGATCAAACTAAAAATGACAATTTAGGAGATTTAAGAGTTTCAAAAGATGAGATTATTGAAAATGTTGCTGAAAAAATTCTAACTCAAGAAAAAACTGTAGGAGTCATAGATAGTAATAATAAAATTATAGGCTCTATTAATCCTACAAAGATAATCAATACAGTCTTTGGTGGAAGGAAAAAATGGAAATTAACCTATGGAATTTTTAAAAAAAAACCCAAAGATATTTCAATGGTTGTTTTTATTAGTTGTTTTTTTTGCCTTATGTTTTTCAATCGAAGTCCCAGAAACATATAAATTTATAAGAGGTCAGGCAGAGTTTATCAAAGACCCTAACCAAAGTACCTTTGTTTTTGCAGGTAAAGAGGTAAGATACTATGCTTTTGATGTATTCTGGAGATTACCTCCATTGCTTGGATGGTTGCCTATCTGGATAAATGACTCACTGTTTTTCTTAATGAACGACTGGATGCCTATGGAGTTTTGGAATGAAGACACACAAGAATTTAAAACTAGACCTCTTCTCTTACAAATTAGTAGAAATTTAACAGGTTTCATGACTTTTATAATTGAGTTAATTAGAGAGATTTTATTAGGCGGACTAGAAACTATTGTTGCATTTACAAGTTGGGATTTTATTGATGCTAATCCATGGGCAGAATTACCAGGTTTACCATGGACTATTGTTGCTGCAGGTGCCACAATATTATCTTACAAGCTGAGCGGTAAAGGTTTGGCCATTTTCGCTGGTTTGACCATGGTTTACATTTCTATTTTTGGTCAGTGGAAACCATCAATGCAAACTCTTTCATTTATATTAGTTGCTGCACCATTGTCATTTATATTTGGACTAGGTCTGGGTATATCTGCATTTAAAAGTAAACGAGTTGAAAAAGCTTTATATCCAATACTTTTAGTTATGCAGACCATGCCACAATATGCAGTTCTTGTTCCTGCACTTGTTTTATTTGGAGTTGGTGATCATGCAGCAGTCATTATCACTATGATAGTCGCTATTCCACCGATGATATTGTTAACTTTATTAGGTTTAAGAGCTATACCTCCAGAGGTAATTGAAGCAGGTAGGATGAGCGGATGCAATAACTGGCAACTAATGTTTAAAGTATTAATTCCTACAGCTAGAAGAGATATACTGATTGGAGTTAACCAGGTAATAATGGTGTGTTTTTCAATGGCAGTTATCTCAGCTTTTATTGGAGCTAAGGGTTTAGGTTTTAATTTATTATTAGCTCTTAATCAGCTTAATATTGGATTAGCTTTAGAAGCGGGTTTATGTATTAGTCTGATCGCAATATTATTAGATAAAATGTCTTTGGCATGGGCAAATAAACAAACAGACTATTTTGGAAATCTTACATTCTTTGAAAGAAATAAAAATACTATATTTTTTATTGGAGCATTTATTATAGGAATTATTCTTGCTTATATAGGAACTTTTTTATTTAAAGGAACATTCAATTATTTGTTTGAAATTCCACATAATAAAGGAATATCAACGGCGGATTTTTGGAATAAAGGAGTTGATTGGATCTTTGATACATTTTTTGTTTATATAAAAGCATTTAACACATGGTTAATTCAAGAAGTGTTACAGCCAATGCGAGCGCTATATTTAAGAATGCCTGCTGTTGCTACAATTGTTTTAGTAGTTGGAGCTGGTTATTTAATTGGTGGAATTAGATCAGCATTAGTCGTGTGTGGCTTAACTTTGTTTATAGCCTTAAGTCCTTGGTGGGATAGAGCATTAGTAACTACTTACATGGCAACCTTTGGTGTAATTATTTCTTGCTTGATTGGTTTTACTGTTGGAACCCTATGCTTTCAAAGCAAGAGTGCAGCAAGATTTATGTTAGGTGTTTGTGATATATTTCAAACTTTCCCATCCTTTGTATACTTGATCCCAGTTATGATGCTATTTGGAATAACCGATACTTCAGTACTGATTGCTGTAATCGTTTATGCAACGATACCTGCAACTAGATATACAATTGAGGGCCTTAGAAGTGTTCCGATAGGTTTACATGAAGCCGCAACAATGTCTGGTGTAAATAAATTTCAAAGGTTAACAAAAATAGAGTTCCCATTAGCTTTTCCTCATATGATGCTTGGTTTAAATCAGACGATTGTTTTCGCTTTATTTATGGTCATTATTGGTGCTTTTATTGGAACAGAAGACTTAGGACAATATATCTTGAAGGCTTTATCTGATAAAAATGGAGCTGGTATTGGACTAACACTAGGTATTTGTGTTGCTTTCATAGGTTTAATATTTGATAATTTAATCAGAACTTGGGTGGGCAAAAGAAAAAAACATCTTGGCATAGCTTAAAATTTTGAAAAAGTTTATTATTTCGATAGACCAGGGCACAACTTCATCAAGAGTAATTCTTTTCGATAACAAGGCTAAAATAGTTTTCAAATCTCAATTTGAATTTAAACAATATTTTCCAAAAAACGGTTGGGTTGAGCACAATCCTAGAGAAATATGGCTGACTACAATTAAGGCTTTGAAAAATGTTATAAAGAAAGCCTCTAAACTTAATGGAAAAATTATTAGTATTGGTATTACCAATCAAAGAGAGACTACTATTATTTGGAATAAAAAGAATGGAAAGCCAGTATACAATGCAATTGTTTGGCAGGATAGAAGAACAGAGAAATATTGCAATAAATTAAAAAATAAAAATTATGAAAAAAAATTTAGAAAAAAAACTGGTTTATTTATAGATCCATATTTTTCAGCTACCAAAATAAAATGGATTTTAGATAATGTTCCAGAAACCAAAAGTTTAATAAAATCTAATAATTTACTTTTTGGTACAGTCGATACTTATTTAATATGGAAACTTACTAATGGCAAACAACATGTAACAGATGCAACAAATGCTAGTAGGACTATGCTTTATAATATTAATAATAACAAATGGGACAATGAAATCATTGAAAAATTAAAAATTCCTAAAAAAATTTTACCTGATGTTAAAAATTCTGCAGATAATTTTGGTTTCACTGATATAAAAATTACTGGGAAGAAAATTCCGATCTCTGCTGTTTTAGGAGATCAACAAGCAGCAGCAGTTGGTCAAGTATGTTTTGAAAAAGGTTCCATAAAAAGTACCTATGGCACAGGTGCTTTTGTTATAATGAATACAGGATCTAACAAAATCAATTCAAAAAATAAATTATTAACGACTATTTGTTATAGGTTAAATGGTAAGAATACATATGCACTAGAAGGCTCTATATTTATTGCAGGCGCAGGCATTCAATGGCTAAGAGATAAAATTAAATTAATAAATAATGCCTATGAAACAGAAAAAATAGCTAAATCTACAAAGACCAATAATGGAGTGTATATTGTTCCTGCTTTTAGTGGCATAGGTGCCCCATATTGGAGATCCGATGCAAGAGGGTTAATTACAGGATTAACAAGAGATAGTGACTGGAAAAATTTAGTTAGAGCAACCATAGAGTCTGTTGCTTATCAAAGTTACGATTTATTTAGTTCAATGAATAAAGATGGTTTAAAACCAAAAATTATTAAAATAGATGGTGGTATGGTAGTCAATAATTGGTTTTCTCAATTTTTGTCAGATATAATAGATATTCAGGTTATAAGACCCAAGGTTCTAGAAACTACAGCTCTAGGAGTTGCATTATTTGCAGGTTACCAATCAGGTGTATTCAAATCACTAAAAGAAATTACTTATTTGTGGAAAAAAGATAGAAATTTTAAGCCAAAAATCAACAAGGTAACCAGAAACAATTTGATTAAAGGTTGGAATTTAGCAATAAAAAGAACCTTAGCTTAACTTAAAATATGAAAAAAATATTAATTATTGGTTCAGGAGCAATGGGAGCAGCATTTTCTATTCCCCTAATAGATAATAATCACAAAGTAACACTTACCGAACCTTATAATTTGAAGCTATTGAAAATACTAAGTTTAAAAAAAAAGTTTCATCCAGTTTTAAAAATAAATTTACCAAAAAAGTTAGTTATAAAAAAATTTTCATTGGATATTTTATCTACTAAATGGGACCTAATTGTTATCGCAGTAAGCTCCATTGGAATAGATTCAATTGGTAAATATTTAAAAAATTTTAAGAAAACCACTCCCATATTAGTTCTAACAAAAGGTTTGAAGTTAGATAAAAATAAAATTATCACAATGTCTGAGCAACTAAAAAAAAGTAATAAAAAATTAAATATTTCAGTTTTGAAGGGACCATGTTTGGCAAAAGAACTGTCAAGAAAAATTAAGAGTTATACAGTAGTGGCAAATCAAAACATAAAAATTGCAAAGAATATTGGTAATATAATTTCTACAAATTTTTATAGAACAGAATATTCTACTGATGTTAAAGGTGTAGAGTTCTCATCTGCAATTAAAAATATTTACTCAATGATAATTGGGTCAGGACAAGGAAATAATACTTCATCAGCTTTATTTAGAAAATCAGTTGAGGAAATGGAATATTTAATTAAATTTTTTAAAGGGAAAAAAGAAACAGTCTATGGGCTTGCAGGAATTGGGGACTTATATGTAAGCGCAGTAGGTGGCCGAAATAGTAAGATGGGAGAATATTTGGGTAAAGGAATTACATTTAAACAAGCAAAAAATAGACTTATGAGAGAAGATACGATTGAGGGTGCAGATCTTGCTTTTGAAATAGCACCTTATGTATTTAAAAAAATGAGTAATAAAAAAATACCTTTGATGATTGCTTTATTAAAAGCAATTACCAAAAATAATAAATTAAAAATAAATTATTAATTTTATTTATTAAGAAATGTTTTCATCGTGTCATCCATTGCCTTTTCCCATGGTGTATGATGGATTGGTGCAACGGAGCCAGTGACAGGTGAAGAAAAAGATTTATTTCTATATGTAAGTATATCTTCCACCTTATGGTGCTCCCATTCTTTAAAATTTTCTCTGATTAATTCAAAATCTATTTTTGGATAATCTGACATACTATGGAGTTCTTTTGTATATTCTGTTTGGAAGTCAATCATTTGATCTGGATTTTCCAGTTTTTCTTCCATTGCAACCCATTTACTTATATCTTTTTCTATTTCGTCATCGCTAGGCATTTTAATTTTACCTATGATTACATCTCTTGCATACCAAGCTTGGCAGTCAAACATATTGAAGGTATGAAATTGATCCTGCATTCCAAGATATAAAAGTTTATGGTTGTTTTGCCAAACAACACCTTTGTATAATTTAGGGGGATATAATCTGTTATGCGTTTTTAACTGCAAATCCTCATTTAAGAATGGAAAATGATGAAGATAACCGGTACATAAAATAATAACATCAGCATCTTGTTCGGTACCATCTTTAAAAATTGCTTTTTTACCTTCAAGTCTGTCTAAATAATGAACTTCCTTCATTCCTTTCGGCCATTTAAAACCCATTGCATTATTTCTATATCCAATAGTCACACTTTTAGCTCCATATTTATTACATTGCAGAGCAACATCTTCAGCTGAATAACTGCTTCCTAGAACTATTACATTTTTATTTCTGAATTCTTCTGCGTCTCTAAAATCATGAGAGTGCATTATTCTTCCAGGAAAAGAATTCATCCCTTTATATTCTGGAATGAATGGTACAGAAAAGTGTCCAGTAGATATGACAACAAAATCAAAACTGTCTACCAAAATTTTATTATTTGCTTTATCTTGATAACTTAGTTCAAATTTATTATTTCTGAATGTAGTGTTTATAACTCTTGTATTAAATTTTATCTTATTTTTTAAATTTCCTTTGTTTACTCTACCTATAATATAATCGTGAAGAACTTCTCTAGGTGGAAAAGAGGGGATTGGCTTCCCAAAATGTTCATCAAATGAGTAATCAGCAAATTCCAAACACTCTTTTGGTCCATTTGACCACAAGTATCTATACATACTATTTGGAACAGGATCTCCATATTGATCTGAACCAGTTCTCCAGCTGTAATTCCAAAGGCCTCCCCAATTTTCTTGTTTTTCAAAACAAATTATTTCTGGAATTTTTTCACCCTTAGCCTCCAGATGCTCGAAAGCTCTTAACATTGATAAACCACATGGGCCTGCGCCTATTATTGCAATTTTTGACATTTAATTTCCCTATCTTTAATAATTCTATAAATATATCTTACTAATAAAATAAGAAAATTAAAAATTATTTTTTGATATGAAAATTAATTGGAATTATCCAACTTCGATGTGGGTAGGTGAAAACAGGGTTGAAGATATATCTAAAGCTTGTAAACAACTTGGGATTTCAAACCCACTGTTTGTCACAGACAAAGACCTAATAAATTTAGATATGACTAATAAAATATTAATAAATTTAAATAAAGAATTTAATGATCTCGTAGTATTTTCAAATTTTTCAGGAAATCCATTTGGTGAAAATGTTGAAGATGGAGTTAAAAATTACAATCAATCACAATGTGATGGGGTTATAGCATTTGGCGGCGGAAGTGCAATTGATGTCGGAAAAGCAATAGCTTTTATGTGTGGTCAAAAAAGACCTATTTGGGATTTTGAGGATATAGGAGATTACTGGACAAGAGCTGATAGTTCAAAAATTTCAAAAATTATAGCCATACCTACTACAGCAGGAACTGGATCAGAAACAGGTAGAGCTTCAGCAATAATTAACAAAGATACTGGAATAAAAAAAATAATTTTTCACCCAAAAATATTACCTTCAATTGTAATTTTAGATCCTTTTCTTACAATAGATCTTCCTCCAAGGTTAACAGCTACTACAGGCATGGATGCATTAGCTCATAATTTAGAGGCATTTTGTGCACCAGGATTTCATCCTATGGCTGACGGTATTGCTTTGGAAGGAATGAGATTAATTAAGAGATCTTTAAGTGAAGTAGTTAAAAATGGCAAAAACATTGATGCAAGACTAAACATGCTTGTTGCATCAACTATGGGTTCTACTGCATTTCAAAAGGGCTTGGGTGCTATACATTCTCTAAGTCACCCGGTTAATGCACAATTTAATATTCATCATGGCTTGTCAAATGCAATTTTTATGCCGTATGTATTAACTTTTAATAAAAATGAAATATCAAATAAAATAATTTCGATCTGTGATTATATTGGTATAGAAAAATCTTTTGAAAACTTTGTTAAATGGATAATGAATTTACGAGAAGAATTAAACATACCCCATAAATTATCAGATGTTATTGATATCGATAAAATCGATTTAGATATATTGTCAAAAATGGCATTCGATGATCCATCCACCAATGGCAATCCAAAAAAATTAAACATAAATTATATTAAAACTATGTACGAGCATAGTATTTCTGGAAAACTTTTTTAATGAAAAAAATATTACTAGTTGAAGGAAATCTAAGGGAGGTAAACCAAGAGTTTACAGATAATGGAATTAAAACACACACTGAAAGCTTAAGAGAGAGTATTGATTATTTTACAAATAATTTAGCAATAGACTCTGTCAATCCATCATCTGATAAAGATATTTTTGAAAAGGTAAAAGATTTAGATAAGTATGATGGGTTAATTTGGGGTGGAAGTAGCTTAAATATTTATAG
The DNA here is from genome assembly GCA_902606105.1 of uncultured Pelagibacteraceae bacterium. Lineage (GTDB taxonomy): Bacteria > Pseudomonadota > Alphaproteobacteria > Pelagibacterales > Pelagibacteraceae > Pelagibacter. The sequence goes on along the minus strand of CACLFK010000003.1, from coordinate 54,176 downwards.
TGACACCATAGAGATAAGAAGACAAATAGATTTTATGAGAGAATGCCAAAAGAAAGTTAAAAATATTTTAGCAATTTGCTGGGGATTACAGGTAGCTGTGACGGCAGCGGGAGGAGATGTTAAAAAAGGTAACAATGGTGCTCATAGAGGTATTGCTCATGAAATAATAATTAATTCAGATGGATTAAAACATCTATTGTATAAAGACAAAAACCAAAACTTTAATACACCTGCATTTAATTACGACGAAGTCGTAACTTTGCCAAAAAATTCAATTCTACTCTCTTCGAATAAAGTTAATAAAGTAATGGGCATGAGTTTTAAAACAGATGCAAGTAATATTTGGGGAATTCAATATCACCCAGAAATAATGTATGAAAAAATGATAACCCTGATTAATTTTAGAAAAGAGCGATTACTTTTAAATGAGTCTTTTAAAAATGAAGAAGATATGAATGTATATATTCAAACAATTAAAGATGAAATTAAGGTTTCAAATAAAGATCTAAGAATGAGGGAATTACGAAATTGGCTTGATTTTATTTAGTTAACTTTTTTAAAATAAACCTTCAATTTCACCATTATTATTTAATTTAATTGAGTCAGCTGCAGGTACTCGAGGTAGTCCTGGCATAGTCATAATTGCTCCACAAACAACAACAATAAATTCTGCACCCGACGAAAGTCTTATTTCTCTTACAGGCAAAACATGTCCTGTTGGTGCACCTTTAAGATTTGGATCAGTTGAAAAACTGTACTGTGTTTTTGCTACACAAATCGGCAATTCTCCATAACCTGCTTCTTCAAAACTTTTTAATTGGTCTCTTATTTTTGTATCAGCAATTACTTCATCAGCTCTATAAATTTCTTTTGCAATCGTTTCTATTTTTTTAAATAGAGGCGTTTTACTTTCATAAAGAAAATTAAACTTAGCATCTTTTTTTTCACACAAATCAGCAACATGCCCTGCTAATTCTTTTGTTCCTTCACCACCATTTGCCCAGTGTGTGCATAAACTTGCTTTAACTCCTAGGTTTTCACAAAAATCAATTAGAGCTTTAACTTCACTATCTGTGTCTTTAATAAAATGATTAACTGCAATCGCAACAGGTAATCCAAATTTTTTCACGTTTTCTATGTGTCTTTCAAGGTTCACTAGACCTTTTTTCAAAGCATCAACATTTTCATTTTTTAAGTCATCTTTTGCAACACCACCATGCATTTTTAAAGCTCTAATTGTTGCTACGATGACAACACAACTCGGTTTCAAATTAGATTTTCTGCATTTAATATCTAAAAACTTTTCTGCTCCAAGGTCAGCGCCAAAACCTGCTTCTGTTACAACATAGTCTGCGAGTTTTAATCCAGTTTTAGTAGCTATAACTGAGTTACATCCATGTGCAATATTTGCAAAAGGACCACCATGAATAATCGCAGGATTATTTTCTAATGTTTGAGTTACATTTGGTCTAATCGCATCTTTTAATAATACAGTCATTGGACCATGTGCTTTCAAGTCTTTCGCATAAACTGGTTTCTTATCTCTCGTATAAGCAATTGTTATATTACCAATTCTTTTTTCTAAATCTTCCAAATCATTTGATAAGCAGAAAATTGCCATGATTTCTGAAGCAACTGTAATATCAAATCCGTCTTCTCTAGGAAAACCATTTGCTACTCCTCCTAAATTTATATTTATTGATCTTAATGAACGGTCGTTCATATCCATAACTCTTTTCCAAACAATCCGTCTTACATCTATATCTAATTTGTTACCCCAATAGATATGATTGTCGATTAATGCTGATAATAGATTATGAGCTGAAGTAATTGCATGAAAATCTCCAGTAAAATGTAAATTAATTTGTTCCATGGGAACAACTTGAGCATAACCTCCTCCAGCAGCACCACCTTTCATCCCAAATGAAGGTCCAAGACTTGGCTCTCTTAAACAAACTATAGATTTTTTTCCAATTTTATTTAATCCATCATTTAAACCAACTGAAGTAGTGGTTTTTCCCTCACCAGCAGGTGTAGGTGTAATTGCAGTGACTAAAATTAATTTACCTTCTGGTTTATCTTTTAATGTATCTAAATACTCCAGGTTAATTTTTGCAATGTGTCGTCCCATTGGACTGAAAGCAGTACTCTCGTCTGGAACATTTATCTTTGCTAATACCTCATTTATAGGCTGCATTTTTGCTTCTCGAGCTATTTGAATATCTGATTTAACATCACTCATTATTAATCCTATAAATTATATGTTATCGTTGCAGACTTCTTATCCTTTTTTGTCATATTTGGAAACTTCTAAAAAATATATATAAAAAAAATAAGAACTATTTATATTCTTTGTTATAAAATTAAAAAATGCAAAAATACTCCATATTTAATTTAATTAAAAACGCATTTTCTAATCATGAAAACTGGGATTTAGCTTGGAAGGATCCAACTCCAAAAGAAGAATATGATGTAGTTATTATTGGTGGTGGAGGCCATGGACTTGCCACTGCATATTATCTTGCAAAAGAGCATAATATTACAAAAGTAGCAATTATCGAAAAGGGTTGGATAGGTGGTGGTAACGTTGGAAGGAATACAACGATAATTAGGTCAAACTATATGCATGATGAGAATGCTCTCTTCAGCGAGTTTGGAATGAACCTATGGAGAAAAATGAGTCAAGATTTAAATTATAATGTGATGTTCTCTCCAAGAGGAATTATTAATCTTGCACACTCTGATGCACAAATGAATGCTTACGCCAGAAGAGGCAATTCAATGAGATTAAACGGAATTGATGCTGTTTTGTTAAACCGTGAACAAGTAAAAGAAATAATACCGATGGCAGATTTTTCAGAAAATGTTAGGTTTCCAATTTTTGGTGGATTAATGCAGCCAAGTGCTGGAACAGCAAGACATGATGCAGTTGCTTGGGGATACGCACGTCAAGCTGACTCTATGGGAGTTGATATAATTCAAAATTGCGAAGTAACAGGTTTTGATGTAGCTGCAGGTAAGATCAATGGAATAAGAACTTCTCGTGGAAATATAAAAACAAAAAAAGTTGGTTTATGTGTTGCGGGTAGTACAAATATTTTAGCTGAAAAGTTAAATATGACTTTGCCCATAGAAACGCATCTTCTCCAAGCATGTGTATCTGAACCTGTCAAACCAATTTTAGATAGGGTTGTAACTTTTGGAGCAGGTCACTTTTATATAAGCCAATCAGATAAAGGAGAAATGGTAATGGGCGGCGACCTAGATGGATATAACAGTTATGCTCAAAGAGGAAATTTACCAACTCTTCAACATGTTTTGACAGAAGGAATTGCAATGATGCCTTTTTTAAGTAAATTAAAAATGCTTCGAACTTGGGGAGGTATAATGGATATGTCAATGGATGGATCCCCAATTATTGATAAAACACATATTGATGGTTTATATTTGAACTGCGGTTGGTGTTATGGTGGTTTTAAAGCAACACCTGCCTCTGGGTGGACGTTCGCACACACAATCGCTCAAGACAGGGTTCATGAATTAAATGCAGGATTTAGTTTAAATCGATTTAGCACTGGTCATTTAATTGATGAAAAAGGACTTGGCACGAAGACTTGGATATCTTAAATGCTTTATATTAAATGTCCGTATTGTGGGATGAGATCACAAAATGAATTTTCTTATGGTGGTGATGCTAGCGTTAAAAGACCCGAGCTTAATAAAGAAATCTCAGATGAAGAATGGGATAATTTTGTTTATAATCGAAAAAGTTTAAGAGGTAAGCACTTAGAGTTATGGCACCATCTAGCTGGATGTAGACAATGGATTAAGGTTGAGAGAGACACAGCAACTCACGAAATATTTAATACTTATAAAGCAGATGAGGTAATTTCTTAATGGTTCAAAAATTTAGATTAGAAAATGGTGGACTAATTAATAGAGATAAAAAATTATCATTCAAATTTAACGGAAAAACATACTATGGATATGAAGGAGATACTTTAGCATCTGCTTTAATTGCTAATGGAATTCATTTGGTGGGTAGAAGCTTTAAATATCACAGACCAAGAGGGTTTTTTGGAGCTGGCGTAGATGAGCCTTATGCTATCGTTCAGCTTTATAGAAATAACGAAACTGAACCAAATATAAAAGCTACGGAGCAAGAACTTTTTGAAGGACTGGAGGCTAAAAGTGTAAATTGTTGGCCCAGTGTTAACTTTGATATTGGTGCAATTAATAACTTTTTAAAAATTTTTTTACCTGCGGGCTTTTATTACAAGACCTTTATGTGGCCTAAAAGTTTTTGGTATCGAATTTATGAACCATTTATCAGGAAAGCTGCAGGATTAGGTGTTGCATCAACCAAACATGACAAAGAAAGATACGAGCATAAATATGAATATTGTGATTTATTAATTACTGGTTCGGGTCCATCAGGTTTAGCAAGTGCTTATGCAGCAGCAAAAAATGGCGCGAGAGTTATTCTAGCTGAGGACAAACCAAGATTTGGAGGATCTTTATTAACTAGCGATGTAAATATTGGAAATCAATCAGGTGAGGATTGGGCAAATAGTATTATTTCCGAATTAAATGAAATGCCAAATGTGGTTGTTAAAAATAGATCTCAAGTTTTTGGGTATTATGATCATAATATGTTGGTGATGTCAGAAAAAGTAAGCGACCATCTTCCAAAAACAAAAAAACACCATCCAAAACAAAGACTTTGGTATATTAGGGCAAAAGAGGTTTTAATTTCCTCAGGATCAATTGAAAGACCAATAGTTTTTGGGAATAATGATACTCCTGGCGTTATGTTGTCCTCAGCGGCTAAAGAATATTTAAAAGTATACGGTGTTTTGGTTGGTAAAAATCCACTAGTTTTTACAAATAATGATAGTGGATATGAAACAGCAATCGAATTTAAGAAAAATGGAATTAATCCAATTATTTTAGATACAAGAGTAAATCCACAATCAGAAATCATTGATGAAGCAATAAACCAGGGTATTAAAATAAAATTTTCATATGTTGTTGTTGCAGCACAAGGATATAAAAAAGTAAGTTCAGCAGATATCGCAAAAATTTCTGATGATAAAAAGCAACTTGGTACAGTTGAAAATATTAAGTGTGATTGTATTTGTGTCTCTGGTTTCTGGACACCAACTATTCATTTAGCCTCCCAATCGGGTAATAAAACTAAATTTAAGGAAGAAATTGATGCTTTTGTGCCTGGGACATCTAAGCAGAATGAAAGAACTTTAGGTGCTGCTAATGGAACTTTTACACTAGAAGAAACTTTAAAAAGTTCATTCACAGCTGGACAAGATTTGTCAAAAAAAATAACAAATAATGATAATAAAATTTCATTTCCTAATGTTGTTGAGAAAAAATCTTCTCAACATGACAAGTTTTGGTGTGTGCCTTTGCCTAAAGGAAAAAGTTATAAGAGATTTTTAGATTTTCAAAATGATGTTGCTGTTTCAGATATCGAAATAGCTTTAAAAGAAGGGTATAGATCAATAGAGCATGTTAAAAGATACACAACTCTAGGGATGGCAACTGATCAAGGTAAAACAAGCAATTTGAATGGACTACAATTAGTTTCTGATATTGAAAATAAAGTTGTACCTGCAGTAGGTCATACTACTTTTAGACCTCCATACACTCCAATATCTATTGGAGCAATTGTAGGAAGAGAAGTTGGAAAGCATTCCAAACCTATACGTAAATCTCCTATGCATTCATGGCATGAAAAAAATAATGCTGTATTTGTCGATGCTGGAGTTTGGTTAAGACCAAGATATTATAAGCAAGGTAAAGAAAATCTTTTTGAGGCATCAAAACGAGAAGCCAAAAATGTTAGAATGAATGTTGGTGTTTGTGATGTTACCACTTTAGGAAAAATTGACATCAAAGGTCCTGATTCAGCAGAACTGTTAAATAGAGTTTACACAAATGCTTGGTTAAAGTTGCCAGTTGGTAAAGCAAGATATGGAGTGATGCTTAGAGAAGACGGAATAGTTATGGACGATGGAACAACAACGAGGGTTTCTGAAAATCATTACCATATGACAACTACTACAGCACAAGCCGCAAATGTCCTTTCACATTTAGAATATTATCTGCAACTTGTTTGGCCAGAATTGAATGTTAATGTAGTTTCTACAACTGAACAATGGGCTGGTGCGGCAATTGCAGGACCAAAATCGAGAAAATTATTAGAAAAATTATTTCCTAATAATGATGTTTCAAACGAAGGACTACCTTTCATGGGCTACTTAGAGTCAGATTTGTTTGGGGTTAAAGCTAGAATTTTTAGAATCTCATTTTCAGGTGAATTAGCGTACGAGGTAAATGTAGAGTCTAACAATGGAAACTTTATGTGGGAAAAAATAATTGAACTAGGTCAAGAGTTTAAAGTTCAACCTTATGGAACAGAGGCATTATCTACTTTAAGGATCGAAATGGGCCATGTGGCAGGTTCAGAACTTGATGGAAGAACTATTTCCTATGATACGTCATTAGAGGGATTAATTAGTAAAAAGAAAGATTTTATTGGAAAAAGATCATTAAATAGAGAAGCTTTTACCTCTGATGATAGACAAAAGATCGTTGGAGTAGTCCCTCTAGATAAAAAAACAAGTATACCAGAGGGATCACATTTAGTGAAAGATGCTAAGGCTCCATTACCAAATAAAAAATTAGGACACATATCCGCCTCATGCTGGAGTGTAGAGCATGACAATCCTTTTTCACTTGCAATTTTAAAGGATGGAAAAAATATGATTGGAGAAAAATTATTCGTTATGTCTCCATTGAAAAACAAAGTAATTCCAGTTGAAATTGTTTCATCACATTATGTAGATCCAAAAGGAGAAAGAGTTAGATCATGAGCTCAATATCAGCCTTAGAAAATGTTCATCAAAAAGGACAATTTGGAGATTATGAAGGAAAAAATGAAAAAGATTTAATTAAAATTTCAGAAATAAAAAACGTATTTATTACTCAGATTGTTCAACATAAAAATTCTAATGTTGTATGTGAAGAAATTAAATTAGATAATTTAAATTTAAGTTCAAAACCACTATTAGTGGAAAACAATGAAAATACCCGAATTCTTTGGAATGGACCGAGAAATTGGTTAGTTATTACAACTCGAATAGAAGTTGTCTCTGAAATCGACAAAAAGTTTGAAGAGAAAGATTTTGCAATTACTGATATTTCTCATTCAAAATCAATTATTGAGTTGGAAGGTGATGATGCAAAGGAAGTTTTAAAAAAAGGATGTCCTTTTAATTTTAATGAATTTTATAAAGATAATTGCCTGAGTTCTACATTTAATGGAATGTCCATAATTGTTGATATGATAAATGATAATCCTGACACATTTAGAATTTTTGCTCTAAGAAGTTTTGGTGAATCTATTTATCATTCAATAACAGATTCTTCGCTAGAATTTGGCTATATAGGGAAATAATTTAATCTCTTGTAGCAATATAAACACCGATTGATGCAATTAAAAAACCACAAAGATCTAAATTACTTAGGCTTTCGTTTAAAAATAGCCAAGCCATAAAAGCAGAAGTAGGTGGAATTAGAAAAAAAATAGAAACTGTTTTACTTGCAGAATTTCTTTTAATCAAAAACATTAAAATTGTAAATGCACCAAAGGAAACTAAAAAAATTTGATGGCTCATTGCAATTAAAAAAGTTTTTGAAAAATCTATGTAAGGTTCTGCAAAAAGAATAACAATAATAATATGGAAAATAAAACCTCCCAAAGCTTGGTTCATATTACTGACTGATAAAGGTAAATTATTACTTAATTTTTTTTGCCAAATAGTTGATGTTGTTATAGCTATTAACGCAACTATTGTAGCAACTAATCCAATAGTTGGAATTTCAGTACCTATATCAAAACCCAAAACCATTACTGCACCTGAAAAACCTAAAAGAACACCTACCCATTGTTTTATGGATACTTTTTCATTTAAAATTGGTCCACTTAATGAGTTTGTAAGTATGGGTTGGAGTGTTACTATTAGTGCTGCAATCCCAGTAGGCATTCCTTTTGAAATTGAAAAAAAAACACCTCCTAAGTAAACTCCATGAAACAGAACACCACTAAAAAAAGATTCAAAAAAGTTTTTTCTATCAACAATTATTTTTTTTTTAGAATAAATAGAAAACACAAAAAAACCTAATGCAACTATAGCAAATCTAAATGCAAGAGCTGAAAAGGGGTCGCTATTATCTATAATTGGTTTAGTGGTAATAAATGCAGAAGACCATAGTAGAATAAAGATAAATGGAAAAACATTAACCATTTTTGTTTTATAGTTAATTATTCAATATAGTCTCAATAATAATGCTCAATTTGAACCAATTCTATCTTGAGTTGAATTCTTAAATAAGTATTAATTAAATAACTTTCTTATGAAAATATTTAAAATATTCTTTGTAATTTTTAGTTTAATAATTTTAGAAGGATGTGTTCAAACAACATCCCTCTTAGGACCAGGAGTAACTGTCGCTACTACAGGAAATGCATTTCAAGCAGGTCTTCAATATGGGGCTAATACAGCATTGAAAAATGAAACTGGTAAAGATGTTATAACCCATATTAAAGATAAAGTTGATGAAAAAAATAAAGAAAAAAAATTTCACGTTAAATTAAAACAATTAATAGAAAATAGAATAGAAACCACTAGACAAAAATTGTTATCTAACTAATTTAAGATATTTAATTTTATTAGTTTGTCTTGCTTTGTTTCCTTACACCACATCTCGTAACTTTCACAGACCCGCCAAAGATGATCAAAGGCTCTTTGAGATATTTCTAGTGGGAAATGACTTTTAGTATAATAGAGTTTAGGAATTTTCATTAAAAGTTTTATCATAGACTCTCTTTGTACTTCCAATAATTTTAAAGTTTCACTAGTTATTTTTTTTTCTGTTATTTTATCAACAAAGCTATTTTTTTTTAATTCATCAAACCATTTATCATGAAACTCACCTGAGCTAATTAATTCGTATTCTTTAGATGTCATAAATATTTCAAACGCTTGAATATTATTACTTTCTGGGCTTTTGCTTTTAATTTCAATTATTTTAAAATAAATAAATTCAGCAACTCTAAGCACATAGGGCTTTTCAATCTTTGACTGCATAACTCAATTTTTATGTTTTGTCATTGCAGACTCTGCCAAAATAAGATTAGGATCTAAAAATAATTTTGAGGACTTTATATTTTTAAATGATTTAAACGCAAATATTGCTATAGGAAGTTCTGTACATCCTAAAATTATTTTTTTACATTTCATACCCATTAAATAGCTTATTGCAGGTTTGATGGCTTTTTCGGCAGCCCGCACATTTCCCATTTTTACGAATTTAATTGCTTTGTTAACTGAGTTTCTCTGAATATTTTCAGAAGGATTTAAAAGATTATAATCTTTATCAAAAAACTCGTTGTAGATTCCAGTTTTTAAAGTACCCTCTGTTGCTAAAAGTCCTATTTTCGAATTTTTCTTACATTTTTTTTTTGTAAATTCAAATACTTCTTTAGGCATATTAATAATTGGAATATTTATCTTCCTTCGCAAATCATCATACCAATAGTGAGCAGTATTACAGGGTATAACAATAAATTTACATTTATTTTTCTCTAGTAGTTTACAACCTTTAAGTAAACTTTTTAAAACTCTTTCGTATTTTAATCTACTTTTCTTGTTTGTAGATTTATTAGAAAGATTTTTGGTTTGAGACCCAATTGATTCAGGTCGACCAGGAATATTAGATTTGTTGTAGAGTAAAAATAAGGGATATTCTTGGTCAATCTTTCCTCTATTCAGGACTGCAAGTTTATTACAAAAATCAAGCCCTGCTTGAGTTCCCATTCCACCTAAAATTCCAATCATAATTTTTAATTAATTTATAAACTTTGATTTCAATTTTTATAATTAATAATTGTGTTTAAACGTTGATTTTCATTAATCGGTATTGGCTGAAAAATATAAATTAGAAAAAATTTAGTTAATGATTTCAGCCAATAGGAAGTGTGAAATTATGCAGTTTTTAAGTTAACTGCTGAAGGACCTTTAGGACCATCTTCAACATCGAAAGTCAAAGCTTGACCCTCATCTAAACCGTTCATACCTGCATCTCTTACAGCTGAAACATGTACAAACACATCTTTTTCTTTATCTTCTCTTTCAATAAAACCAAAACCTTTGGTTGGATTGAACCATTTTACTTTTCCTTGTAGACTCATATTTATCTTCTTACTTTTTGTTATATTAATTTATTACTTATAATTAAGTAATCCTGGCTTTGTTTAGACTTTAAAGGGTTTTGTCAACAAAATATGTTATAAATTAATAAAATTTTTAAATTGTGTTAATAATTTTAGTCAAATATACAGAATTTACATCATCTTTATAATGCGCAAAGGGCTGACATTCTTTAAATTCACATTTTTTAAAAAGTTTCCTTGCTGGTAAAAAAAAATCTCCAGCACCTGTTTCAATACTTAGTCTTTTAATATTTAGTTTTTTAGCTTCATTTATTAAATGATTTATTACATTGACCCCATACCCTTTATTTCTAAAATTATCATGAATCCTTATAGATTTAAATTCCCCATGACCCTTATTTAGAAATTTAAGAGCACCGCACCCTATTAAGTTTTCATTTTGCCACAAGCTCCAAAATTTAATTGATGATACTTTTAAACCAGGAATATCTAAAACATGAGCGCTACCTTCTGGAGATGCTGCTTTAAGTTCAACAAAGTGTTTACTAAGAAGTTCATGAACTTTAGGATTATCAAAATTATCAACTAATGATTTAAACATTTAAATTAATATTGTGATATGACCCATTTTTCTGTTTTCTTTAATCTCTTTTTTTAAATAATCAAAAAAAAATTCATTATCTTTTGATTTAGTAGAATTTCTATATGAAGTTATCTGATCACCTATTAAATTAATCATTTTTGCATTAGAAATTTTTTTTAACGGTATTTGCTCTAATCCACAAACTGCTCTAACATGATTTTCAAATTGACTTACATTGTATGAATTAATTGTAAGATGGCCAGAGTTATGTACTCTAGGTGCAACTTCGTTTACATATAAATTATCATTTCTATCAATAAAAAACTCTACACACATAGTTCCCACATATTTTAGTTCTTCTGCAATCAGCATAGCCCAGTCTTTAGATTGATTAAAAATTTTCTCATTTATTTCAGCAGGTATTTTAGAATATTTTAATATTTGATCTTCATGAGTATTCTCAATGGGCTCATAAATTTCGTATTTATTATTACTAAATCTGGTTATAATTATTGAAATTTCTTTTTTTAGCTTAACAAGTTTCTCAAGAATATATCCACTGGAAAAATCTATATTAATAGAATTTAACTCTTCGGTCGAATTTATTGGATATTGTCCTTTTCCATCATAACCGAGTGTTGTAGTCTTTAATATACCCGGTAAAAAATCTTCCAAAGCATCTATATCTGACTTTTTTTCAACTGATACATACCTTGTAGTTCTGATATTTAGTTTATTTATAAAATCTTTTTCAGCCAATCGATGTTGAATAAGTCGATTAACAGAAGGTTTAGGCAAAACAGGTTTTAATTTGTTTATTTCGTTAAGAGTTTCAAAAGGTATATTTTCAAATTCGTAGGTTACAACATCAACTCGATTAATAAAATCAGTAACTTTTTGTTTATCATCATAATTTCCTGAAATAAATTGATTACAAAAGTTACGAGCTGGGGCATCTGCATCGTCAGAAAAAATTATAGTTTTAACATTTAATTTTTTTGCGGCAATTGCCAACATACTACCAAGCTGTCCACCTCCTATAATGCCAAGAGTAATATAAGACATTTTACTTAGGATTTTTTTTGACTGACTTAGTTTGACTAGATCTCCAGTTACTCAGTTTCCTTTTAATAGATGGATTTTGGTTTGCAATTATTGAGGCTGCTAGTAATGCAGCATTAACTGCACCGTCTTCACCAATAGCAAGTGTTCCAACAGGTATTCCTTTTGGCATTTGAGCTATTGATAAAAGGCTATCTAAGCCTTTTAATTTTTTGCTTTCAATAGGTACACCAAGAACCGGCAACGAGGTAAGTGCCGAAATCATACCAGGCAAATGTGCTGATCCTCCAGCGCCCGCTATAATTACACCTATATTATTTTGTTCTACTTTTAGAGCATAATCGTACATTCTCTTAGGAGTTCTGTGAGCTGAAACAATTTTTGTTTCAAAAGAAACACCAATTTTTTTAAGCGTTTTTTCTGCCATCTTCATAGTCTTATAATCAGACTGACTACCCATAACGACTGAAACTTTTATATTTTTATTTTTTTTCATGAAAATTAGTAATTGGTTTATTTCAAAATTATCTTAAAATTTCAATAAAATTAATAGTATTTAAAAACATATTGATTAGAGTTAAACTAATATGAATTTTAAAATTGATAATCTTCAATATTGTAATTGGTCAAGAGAAACCTTCGAGTTTAATAGATCCGCAGGTCTTGACGCTGTTCACGTTACGATAGTCTATCATGAAGATTACCATGAATTATTAACTGAGATTAAAAAATGGGAAAAACTTTTTAATGATAATTCAGATATAATATTCCAAGGTTGGGACTACAAAGATATAGAAAAGGCAAATAAAGAAAAAAAAACAGCAATTTTTTTTGGTTTTCAAAATTGTTCTCCTATAGAAGATGATATAAAATTAGTTGAAAAAATACATAAATTAGGTTGCCGATTTATGCAGCTTACTTATAACAACCAATCATTATTAGCTACTGGTTGTTATGAAAATATAGATAGTGGAGTTACTAATTTTGGACGCGAAGTCATAAAGGAAATGAATAGGGTGGGTGTAGTAATTGACATGTCACATTCAGCTGAAAAAAGTACAATCGAAGCAATCGAATTAAGTCAAAAACCAATAGCAATAACACATGCCAATCCATTTTTTTGGCATCCTGCAAAAAGAAACAAATCGTCTGATTTATTAAAAATTTTAAGTGACAGCGGAGGTATTCTTGGATTATCTTTATATCCTCATCATTTGAAAGATAACACAAATTGTACCCTTGAAAGCTTCTGTGAGATGGTTGCTAAGACAGCTGAAATAATGAACACTAAACAAATAGGTATTGGATCTGATCTTTGCCTCAATCAGCCTGATAGTGTTGTTGAATGGATGAGAAATGGAACATGGTCTAAAAGTACAAATTTTGGTGAGGGTAATAAAAATAAACCTGGCTTTCCCAAACAACCTCAATGGTTTGAAGACGCGAGGGGTTTTTCAAATATCGACAAAGGACTTAAAAAAGTTGGATTTTCTGATGAAGAGATAAATGGAATACTTGGAAACAACTGGTACAATTTCTATAAATTAATTTAGCCATGAAAGTTCAACTTAGAGATCCTAATAAGATAATGAGACTATCAAGATTGGGATCATTTCATCAGTCTAAACTATCTTTTTTAAGAAGCTTTCTTAATGAATTTAAAGATTGGGAATATAAGAGAGACTTATTTAATTTAGATAGATTTGGTTATGGAGAAGCAGTCTACTCTTTTAGAAAAAATAAAAGAACTTATTCACTAGTTTGTTTTGCAAATAAAATTAAAGATGACGAAAGATCAGATAGAGTAATTGCAACAAAATGGGATGCCGCATTTACACTACATGATGGTGTTCCTAATCAAAAAGATATTGATAGACTTAAAAATGAAGTACCCAGGCAGGAAGTTGGCAGACTTTCATTTAAAGAGTTAACATTATCTAGAGCAAATAAATCTGTTCGAGTGTTCAATCATGTAGTTGAAAGATTAAGTGAAGGTAAACAACCAGATTTAGAGTTACTATCAAATGTCGGATATTTGTATAGAACAACCGCAGTATATGGTTCTGGAAAATTTGGCTTAGCAGATCGTTTTAGAATTAAGAATAGAGAAGAAATAAATGGACCTTTTAGATTGGAAATGATGCTTGTTTATTTAGTTAGACAATTTACATTTGATCAAGTAAACCATGTCGCTCATCATAAAAACCCCAGTAAAGCTGTTGTATTAGATAGAAAGATTTGTAAAAATTTAGGTATTGGAAATTCTACAGGATTAGGCATGGCTCCATTTATTGTAAATCACCCAACCTTGTTAAATAATTGGGTAATGAGTAGAGAGATTGCCTTAAAAAAAATAAGAGAAATAAAAATTGTTAAGAAAAAAGACAGTGTATTGTTTATTGATTGTATTAAAAAATCTATAACAAATATTACCAGCTGGAATACTGATAGTGAGTATCAGCAAAATAAAATTAAAAATTTATTAAAAGACATAAAAAAATTTATCCATTTTATCGATAATGATTTTGATTTTGAAGACGAATATCCTTTTAACCAAATATATCTTTGGTTAGATGAGAAAGCATGTGAGGAGTGTATTGAGTATGTGGTTTCTATTATGATGGAACCATATGATGAAATCACTAATCCGTTAGTGAGTCAGATGAGTTCTGAGGAGGATAAATATTTCACTATTCCAACTAACAGAACAGTCAAAGATTTAATTAATATTATTGAAAAAAAATATTCAAATATTTTAGAAATAAATTTTAAAAAGAAACAAAATACACAAAATTTTTGGTTTATTTCCAAGAATAAAGAGGAGCCTAGATTAGCTGATAGATTTGAAGAAGGAGGATCTGAATTAGAACAACCACTTGCAATAGCTAGAGATGTTAAAAAACTGCATAAAAAATTATTAGATACAAAAAATAGTTCCACGGTTGCTGAATTTTTGTCTAAAAATTCTAAGCTAAGACATATTGTTAGAAGAGCATTTATTGTTGAAAAATTTCCATACTCCGAGATACAAGATAATACCATTGGTAAAAATATAATGCCCATAGATATGCTTAGGTTAAAGCTGTCATTTTTTGGGGCTTTGAAATTCGATCCACGATCTGACAAATGGTTGAGAATTTGCATGTTCCAAGGAGCACCACTACCTGATGAATTAAAAAATTATGACGAGCAGTGGGTCTACAGGACAAGTATTTAAAAAAATGAAGTCCTTAAGCGAAATTGAAACTACAGCTAAAAGAGCATCAAAAGCTGCTGGATTTTCTTGGGGCGAATCTGAAGAAATTGGTAAATGTATAAGACAATTAGAGATGTTTGGTTTACCTGGTGTTAAACATTTAAACTATTATTTTCGTGATAAGGAAAATAATACATACGAGAATTTAAGTTTAATAAATGTGTCAAATTCATCTTCTCCAAATCCATATTGCCCAATCATTTTAGGAATTAGTTTTTTAGATCAACTAAAAATACTAGAAAATTATGAAAAAATTTATTTTACAAATATTGCTTATCCAATTATTTTTTTATCATTTTTAAGTAGATCTTCAGAAATTATTGGAAAAAAAATTAATGTTAAATTTGATAAAAAAGAAATTTTATTGAATTTAAATGTAAATATTTATTCAAATTTTTTAAATATAGAATTTCCCAAAAATTCTAAAAATTTAGAAATCAGTTTTATTGAAAATAAGGATAATTTTAATGAAAATGAATGGGAAAGTTTATATAAATTATCAGAGAATACTTTTGTAGAAGAAACTGATAGTTTGAAAAAAAGTGCTGCAGGAGCGGGTTTAACAGATAATGACTAAAGATTTAGAAAAAGATAATGAAAATAAAATTAGCAACGACTTTAATAATATCTGTGATGAGTGCAGAAAAGAGGAAGAAAGCGTTTTTCAAAATCTGATAATGACAGGTTTTAAACTTTGCAAATCTTGCAGGGTTTCCAAAACTATTTTTCCACTTTAACTTATTTGACTAACTGGAAGCATATTCATTCTACTCATCACAAATGAAATAGATAAAAATGCTATAATTAGGAAAGATAAAAGAATAATTCCAAAAGATTTAAAATTAGATTTTAGATTTAGAATTTGTTTTGTTGAAATAATTAAACCAGCAAATATCCAAAATTGTGTAAGAAAGATTATTGGTATCATTAAGTCTGGTGTTACTGCAAAAAATCTTAGCAGACCTGGAGCATGTGCATAACCAACTGCAGTTAAAACTTTTTTAAATGAAACTTTTGTTTGTTTATCCGGAAAAAGTTTTACACCTATAACATAAATAAAAATTGCCCAAATAAGCCAAGTAATTATTGCTGTAATGCCAGACATAGCAATTGCAGTTTTAATTATTGTATTTGCTGCAACCGCACCAGCTATACCATCTAAAATCATTATAATACCTGCAAAATAAATTGAAGCTTCTGTAAAATTCTTATTATCTGAATAAAGAGTCTTATCTAATTTTATTGATTTGAAGATTATATTTAAAAATTCACCAAACATTAATTTTTATTCTTTTTATTTTTTTGTGCTTTATATGAGACTATCAAGGGAAATACTATTAATGCAATTGCAATCGTAACGCAAATTCCTATTAAAAAACCTTTTGTCATTGATTTTATGGGGGGAGTTTAATTTGCTCCCCCAAAATGTTTTTAGCCTTTTACAACTTCCCTTGTATTTGCGTTAAAAGACTCTTTAAATGGAATATCAACTACAACTGCTTCAACTGGAACTCCTGCTTTTTCAGAGTACTGCTCTGGCAAATGAACTTTAAACCTTGTTCCAACCTTACCTTTTGGAAAGCCATTAGCATTAAGTGTTCCATCAAATGGGACATATCCCATTGCAATGTTTTGTTTTTTTTCAGGATGATACCAAGGTGATGTAATAAACCCCACAGGATCGCCGCCACTTTCAGGAGAAACCAGCCAAAAGTCAGGTGCGTAATCTTCAATTGGTTTACCACCAAATTCCAACCCAACTAATTGTAATTTATAAGGCTTTTTTCCATCTACGAGATCTGCTTTCATTTTTTCTAAAGCAGCTTTTCCAACATAGTCACCCTTTTTATTCCATTCTCCTTTTCCAGATAAAGAAACTTGATATCCCAAGTTACATTGAAAAGGATTGTGTTGTTGGTCCATGTCTTGCCCCCAAGAAAGTATACCTGCTTGAATTCTTCGATGATGTGCAGGCGCAATTACCATAAGACTATGTTGTTTTCCTGCATCTAGAACAGCATTCCACATATCTTCAGCATATAAAGTTGCATCTCTTAAATATATTTCATACCCGGCTTCTCCAGAGAAACCAGATTGAGAAATCACACAACTTCTTCCCCCTACATTAGCTTCAGCCAATCCATAAAAAGGCATATTATCAAAGTCTACTTGATCTCCACAAAGGTCTTTCATTAAAGCTTTTGATTTTGGTCCCTGAATTTGAACTGGACATGCATCTATCTCTTCAACTGTACAATTAAACCTTCCATCTGCATTCACTCCTTGTAAATACATTCCAATATCAGAATCTGACAATGAAAACCAAAATTCATCTTCAGAAATTCTTAGAAGAATTGGGTCATTTAAAACTCCACCATAGGCATTACATAAAATTACATATCTCGCTCTCATTGGAGAAATTTTAGTAGCATCTCTAGTAATTACATAATCAGTAAATTTTTCTGCATCTGGACCCTTAACTCTTATTTGCCTTTCAACAGCAACGTTCCACATAGTTACATGATTAACAATTGCATCGTATTCTACCATCGCACCACCATCTTCAGGTTTTACATAACCTCTTGGATGATAAATACGATTATATACAGTTGCCCTCCAGCAACCAGCCTGCATTGATAAATGCCAATAGGGTGACTTTCTTACCCTTGTTGAAATTAACATTTCAACTTTTGTTGGCCCACTTTGTCTTAAATTATATGGTACTTCTCTGTCTGATTGATCAACAGAAGTAACATGTTTTAATTTAGTATAGTCAAATTCATTAGACATAACTATTCTCCTTCAACCACTTGTTAGTTTCCTTCAAGCCGCCGAATGTATAAATGTGGAAGTTATCAGTATGCGATTTAACTTTCCCAATTAAATCATTAGGGTCTTTAGGTTTCAATAAATCTAACGCCTTAGTAAAATTAGATTTAAGAAAATTAATAGAATTTTTTGCCCCCACAATATTAGCAAATTTGATTAAGCTAGATATTTTTAAAGGCCCAGTAATTCCTACATGCACTGGTATGCTTTGTTTAGAGATAAAATCTATAATAGGCTGAGGATCAAGTAACCATTGAGTTACTATATAATCAGCATAAGGCTTTTTATCTATCATAGCTGTCTCTAATTCCCTATCGGATATATCAGGACTCCCCTCAGGATGTCCAGCTATTCCTATTTTCATTTTTTCAAAATAACCTGTCTCTAAAAGTTGAAATGAACTGTCAAATTTTCCTGCAGGTTCTCTTCCACCACCAATTATTAAAACTTGTTTAACCCCACCATCTTTACATCTATCAACATAATCTTTAAGCTCTTTTTCATTTTGCATTGATCTAGCTGGAAAATGAGGAACTGGATTAAATCCTTTTTTGACAAGTTCAACAGCCTTGTCTGCTGTTTCTTTATAATCTCCACCAGGTAACATAGTAATATAAATATCACTTATTGGTGGTAAAGTTTCAATATTAGTTTTAGGACCTATTTCTAATGAAAAATTCATTTATTTAGATCTTTATTGATTTTAAAATATGAGTCTAGAAAATTCGATTGTATACGATTTATTTTTTAAGTTGACCTCTGTGCTTTTGTATTCTTTGTCCGTACTGCTGCGTCACCCGGTCAAAGATAATGGCAAGAGCAACAATTGCCAAACCATTCATTAAACCAAGAGCAAGATATTGGTTAGATATAGCTTGTAAAATAGGCACTCCTAATCCTCGGACACCTATCATCGATGCTATAACAACCATAGCTAAGGCCATCATAATTGTCTGGTTAATGCCAGCAAATATTGTCGGTAAAGAAAGTGGAATTTGGACAGATCTTAATTTCTGCATCGGGGTTGCACCAAAAGCCTCGCTTGCTTCTAGCGTTTCTTTGTCAACTTCCCTAATACCTAAGTTTGTAAGTCTCACAATTGGAGGTAATGCATAAATACATACCGCCAGTAAACCAGGAACCTTTCCAATACCGAGCAGCATAATTATAGGAATTAAATAAACAAAACTAGGAATAGTTTGCATCATATCTAATACAGGCAAAATTGTTTTTTCAGCTCTAGCCGATTTAGACATTAATACTCCAATCGGTATACCCACCACAATACAAACTAGCGTTGATACAGAAATTATAGCAACAGTAGCCATACAATTTTTCCACATACCAAAATATCCAATAACCATAAAACAAACTATAGTCCCAACCACAAGCTTTATGCTTCTTGAACCAACCCACGCTAGCAATGCAAAAATACCTATAACTAGAGGCCAAGGACTACTTACCAATAGTTTTTCTAACCAAATTAAAAAATATAAAAGAGGATCAAAAAAACCTTCTATTCCATCTCCGTAAGCTCTAGAAAATTCCTTAAAACTAAAATCAATACTTTTTTTTAGCTCTCTCAAGGCTGTTCTGTCCATTACAGGTATTTTGTTAAAGAATTCCATAAAATTTTTGAACTTAATTGAACCCGTTATTAAACGGGTTCAATTATTTAATTTAATTAAAGTGCTTTTTTTATTTTTTTAGCAGCCGATTTTGAAACCCACTTAGTCCACACATCTTCCTGTGTTTTTAAGAATTCAATTGCAGCATCTGCACCTTCAGCTTGGTTTTCACCCATCCAAACTAACATTCCATTCATAACTGGACCAGGATAAGTTCTTTTTTCTAAATAACTCATACCTTCTTTACCAGCAGTTTTTTTGAAATTGTCAGTAGCAACTGAGTAAACCTCAGATTTTACCCATGAAGATTTTAATGGATTAGCACACTCTTGTTCTGGTTTTGATAAACAATTATCCCAGTTATCTTTACCAGCATATTCACCCATATCTACAGCTTGCATGTTGTACTTACCGATTATTGCTGTTGGAGACCAATAATAACCAAACCAGTTTTCTCCTCTTTCAGCAGCTTTTGCAATTGATCCATCAAGTCCTGCAGCTGAACCAGTTTCAACTATCATCCATCCTTTATCTTCCATTCCCCATGCTCTAAAATGATTTCTGTTACTTAATTCACAGTTCCATCCTGGAGGACAAATATGAAATCCACCTTTTGATGGATCTTCTGGATGAGGAAATAAGTCAGGTCTTTTTAGAATTGCATCAGCAGTAGTTAATTCTGGATGTTTCTCTAAAGTAGCAGGAAGTACCCACCAACCTTCACCTAACCCAGTAATAGGAGCTTTGTTTATTGAATGAAGTTTTCCTTCAGCAACAGCAGCTTCTAATTCTACCTTCGCAGCATTTGCCCAAAACTCTGGAGCTATATCTGGCTCACCTTTTTCTTGCATAGATGTAAATGTAGGCATTGTCGATCCTGGAACAAGCTCAACAGAACATCCATATCCTTCTTCTAATATAACTTTATCAACTTCAGCCATAAAATTAGCAGAAGCCCAGTTCATATTAGCAATAGTTATATTTCCACAAGCTGCATTGGCAACACTTCCAAATGAAGTTAAACCAAAAACAAGAGCAAGTGAAATTAGTATTCTTTTAATTTTCATTTATTTCTCCCAATGATTGTTAATACTTAATTAAGAACACATGGAGATAAAAAAAGCAAATATATTTCAACTTTGAGTTGAAAGCTTTTAGTCTTTTTTACAAATAAATTATTATATGAAGGTTTTTAATTAAAATTTAATCAAATTTCATTTTTAATCAATCTCACGTAAAAAGAATTCTTTATGAATGTTAAAAAAAAGAATTTATTTAGATTGTTAGATTTAAAAAAACTTAGAATGGTAAATCGGCCAATTGAAAAAGCTCATGGCTTACCAAACGAATGTTACGTTAATAAAAATTATTTCATAATCGAAAGAAAAAAAATTTTTGAAAACAAATGGATTGTTATTGGTATTGGTAGCTCCGTACCTAACATTGGTGATATTAAACCATTTGATCTCTTAGGAATTCCTTTAATTATTTTAAGAGATCGAAACCAAAAAGTTAGAGTATATCACAACGTTTGTAGCCACAGAGGATACAAGATAATTCAGAAAGAAGGCAAAATTAAAAATCTGATAAGATGTCCTTATCATTCATGGTCGTATGATTTCAATGGAAAATTAATAGCAACACCACATATTGGAGGAATGAATAAGCATAATTGCAATAAATTTGATAAATCTAGAAGTAATCTTAAAGAAATAAAATCAAAAGTTTGGCTTGATTTAATTTTTGTAAATTTAAATAATAATGAATTAGATTTTGATACATACATCAAACCATTAAGTGATAGGTGGGAAAAATTTTGGCCCAAAAATGATAGGAAATTAATAGTTTTTTCCAGAGACTACGGTCACTTTAATCTTAATGCAAAAACTAACTGGAAATTTGCAATTGAAAATTATTGTGAAAGCTACCATCTCCCATGGGTTCATCCAGGATTAAATTCTTATTCAAAAATTAAGGATCATTATCATATAAAAGGATTACCAAATCGTTTTGCAGGCCAAGGTACAATTGTTTATAATCCTAAGTTTAAAGGAAAATTAAATTTACCTAGTTTCCCAAATTGGCCAAAAAATAAAGAACATGTTGCAGAATACGTCGCTCTATTTCCTAACGTTATGCTTGGTATACACAAGGATCATTTTTATGCATATTGGCTTGAACCAATTAGTAATAATACTACTAAAGAGCATATGGAAATTTATTACGTTGGTAAAGACGCTGCGAATTCTGCAAAATATAAGTCACTTAGGGAGCAAAATTTTAAACTTTGGAAAGATGTACAGAAAGAAGATTTAAATATTATAGAAGGAATGCAGATGGGAAGAAAATCACCATCTTATAATGGTGGAAATTTTTCACCTGTAATGGATAATGCAACACACCACTTTCATAAATGGGTGGCAAATAATTTATTGAAATGAAAGAATAAAACATGTCTCAGAAAGACGTAGGGAATAAAATACCAATATATAAACTAAAAACTACCGAAGAGGTCATGAAATATTATGATCAGTGGGGAGAAAAAGACAAATACAACAAAGATATGTTACAATGGAATTATACTGGCCCTGAAGAATGTGTTGAAACTTTATCTAGATATCAAAAAAAAAAAGATATAGTAATCTTTGATGCAGGCTGTGGAACTGGTCTAGTTGGCATTAAGCTTAAAAAAAGTGGATTTATAAATTTTCATGGTGCGGATCTATCTCAAACTTTGTTAGATAGCATTCCAAAAGATCTTTATCAAAAATTAGAAAAGACTGATTTAAATAAACCATTACAAATTGAAAGCAATTTATATGATGTTGTCATGTGTGTTGGAACTTTTACTTTTGGTCATGTTAAACCTATAGCTTTAGATGAGTTTGTTAGAATTACAAAACCAGGTGGTTTAATTTGTTTTACAATTAACGAAGGAATTTATGAAGATTATGGATTTGATAAAAAAATATCTGATTTAAAAGAAAATAACAAATGGCATGAAGTAGAATTTTTTAAATCAAATTATATTGCCAGTAAAAATGTAAATGCTTGGTTAGGATTATATAAAGTTAAATGAAGATAATTTTAATAATGGGATTACCAGGGGCAGGAAAAACAACTTTAGCAAATGAACTAGCTCCTATTTTAAGTGCAAAAAGAGTAAATGCCGATGAGGTTAGGAAAGAAGCTAATGATTGGGATTTTTCTATGGAAGGAAGAATTAGACAAGCAAAAAGAATGGCTGAATTTTCTTTAAAATTAAAAGATCAGGGGCATTATGTTATTGCTGATTTTATCGCCCCAACACCCGAAGCAAGAAAACTATTTCCTTCAGATTGTATAATTTGGGTAGATACAATAAATAAGGGTCGTTTTGAAGATACTAATGAAATGTTTGTGAAGCCAAAAACATTTAATTATCATGTTACTACTAAAGATGCTAAAAAATGGGCTTTAAAAATTTCTGAGGAGATAAAAAATGACTTATCAATGGGATAATAAAAAACCAACAGCACAAATGTTAGGAAGATGGCAACCATTTCATGATGGCCATTTCACATTATTTAAGGAAATAATAAAAAAAACTGGTCAAGTTTGTATTCAAATAAGAGATGTACAAGGTGTTGATGACAATCCATTTGATTTTAACACTGTCAAAAAAAATATTGAGGATAGATTAAACCCTGAATATGAGGGGAGATTTAAAATTATACTTGTACCGAATATTACCAATATTTGCTATGGAAGGGGAGTTGGTTACAAAATTGAGGAAATAGTACTGGACGAAGAGACTCAAAAAATTTCAGCAACCAAAATTAGAGCAAAAATGAGAGAAGAAGGTAAACTAAAGTAGAATTAATGGATGATAGACTTAAAACCGTTGTTGATCTTGAAAAGTATCCAATTCATGATTTAAATTCTCAAGTAATTCAAAAATTAATCCAAAAATGTAAATTAGAGTTAGAACAATTTAGCTGCTCAACAATCCCTAATTTTATTTTACCTACGTCCTTGGAGAGGATGAAATCAGAATTAGAGAAACAACTTGATGAAGTCTACATGTCAAAGGAGAATATTAATGCATATTTGTATGCTAAAGACGATCCTAGTTTACCACCAGATCACCCTAAAAGAAATTTTATGAAAAGATACAATGGATATCTAAATTCTGATTGTTTTTCAAAAAATTCTGAAATGAAATATCTTTATGAGACAGATGAGCTTTTAAATTTTGCGTCAGCTTGTCTTGATATTTCTCCAATATATAGATGGGCGGACCCTTTAGCATGTCACGCATACAATATTATGAAACCAGATGGAATTCTTCCATGGCATTTTGATAGTTGTGAATTTACTTTAAGCATAATGATTCAGAAACCTGAAAAAGGCGGTATTTTTGAATATTGTCCTAACATTAGAAAACCTGGGCATGAAAACTTTAATGAAGTTAACAAAGTATTAAAAGGAGACAGAAAAAATGTGAGACAATTAAAATTAGAACCTGGGGATTTACAAATATTTAAAGGAAGATTTACACTTCATAGAGTAACCATGGTTGAGGGTTTAAAATCTAGATACATGTGTATACCAGCATATGTTTTAGATCCATGGAGAGTTAATACACCAGAACACTCAAAAGCTATTTATGGTAAAATTTTGCCAATTCATATAGAAAGAAATCAGGAAAGATCTGACGGGTTGGCTGATTAAATGGCAAGTAATATAAAAATAAAAAAAATTAACAACGAAATTTCATCAATTGTAATCGATGAACCACAAACTTATAACTCATTATCATTTAAAAATCTTAGCGACATATTAAAAAATTTAAAAAAATTAGATGCCGATAAAAAAGTTAAAGTTATTATCCTCGAAGGCGCAGGAAAAGGATTTAGTGCAGGACATAATTTGAAGGAAGTAAAAGGATTAAAAATAAAACAAAAGTATCAAAAATTATTCAATCTTTGCTCTAAAGTTATGCTCCAAATAGTTGAAGGAAGAAAACCAGTAATTGCTAAAATTCATGGAGCAGCTTTTGCAGCAGGATGTCAATTAGTTGCAAGTTGTGATTTAGCATATAGTTCCAAAGATGCTTTATTTGCAACACCTGGAGTTAATATAGGATTATTTTGCAGCACACCGATGGTTGCAGTTAGTAGAAAAATTAATCGAAAACCTATGATGAAAATGTTGCTTACAGGAGATCCAATTTCTGCACATTATGCGAAAGAAATTGGATTGATAAATGATTGTTATAGCAAATCAAAATTAAACAGTGAAATCTTGAAAGTAGCTAAAAAAATTGCATCTAAATCAAATCTAACAATAAAAATAGGAAAACAAACTTTCTACAAACAATTAGAGATGCCTTTGAGAAAAGCTTATGCATACACAAGTAAAATGATGACTTTAAATATGATGGCGATTGATGCCAAAGAGGGAATTTCTGCGTTTCTTGAAAAAAGAAAACCAGTTTGGAAAAATAAATAGTGATAAATAAAAAAAATATTTTAATAGTTTTTTTTATATTTTTGGGAATGTATGTAGTTTTAACTTTTAAAGATCATAATTTTAAAAGAGCTGTCGATGCTTGCTTAGCCGCAAGTCAGAAACTAACAGATTCTAAGATTAGTGATTTAAAAGAAGCTAGAAAGTTTTGTGAAGATCAAATTATAAAAAATAAATAAATATTGATGTGTTTGAACAAAAGTTTAAAATAAATCAATTTTATTTTAAACTTTTTAAAGGATTTTTCGATGAGCGAGTCATGTTGTGGACCTGGATACGCTAGCCCTTCTGCTGCTATTAAGGCACCAAGTGAAAAACTTTTATATACAATAGCTATTTACACTGGAACAGGAATACAAAAACCTGATTATTTAGCAACTATTGATGTTGACCCTGAAAGTCAGAATTACTCTAAGGTTATTCATCGGCTTGAGATGCCAGGTATCGGAGATGAATTACATCACATGGGTTGGAACGCTTGCTCTTCTTGCCATAGTGACTCAGAGATGAGCAGAAAATATCTTTTAGTTCCTGGAGTAAGATCAAATAATATTCATATAATTGATACTGCCTCAGATCCTTTTGCACCAAAAATTCATAAAATCATTGAGGGTTCAGAGATTAAAGCAAAAACTAATTTATCTGGACCGCATACTGTGCATTGCTTAGGGTCAGAAATAATTATTTCATTTTTAGGAAATGCAAAAGGAGAAGCACCTGGAGGATATTTGCATTTAAATAAAGATTTTGAAATTGTTGGAAGATGGGAAAATTCTATGGGTGACATACCATTTAGTTATGATTTTTGGTATCAACCAAGACACAACGTAATGGTTAGCTCTGAATGGGCAGCACCAAATACTTTCATGCCAGGTTTTGATCTAGAAGAAGTTGGACATTTAAAATATGGACGTAGACTGCATATTTGGGATTTTAAAAAAAAAGAACCTGTCGAGACTATGTATCTTGGAGAAGATGGCTTAATACCCCTCGAAGTAAAATTTATGCATAATCCTGATAGTAGTCACGGATTTTGTGGTGCTGCTTTAAGCGCTAACGTAATTCATTTTTGGAAATCAAAAGAAGGTAAGTGGGAATGGGAAAAAATAATTGATGTTGATAACGAACCTCATCCAGATTGGCCGATACCAATTCCCGGTGTTATGTCTGCGATATTGGTTTCAATGGACGATAAGTATCTTTATTTAAATAATTGGTTACATGGTGATATGAGACAATACGATATTTCTGATCCCCATAAGCCCAAGTTGACAGGGCAAGTGTGGATGGGTGGACTTTTAGGAAAAGCACCAGAGGTGAATGGAGTAAAAATTGCAGGTGGTCCGCAAATGTATCAATTGTCGCTTGATGGAAAACGCATGTACGTAACTACTTCATTGTTCTCTACTTGGGATAATCAATTTTATCCAGATATCAGAAAGCAAGGCGGAGCAATGATAATGATTGATTGTGACGTTGAAAATGGGGGAATGAAAATAAATAAGGATTTTATAGTAGACTTTGGTAAAGAACCTAATGGTCCCAGCAGATGTCATGAAAGCAGATATCCAGGTGGAGATTGTACCAGTGATATTTGGCTGTAATGCAAATTAAAATAGCGAACCGTGAGAATAGTGTTTACAAAGTTTCAGGACGAATGTCTCTACTTCAAGAATTAAGAGAACAAGGAGTAGATTTACCTTATGGTTGTCAATACGGCGGATGTATTACCTGTGCTGCAAAATTAATTGAAGGTGAAGTGGATCAACGTTCTCAAGTAGCTTTAAATAATCGGCAAATAAATGATGGCTATATAATATTATGTGTAGCGCGTCCAAAAACAGACTGTACCATAGAAATAGGAGTTGAAAGCCATGACAAACTTTACCGAAATCCTTTTCTTGACCCGCTTGCACCTCATGAGTTAAAAGCTGATATAGCTACTCAAAAAAAACCTAAAAAATGAAGCATATGAATCACAGCGAGCCATATAGCGATGATTATATTAAAGAAATTTTAACTTCAGTTAAAACTATTGCTATGGTGGGCGCTAGTCCAGATAAGACCAAGTTTAGTTACGGGGTCCTTAGAGTATTAAGTGAAACAGGTTATGACATGATCCCTGTAAATCCACGTCCAGATGTAACTGAAATTAGAGGATTAAAAGTTTACCCAAATTTAAAATCAATCGATAGAACTGTTGACATGGTTGAAGTATTTAGAAAACCCGAAGATCTTTACGAAGTTGCTGAAGAGGCAATAGCTATTAATGCTAAAGTCTTATGGGGACAAATTGGAGTTGTAAGTGAAGAAGCTGCCCGTTTGGCCGAAGACGCAGGACTTAAAGTTGTGATGAACAGATGTCCAAAAATTGAGCTTTTCAGACCTTTCTGGAAACCCCGTCTTGATCTTAAAATTTAAAGCCATTAAATTTTAATTTTAATATTTTTATGAATAGATTACTTAAATTTTTAGACGATACTTTTTTAGATTTAGGACGTCAATTTAAATGGACTTATTTGCCACCCTTAATGGTTTATGTTGCTGCTGGTATTTCAGGTCTTACAGGAATAGTTGGGACTTTTTTTGTAAAAGATTATTTAAATTTATCTGCTGCATTCCTCGCAGGTCTTGGATTTTGGGCAGGAATCCCTTGGGCATTAAAAATGCCCTTAGGTCATCTCGTTGATCTTATATGGGAAAGAAAAAATTATATGGTCTATGTCGGAGCTTCGTTAATAGCGTTAAGTTTGTTTATAATGTATGGATTAATTATTCATACAAAAGAAATGTCTCAAATTTTTTCAGTTGAGACTTGGTTTGTTATAAGTGTAATTCTAGCTCCGGTTGGGTATGTTGTTCAAGATGTAGTTGCTGATGCAATGACAGTAGAGGCGGTTCCCTTAACAGATGAACAAGGTATAGATTATAGCAAAGATCAAGTAAAAATAATGCATACGACAATGCAAACTTTAGGTCGTTTTGCAATAATAGGTGGAACAGTTCTTGTTGCATTAGTAAATGTAATTCTATTTAGAGACGTTGAAAGTTTAGAGCAGACTGAAAAAATTAATTTGTATGGAACAATTTATTTATATGCTCTCGTAATACCTCTAGTTTCAATTTTTGGTGTAATTTTAGCAAGTTATTTAAAAAGAAAAAAAATAAGTATTTTAAAATCTCGGGGATTAGAATTTAAAGAGGTAAGAGAAAATGAAAAAACAGAAATAAATTGGTGGATTTTAGGAGGTAGTTTAATTTTTGTTATTTTCACACTTTCAGTAGGATCTTTCAACTTACCATTTGCGCAAGAAATTGTATTTATAGGTTCCGTCATCATAATTCTGTTTTTAATGTTCAAACTTATTAAAGAATTACCTAAAGAATTAAGACTAACAATTGTTGGAACTGCAGTAATTATTTTTATTTTTAGAGCAATGCCAGGACCTGGACCAGGTTTAACTTGGTTTGAAATTGACCAACTTAGATTTAATGAACAGTTTTTTTCAATTTTATCATTACTTGCATCAGTTTTAACTTTAGCAGGAATTGTTTTGTTAAGACCGTTTATGGCGAAGAATTCAATTGCAAAAATAATTGTTGTTTTAAGTATTGCAGGTGCAATTTTATTTTTACCAAGTGTTGGAATGTATTATGGTTTTCATACTTGGACATCTTCATTAACGGGTGGTGTGGTCGATGCAAAGTTTATTGCATTAATAAATACAGCTCTTGAGTCTCCTCTGGGCCAAGTATCAATGATACCACTACTTGCATGGATAGCAAAAAATGCTCCATCTCATTTAAAGGCAACTTTTTTTGCAGTTTTTGCCTCATTTACTAATCTCGCATTGTCAGCAAGTGCTTTAGGAACAAAATATTTAAATGAAATATTCACTGTTACAAGAGAAGTTAAAGACAAAGTTAGTGGTGAAATTCAAACAACAGCTGATTATTCTGAACTTGGGATTTTATTAATTGTTGTGACACTTTTGACATTAATTCTTCCAATATTTTTTGTATTTATTATAAATAATAGTAAATACAAAACGTCAGAATAAACTTTTTTTTAAATGAGAAATATTTTTAAAATACTAATCTTGCTATTAGCAACTATCTCTTTTTCAAATGCTGAATTACTTAATCCAAATAGTTCTATTGCTCCAAAAGAAGTGGTAAAAATTCAACTAAGTGGATTGCAGCAAAATGATCTTGAATATAAGGATAGTGGTATTGAGCAAACATGGAATTTTGCACACCCCAACAACAAGAAAGTCACTGGGCCTTTAAATAATTTTAAAAGGATGATTAAAGGTGCCTCTTATCAAATGATGATTGATCATTTAAGTCATACAATTACTGAGGTTGGAATTAGTAATAAATCGGCTCAATTTGAGGTAATTATACTTGATAAGAATAAAATTTATCACAAATTTAATTGGCAGGTTGAAAAATTTACTTCTGAAGGATCTTTAAAAGATTGTTGGCTAACCACGATGGTATCAAGCCCAATTCCTCTTGGAAGCTCAATTTGATTATTAAGCTACATTTTTGTTTCGTAATAATTAAAAATTTAGTAGGAGTCTGATAATGAAAACAAAAACTAAAGTTGTAGTAGTTGGTGGCGGAGTTGTCGGAGTAAGTGCTCTTTATCATCTGGCCAAAAAAGGCTGGTCTGATGTTGTTCTTGTGGAAAGAAAAGAACTAACTTCAGGTTCTACTTGGCATGCTGCTGGCTTGCTTCCTTTGTTTAATATGAGCTACTCAGTTGGACAGCTTCACAAGTATGCAGTTAATCTTTACAAAACTCTAGAGGAAGAAACGGGAAAGAATGTTGGATTTAGTGTTGTTTCAAATATTCGATTAGCTAGCACAAAAGATAGAATGGATGAATATCATCAATATGCTGGCGTTGCGCAAACGATCGGAGTTGATGTAAAATTTTTAACTCCTCAACAAGTAAAAGAAATTTGGCCACTTTGTCATACAGATGATCTAGTTGGAGCAATACAGCATCCAGAGGATGGATATATTCAGCCAGCTGATTTAACTCAAGCTCTGGCAACTGGTGCAAGAAATAGAGGAGCAGAAATTTATAGAAATACAGCCGTAATGAGTATGAAACAAACTAAAGACGGGTGGATAGTAGAAACAGATAAAGGTTCAATAGAATGTGAACATGTAATTTCATGTTCTGGTAATTTTGCAAGACAAACTGGTGAAATGGTAGGTTTAGATATTCCAGTAATTCCAGTTGAGCATCAATATATTGTAACTGAACCTCATCCTGAAATTCAAAAGAGAAAAAAAGAAGGTCTTCCAGAAATGGGAGTTCTTAGGGATAGTGATAGTCGATGGTATATGCGAGAAGAAGCAGGTGGATTAATATTAGGACCTTATGAAGATGGTGCACCAGCTTGTTATGTTGAAGGTCCATCAAAAAACTCAGAGTACGAATTATTTCAAGAAGATCTTGATAGATTGGCTCCTCACATTGAAGGGGCTATTCACCGTGTGCCAGCTTTTGGAGAAGTCGGTGTAAAAAAAGTTTATAATGGTGCAATATGTTACACACCTGATGGAAATCCAATAGTTGGCCCAGCTTGGGGATTAAAAAATTTTTGGATTAATGAGGGTCACAGTTTTGGAATTACTGCAGCAGGTGGAGCTGGTTGGCAGTTAGCAGAGTGGATTGTAGACGGCGAACCTACTATTGATATGCTGGGAGTTGAACCAAGACGTTATGGAAATTATGCAACTAAATCATACTTAAAAGCAAAAAATGAAGAAGCGTATAGTCATGTTTTTATCACTCACTATCCTGACGAGGAGAGACCAGCAGCAAGACCTTTAAGAACAGCACCTTGTTATGAAAGAATGAAAAATTTGGGTGCAGTCTTTGGACAAAAATTTGGTTGGGAAAGACCAAACTTTTTTGCAACTGATGGCATGGAACAAAAAGATGATTGGTCGTTTAGAAGATCAAAATGGTTCGATGCAATTAAAAAAGAGTGTCAAAACGTTAAAGAGAATGTTGGGTTGCTAGATATGACTGCCTTTGCGAAATGCAGAATAAGAGGACCTAAAGCTGAAGAATTTTTAGATTTTTTAGTTGCAAACAAACTACCAAAAAAAATTGGCAGAATTAACTTATGTCACGCTTTAAATACTAAAGGAGGCGTCCATTCTGAATTTACTATTATGAAAGAAGCAGAAAATACTTATTACCTTGTTTCTGCAGGGGCTAATTTAAGATTGGATCATGATTGGATCCAAAAATGGATGCCAACTGATGGTTCAGTTATATTTGAAGATTTAACTAATAGTACAGGTGTACTTGTGGTTGCTGGTCCAAAAGCAAGAGATTTGATGCAAAAAGTTTCTACCGATGATTTTTCAAATGAAAATTTTAAATGGTTAACTGCTAAAAAGGTTAATGTTGGCTATGCTCCAGTTAATGCTATGAGGGTAAATTTTGTAGGTGAACTTGGCTGGGAACTACATCACCCAATTGAATATCAAAATCATATTTTTGATAAATTAATGGATGCAGGTAAGGATTTAGGAATAAAACCTTTTGGTATTAGAGCTATGAACAGTTTAAGATTAGAAAAATCATACAAACTTGTAGGTACAGAACTATCAATTGAATACTCACCTTACGAATCTGGTTTGGATAGATTTATTCATCCAAATAAAGGAAATTTTATTGGATTGGAAGCCTTAAATAAGTGGAGAGAGAAGGGATTTGATAACAAATTAGTTACTCTTGAAGTGCATAATACAAAAGATGCAGATGTATTGGGGAATAACCCTATATATAAAGACAATAAAGTTGTTGGAAGGGCAACTGGGGGTGAGTTTGGTTTTAGATTAGATAAATCAATAGCATTGGCAATGGTTAAACCTGATTTCGCAAATGTGGGTGACAAATTACAAGTTGATATCTTGGGAGAAATGTATGAGGCTACTGTATTAGACGAAAGTCCATACGATAAAGAAAATAATTTATTGAGAGCATAATGAAAATTTTAGTCGCTGTAAAAAGAGTAATTGATTACAACGTTCAAATAAGAGTTAAAGAAGACGGATCAGGCGTAGTTACAGATAATGTAAAAATGTCAACCAATCCTCCCGATGATAATGCTATAGAGGAAGCGGTTAAAATAAAAGAGTCTGGCAAAGCAACAGAGATCGTTGCAATAACAGTTGGAGAAGAAAAAGCTCAAGAGACAGTGAGAAAAGCTCTAGCAGTAGGCGCTGACAGAGGAGTTCATGTGAAAACGGAAGGTGTTTTGGAACCTTTGGCTGTTTCAAAAATTATAAAAAAAATTGTAGAAAAAGAAAAACCAGATTTAGTTTTTATGGGTAAACAAGCAATTGATGATGACTGTAATCAAACAGGGCAAATGTTAAGTGCATTATTAAATTGGCCTCAAGCAACTTTTGCATCAAACATAGAAGTAAAAGAAAATTCTTTAGAAGTTACTAGAGAAATTGATGAAGGACTTGAAACTATTGAAATTAATACCCCAGCAATAGTTACATGTGATCTTAGACTAAATGAACCTAGATATGCATCATTACCAAATATTATGAAAGCAAAGAAAAAACCTATAGAAGAAATAAATGTTTCAGATTTAGGAATTGATACAACACCAAGAGTTGAGCAACTAAAAGTAGAGGAACCACCTAAAAGAAAAGCCGGCATAAAGGTGGCTAATGTTGCAGAATTAGTTCAAAAATTAAAAAATGAGGCTAAAGTTATATAATGTCAGTTTTACTTATAGCAGAGCATAATAATAAAGAGTTAAGACCTTTTACTTTAAACGCTGCAACAGCTGCTTCTCAAATTGATGTGGATGTCCATGCAGTAATCATAGGTCAAAATATCGAGACTGCTGCTAAAAAACTCTCTGAATTACCAGTGGTTAAAAAAGTAATTAGTATAGAAGCACCACATTATGAAAATTTTACAGCAGAAAACTTTGCACCAGCAATAGTTAAACTTGCGGAAAATTATTCTCATATTGTTTGTTCAGCAAACACTTTTGGAAAAAACTTAATGCCAAGAATTGCTGCCCATTTAGATACTTCTCAGGTCAGTGATATTATAAAAGTAATATCATCTGATACTTTTCTAAGACCTATTTATGCAGGAAACGCTTTTGCTACAGTAAAAACAAATGATGCTAAGAAGTGTATAACGATCAGACCTACATCTTTTGAACCTTGTGAAAGTTCTGGTGGAACAGCAACAATTGAAAAAGGAGAGGTTAGCGAAGAATTTTCAAATACAAAATTTATCAAAAGAGAAGAAATTAAATCTGATAGACCAGAGCTAGGAACTGCAAGAATTGTTGTTTCAGGTGGAAGAGGTATGCAGAGTGGTGATAATTTTAAATTAATAACAGAAGTTGCAGATAAGTTAGGTGCAGCTATTGGTGCGTCAAGAGCCGCAGTGGATGCAGGCTATATAAGTAACGATCACCAAGTTGGTCAAACCGGAAAAGTGGTTGTACCAGATTTATATATCGCGATTGGGATTTCAGGTGCAATTCAACATTTAGCGGGAATGAAAGAAAGTAAAGTAATTGTCGCAATAAATAAAGATGGAGAGGCTCCAATATTTAGTGTTGCAGATTATGGCCTTGAAGCTGATCTATTTGAAGCACTTCCACAGTTTATGGAAGAGTTGAACAAATTAAACACTATACAAAAATAATCCTTACAGTTAAAAACCAGTATATGTCTAGGGAATCGATGGAATATGATGTTGTGATCATTGGTGGTGGGCCATCAGGTTTATCAACAGCAATAAAACTAAAACAATTAGATCCAAATATAAATGTTTGCTTACTTGAGAAAGCTTCAGAAATAGGAGCACATATTTTAAGTGGTAATGTTTTTGAGACACGTGCATTAGATGAATTATTACCTAATTGGAAAGAACTAAATTCACCAATTAAAACTAAAGTTACAAAAGAAAAATTTTTATTTTTAGGAAAAACAAAATCATTGAGCTGGCCAACCTGGTTGCTTCCAGCTGTACAACAAAATCATAAAAATTATATTATAAGTTTAGCAAATTTATGTAGATGGCTTGCTGAGCAAGCAGAAAGTTTAGGTGTAGAAATTTTTCCAGGATTTCCAGCAAGTGAAGTTTTATATAATGATGATGGATCTGTAAAAGGTGTTACTACTCAAGATATGGGTATAGATAAAGAAGGAAATAAAAAAGATAGTTTTGAACCAGGTATTGAATTATTAGGAAAGGTCACAGTTTTCGCTGAAGGGTGCAGAGGCCATCTTGGAAAAGAATTAATCCAAAAATTTGAATTAAATAAAGGAAAAGATCCACAACAATATGGGATTGGATTTAAAGAAATTTGGGAAATTGATGAGAAAACTCATGAAGAAGGTCTAGTAATGCACACAGCTGGATGGCCATTAGATAACAACACTTACGGTGGAAGTTTTATGTATCATGCAGAAAATAAACAGGTTTTCCTAGGATATGTCATAGGTTTAGATTATAAAAACCCTCATTTATCTCCATACGATGAGTTTCAAAGATTTAAAACTCATCCAGCTATCAGGAAAATTATAGAAGGTGGAAAAAGAATTTCATATGGTGCAAGAGCTTTAATTGAGGGAGGTTTTCAAAGTTTACCTCAGATGTTTATGCCAGGAGCATTGTTAGTTGGCTGTGATGCGGGAACTTTAAACATGCCAAAAATCAAAGGCTCTCACACAGCTATGAAAAGTGGGATAATAGCTGCTGAAACTATAAATGAGCATTTAAAAGATAATAAAGATTTATCTATATTTGAACAAAAATTTAAAAATAGCTGGCTTTATAAAGAATTATTTGAGGCAAGAAATGTTAAGCCTAGTTTTAGTTGGGGATTGATATTAGGAATAATATTTACAGGTATAGATCAAATTTTATTTAGAGGAAAAATGCCTTTTACTCTTAAGCATAAGCACGCTGATCATGAGACCTTAAAAACTGCAAGAGAAATGCCAAAAATAGATTATCCAAAATATGATAATGTTTTGACTTTTGATAAAACAAGTTCAGTTTATTTAACAGGCACAAATCACGCTGATAATCAGCCAGTTCATTTGAAGCTTAAAAACCCTAATTTACCAATTAATTATACTTTAGAAAAATTTGACGAACCAGCTCAAAGATATTGTCCTGCAGGAGTTTATGAAGTTCAAAAAGAAAATGAAGTAAATAAATTTGTGATTAATTCGCAAAATTGCATTCATTGTAAAACTTGTGACATCAAAGAACCTTCGCAAAATATCGTTTGGGTAACTCCAGAGGGTGGAGGTGGACCTAAGTATGGAAATATGTAAGTTTATGACAAATCTATTGCAAACTTTTTTAAAGTTTCTATAGGTAGATATTTTAAAGTATTTTGATGGGTTCGTTTCAAATAAATAGGACAAGCTTTATCAGCTTCAACAGCTTTTGCATACCAACTAGCACATAAACACCAACCATCACCGTCTTTTAAGCCAGGAAAACCAAATTCTGGATGAGGTGTTGTTAAATCATTACCTGCTTCTTTTAACCATTCTAAACATTCAGTTGTAACTTTAGCACAAACAGTATGTACGCCGTGATCATTTTCATCTGTGTTACAACAGCCATCACGCAACCAACCAGTCAAGGGGTCATTAGAACATTCTTCTAGTTTTTCACCAAGAACATTTAACCCATTAATTTTATTATCTTCCATATACATTAAATATTTCTTGATCAATATATGCATTAAAAGAAATTGATCTTCTTTCTTCCTCTGTATCTTTAAATGGATAGACTGTATGCATCAGATAATGAGGAAAAAAATAAAAATCTCCTACCTCTGGTTTAACTTTAAAAACAGAGTTTGACATAAACCTATGCGAACCATCTATAAAGTTTAAATTTCCTCCCTGAAAAGTATTATCACCTTTTTCTTGATCAAAATTACCCCAATTCTTTGGCACCTTTAGAAATCCAGCACCTGATATGTGGCCTCCATGCCAATGTATTGGATTAAATTCATTTTGAAATTGTCTGACAATCCAAGTTTGAATTATCTCAAATTTTTTTATTTCTTTTTCCATATCCTTTTTAATCCAAGCTTTTACGCATGACGCTAAAAAATTACCCCAACCACTATTCTTTGTAAAATCAGTTTCGATTACAAATTCTTGTTTAACATCAGCTACCAACCTTTTTCCGTGATCAAGTTCTTTTGATTTTTTTTCATCTACTATTACTTGATCAACATATTGATTTAATTGATCAACTAATTTATCTGGTATTTGGACTTTTAAAATTGATGGTCCAAAAGCTCTAATTTGTTCTAATTTAATGTCCATTTTGAATTATTTTTTAACATACTCAGCATAAACATTATGAATAGTTTCATCAATAAATGCGTTAAAGGAAATTGATCTTCTTTCTTCCTCTGTGCCTTTAAATGGATAGACTGTATGCATCATATAATTAGGAAATAAATAAAAGTGCCCAACTTTGGGTTGGATTTGAAATATTGAATTAGATAAAAATTGTCTAGTTCCATGAAGTAAATTAAGTGTCCCTCCTGAATAGTTTTTATCTCCTTTATCTTGCACGAAATTACCTAAGGTTTTAGGTACTTTTAGAAAACCTGCACCTGAGACATGTCCACCATGCCAATGAGTAGGGTTAAATTCGTTTTTAAATTGTCTTACTACCCAGGTATCTATCACATTAAATTTTGTTATTTTTTTATTAGTTGCTTTTAAAATATACTCAAATGTACATTTAGCTAAAAAATCTATCCAACCTATTTTCTTTGCAAATTCAGGTTCTAATTTGAATTCTTGTGTCACATCACCAGCTAAGTGTTTGCCTAAATTTTGTTTTTTAGATCTTTCTTCATCGGTGACCAATTTATCAATATATATATTTATTTCATTGATTATTTCTGATGGAATTTCCGCCTCAAGAATTTGTGGTCCAAAAGGTTTATAAATTTTGTATGTCATAATTAGAGTATAAAATTTGAATATGATAAATTATGTTTTACCTATACTACCATATATTTCGTGATCAATTAATCCATTAAATGAAAAAGATCTTCTTTCAGAATTTTTGTTTTTGAATGGGTAGACACAATGCATTAGATAATTAGGAAAAAAATAAAAATCACCTACTTTTGGTTCAATATTTAACATCACAGGTGACAAAAACATTTTTGACCCATGTATCAACTGGAGATGCCCATTAAAATTTTCTTTTTTATTTTTTTGAATTGTTTCTCCATTATTTTCTGGAACTTTTAAGTATCCAACACCAGATATATGACCAGAGTGAGAGTGAAGTGGATTATACTCATTTTCAAATTGTCTTACAATCCAGCTGTTTATAATTTCGCATTTATTTATTTCTTTGTTTACTGCCTGTTTTATCCATTCTTTTGCATTTGCATGAATAAATTTTTCAAGCCCAGATTTGGAAATAAATCCTTTTTCTAATTTGAATTCTTGACTTACATTTCCAGCTAATTTTTCACCATGATCTTGAGACTTTATCTTTTCTTCACTTAAAATAATTTGATCGAGGTAATTATTAAGTTGGTGAATTAAATCTTCAGGTATACTGACTTTGGCGATAGTAGGCCCAAAAGGTCTTATAACTTTCATAATTAAATTTTAGTTGGATTTGGTTGACCTTTATAAACTTCTTCAGGATCAAATTTTTTTTCATCCTCTAAAAATTTCATTTCAATTTTTCTTCCATTTTCAATTGTACCTGTTGGGATAGATCTATAAAAACATGATCGGTAACCAACATGGCAACTAGCTCCATCACCAATATCAACTGTCAACCAAATAGAGTCTTGATCATCATCAATTCTGATTTCAGTAACCTTTTGAGTAAAGCCACTAGTCTTACCTTTGTGCCAGATAGCTTTTCGAGATCTACTAAAATAGTGAGCTTCTTTAGTTTCTATTGTTTTTTTTAAAGCCTCAACATTCATATAGCCATGCATTAGGATGTCTTTTGTCTGAGAACACATAGTAATTACTGGGATTAAACCATCATTATCAAATTTAGGTGATAAAAGATTTCCTTCTTCAATTTCCTGGACATTTTCTCTTTTTTTGAACATGTGTAGTGACTATTTAGCATAAATTTCACTATATTAAATATTTTAAAATTAAGTAATTACTGTATAAAAAGGCGCTATGAAATTAGTAAAAGATACAGACAATAAAATTATTGAAACAAGTGAAGTTACTGACAAAGAAGCTGAACAAGCTTTCAAAACTATTCTAACTTGGTTGGGTGAAGATCCTAACAGAGAAGGGCTTTTAGAAACTCCAAAAAGAGTAATGAAGGCATACAAAGAATATTTTGGTGGGTACAAAGTAGATCCAAATAAAATTTTAGATAAAACTTTTGGAGATGTAGATGGATATGACGATATGGTTATTCAAAAGAATATTTCAGTTCAAAGTCATTGCGAACATCATATGGCTCCAATTATTGGAAAAGCTCACGTTGCTTATATTCCAAAAGAGAGAGTTGTAGGATTAAGTAAACTTGCAAGAGTTGTAGAAGTATTTTCAAAAAGACTACAGACACAAGAAAGATTAACTATGCAAATAGCTAAAACTTTAATGGAATCATTAGATGCAAAAGGTGTAGCTGTTACAATAGACTCTACTCACCAATGTATGACTATGAGAGGAATAAAAAAAGAACAAGCAACAACTGTAACAAATTATTACTTAGGCCAATTTAAA
Source organism: uncultured Pelagibacteraceae bacterium (assembly GCA_902606105.1). Classification (GTDB taxonomy): domain Bacteria; phylum Pseudomonadota; class Alphaproteobacteria; order Pelagibacterales; family Pelagibacteraceae; genus Pelagibacter. Next base: position 15,255 of record CACLFK010000003.1, on the reverse strand, counting down.
GAAGACCTAAGTTATCAAAATAGATATTTAAGATTTATAAGTATATCAAAAGATTAAAGTGTCTGATCAATTCAAAGCATTAATCGTAAATCAAGAGGGCGAAAATTTTACGAGAGAAGTTAAACCAATTGATAAAAGCTTCTTAAAACATGGCGATGTAACTGTCCAAGTAGATTACTCCGATTTAAACTTTAAAGATGGAATGATCCTAAAAAATGGAGGAAGATTAGTAAAAGAATTTCCTCACATTCCTGGTATAGATTTTGCAGGAAAAGTTTTAGAGAGTGAAAACTCAAAATTTAAAGAGGGTGATCAAGTAATTTTAACAGGCTTTAGAGTAGGTGAAATTTTCTATGGTGGATATTCGCAAATAGCAAAAGTAAAGGCAGATTTTTTGGTAAAAAAACCCGACAATCTAACCACCAAGCAAGCAATGATTTTAGGAACAGCAGGCTTCACTTCATTAATGAGTGCTTTTGCAATTCAAGCAAGGGAAAGTATTTTATTAGGTGAAAAAGTTAATGATGTTTTAGTAACTGGTGCAACTGGAGGAGTAGGCAGTGTAGCAATTATGGCTTTAACAAAGTTAGGTTACAAAGTAACTGCAGTTACAGGAAAAGACTCTAAGTCAGATTATTTAAAGTCTTTAGGTGCTAAAAACATTGTAAATCGAGCTGAATTTGACAAAGATCCAAGACTTATAGATAAAGGATTATGGGACGGAGTAGTAGATACTGTCGGTGGAAAAATTTTGGCAAATGCAATTGTTCAAACTAAACCTAATGGAATTGTAGCAGTTTGTGGCAATGCAAATAACAACGAGTTAAATACAAGTGTTATACCATTCATGTTAAGAGGTATTAAGCTTTGGGGTATGGACTCTGCTAATTGTAGTATTAAGAGAAGAGAATTTATATGGGGTGAAGCTTCAAACTTAATTGATTTTGATTTGTTAGAAAAATCAATCTTAACTGTAGGTTTAGAAGAATTGTTAGAAACTTATCCAAAAATTTTAAAAGGTGAGATTTCTGGAAGAGTATTAGTGGATTTAAATAAATAATGGATTGGGATAAATTAAAAATTTTTCATGCAGTGGCTGAAGCTGGCAGTTTTACAAATGCTACTATTAACTTAAATCTAAGTCAATCTGCAATAAGTAGACAAATACAATCTCTAGAACAAGATTTAAAAGTTCAATTATTTGAGAGACACGCAAGAGGTTTGACTTTGACTGAAAACGGTGAATATGTTTTTAAAACTGCTCATGAAGTTATAAGTAAACTTAAAGAGGTTGAAACATCATTGGGAGACCAAAAAAATAAACCCACGGGTAAATTAACTATCACTACTGTAAGAAGTTTTGGAACTCATTGGTTAACACCCAGAATTCAGGAATTTATGACCTTGAACCCTGAAATTGAAATAGAATTAGTTTTTGATGATAAAGAATTAGATTTAAGTACTCGACAAGCGGACATTGGAATATTTATGAGAAGACCTAAACAGCTTAATTATATTCAAAAAAAGTTAGTTGATATTAAGTATTATATTTATGGTTCAAGTAAATATTTAGAAAAAAATGGTATGCCAAAAACTGTGAATGACTTAAATAAACATAAGTTTATTTCATTTGGAAAAGGTGCACCTTCACCAGTCTATAATCCTGATTGGGCTTTAAAGACAGGTATGCATGATGGAAAAAAAAGAAAATCTGTTATGAAAGTTAATAGTGTTAGTGGATTACTATATGGCGTTGAGTCTGGTGTGGGGCTGGCTGCACTCCCTGAATATTTAGTATCAAGTTCAAGCAATATTATAAAAGTGCTACCTAAAGTAGAGGGACCAATTACAGAGGCACATTTCGTTTACCCTCAATCCTTAAAAAATACCGCTAGAGTTCAAGCTTTTAGGAATTTCTTATTCAGCAAGATTGGTGACTGGAAATAATCCTTAAAAGAAAAATATTTTTTCTATAATCTATTAAAATCATTGAAAACTGCGACATAATATGCGATTGATAATCATTCGCATTGAGAATAATTCTCATTCGCAAATAAACATAAATACAAAGGGAGATATGAAAAAAATATCAATTATAGCATTAGTATTCTCTGTATTTGCATCATCTATCGCGATTGCAAATGAAGTTAATATATTTAATGCAAGACACTATAAAGCCGACGCTGATCTTTATGGAAAGTTTACTAAAGCAACAGGAATTAAAGTAAATTTAATTAACGGTAAATCTGGTGCTTTAGAAAAAAGAATCATTAGCGAAGGTGCAGATTCATCTGCCGACCTATACATCACGGCGGATGCTGGAAGATGTGGTGCCATGGATGCAAAAGGTCATCTTCAAGGTGGCTTGTCATCTGAAGCTATTAGAGCTGCTGTTCCAAAAAGCTTTAGAACAACTAAATGGGTTGGAATAGCAAAAAGAGCTAGAATAATTTATTATTCACCTGAAAGAGTTACTGGTGCTGAGTTATCTGGAATGTCTTATGAAGGTCTAGCAGATCCAAAATGGAAAGGTAGATTAGTAATTAGAAAATCTAGTAATATTTATAATAAATCTCTTGTGGCTTCATTGATTGAAAATAATGGAAAAAAAGCTACAGCTGAATGGGCAAAAGGAGTTGTTGCAAATATGGCTAGAGACTCTAAAGGAAACGATAGAGCTCAGATAATGGCAGTAGCAGCAGGAGAAGCTGATATTGCAGTAGCTAACACTTATTATTTAGCTCTAATGTTATCTGGTAAAAAAGGTGCAGAGCAACAAGAAGCAGCTAAAAAAGTAAAAGCTTTCTTTCCTAATCAAAATGGTAGAGGAACGCATATGAATGTTAGTTGTGCAGCTCTAGTAAAAGGAGCACCCAATAAAGATAATGCAATTAAACTTGTAGAGTTTTTATTAACTCCAGAGTCTCAAGAGCACTTCACTAACAACACATTTGAGTTTCCAATGATTGAAGGTGTTTCACCAAGTCCATTAGTAGTAAATAATCTAGGATTAGATTTTCAACAAGATATGAATACTAAACTAGCTTCTTATGGAAAAAATCAAGCAGCAGCATTAGAAGTAATGACTGCAGCAGGTTGGAAGTAATAAATAAGTGAAAAAGAATTTATTTAGCTTTGATACAAATAATTCTTCTGATACGAGCGGTTCACTAGTGGGTCAGATAACATGTGAACCATGCTCGTTGGAAGTTGAAAAAATCAAAAATAAAATAAATAATAGAAAATTATCAGATATTAAAGATCATGAGGTCATTTCAGTCCTCACCCCCTTTAATAATTGACATAATTTTTCTTTTTAATGATTGTGCCCAATTCTAAAATAAGGATTTTTACCCTTTCCTAAATTAGTTTTGGGCATAAAAAAAATTTACTATAGAGGCTGCAATGATTGAAGGATTTAAAATACCAAATGTAATATTTAAGGTCAGAGAAGGTGATACTGCTGAAAATCAAGAAACTTGTTCAGTTGGGGGAAAATGGATTGAAAAAAATACAGACGATTTTTTTAAAGGAAAGAGAGTAATTTTATTTAGCCTTCCAGGTGCTTTTACACCCACATGTTCATCTCAACAATTACCTGGCTTTGAAAGTAACTTTACTAAGATTAAAGACCTTGGAATTGATGAAGTTTACTGCTGCTCTGTTAATGACTCTTATGTAATGAATGAGTGGGCAAAAAAAATGGGTATTTCCAACATAAAATTAATACCAGATGGTTCAGGACTATTTACCAAATATATGGGCATGCTTATCGCAAAAGATCATAATGGATTTGGTCAAAGAAGCTGGAGATATATGGCTGTAATTAAAGATGGGATAGTTGAAAAATGGTGGCAAGAACCAGGAATTAATAATTCAGGATCTGATGATGATCCTTATATTGAGACTACACCTGAAAATAGTATTAATTATTTATCATCAACAAAGTAAAGTTATATTAAAAAGATAATTTTATATTATAAACCCACTATGTTTAAGAGCTTAAATATTTGGTTTATATCCTCATTACTAGTTTCTATAAGTGTATTAATTCCTATAGTTACTGTTTTTTACAGTTTTTTTGAGGACACATCTAATTATTTTACCATTCTTAAAGAAACCTTTCTTTTAGAATATATTTTTAATTCATTAGTTCTGTTAATCTCGGTTTTAGTTTTAACATTTATAATAGGAACTCTATCAGCTTATTTAGTTTCATTTTATAAATTCCCATTTAGTAATTTTTTTAAGTGGGCTTTAATATTATCATTTGCAGTTCCTCCATATATTTATGCTTATTCACTAACAGCTTTTTTTGAAAATTATGGAACCTTGTATTCAATTTTAAAAAATTTATTTGGACCAGGAAATTACAACCAGCATATTCCAAAATTTGATGGTTTGTTTGGAGCTGTTCTTTCACTTTCTTTTTCTTTGTTTGCTTATGTATATATTCTGACAAGGGCATCATTCTTATATCAGTCACAAAACCTAATTGATTTAGGAAGGAGTTTGGGATTTTCAAAATTTAAGTCTTTATATTCTTTAATTTTACCAGCCGCTAGACCCGCTATAGTAGCTGGTTTATCTCTCGTAGCAATGGAAACTTTAGCTGAATTTGGTGCAGTTGATTTTTTTTCAATTAACACTCTAACTACTGGAATTTATAATTCATGGATAGCGTTTGATGATTTAGCTTTTTCGAATAGATTATCTTTTTTTCTTTTAATATTTATTTTTGCACTTTTTATTTTAGAAAATTTATCTAGAAAAAGAGCAAAATATCACTCCAATACAAAAGGTGGTTTTAAGCAAAAAGAAAAAATACAGCTTTCTGGAATTAAAGCTTTTAACGCATTTTTTGTTTGTTTTATTATATTCTTTTTAAGTTTTTTATTCCCTTTGAGCCAAATGTTATATTGGACAGTCAAATTTCCTGAAAACTTTTTTGATCTTCAAGTAGTTACTCTAACTTTAAATACTATTTATTTAGTATTTTTATCAAGCATAGTTTTGATAATTTTTTCTCTTATTTCAAATTATGGGAACAGAGTTTCAAAAAATAAAGCTTTAAATATTTTATCTACTCTATCTATTTCTGGTTACGCAATTCCAGGGGTTATTCTAGCTGTAGCTTTCATAACTTTTATAGCATGGTTTGATGAAAATATTGTTCAAGCCCTAGGCTTCTTGTCTATAAAAAAAATGTTTATAGGATCTATCCTTGGTTTAGTTCTAGTTTATTTTGTAAGATTCTATTCTTTGGCATTTAATGGAATAAAATCTGGATATGAAAAAATTAATATCTCTGTTGATGAAAGTTCTTATCTTCTTGGTTATTCTAAACAAAAAACTTTCACGAATATTCATGTTCCCTATCTAAGAAATTCACTTTTATTCGTCTTAATCTTAATTTCTCTTGAAATTATAAGAGAACTTCCAATTACACTGATTTTAAGACCATTTAACTTTGAAACATTTGCAACAACAGCATATATATCAGCATCTGAGGATTTACTAGAAGCAGCTGCAGTACCCTCTTTATTTTTAATTTTAATTGCAACAACATTTATTATGCTTACATCTAATTATATTTTAAGGGAAAATGAGTAAAAACTTTTTAGAAATTAAAAACGTTGACTTTGCCATAGGTGGGAAAACAAAGGTAAAGAATGCATCTTTTGAAATTGAAAAAGAGGGAGAAACTTTATGTATTCTTGGACCATCTGGTATTGGAAAAACAACAATACTTAGAACAATTGCTGGATTAGAGACGATTGACAAAGGCACAATTCAATTAAAGGGTAAAATTTTATCTTCTAAAAAAGAAAATATAGAACCAGAGCACAGAAATATTTCTTTAGCATTTCAGGATAACAGTCTCTTTCCACATTACACTGTAGAAAAAAATATATTAATAGGAGCTGATAAAAATAAAGAAAAAAAAAAGAAAAAACTTAGTTTTAAAGAAATAATAAAGTTACTAGATATATCAAAAATATTAAATAAATATCCACATGAGATAAGTGCAGGTGAGGCACAAAGAGCTTCTCTTGCAAGATCTCTATTAACTCAACCTGATCTTTTGTTATTAGATGAACCACTATCAAATGTTGACCAAAGTTTTAAAGAGGAAATTCAAGTTAGATTAAAAAAAATATTGAGTAGATTAAAAATTACTACGATAATAGTTACTCATGACTCTTATGAGGCTTTTTATTTAGGAAATAAATGTGCCATTATTTTAGATGGTCAGGTAAAGCAGTTTGATGATCCTTATAATGTTTATCATTTTCCAAACTCAGTTGAAGTAGTGAATTTTTTAAATAGGGGAATATTAATTCCTGCTAAGGTAACGGGAGAAAATTCATTAGAAAATAAAGATTTAGGAACAATTAAAGGTAATTTTATTAAACACTACCCAAAAGGTTCTGATGTTCAATTATTATTACAACCAGAAGATCTCGAGCATGATGATCGAAGTAATCTTAAATTAGAAGTAGTAGATAGGAAATTTAGAGGTACAAATTTTATTTATACCTTAAAAACTAATAGTGATTTATTGATCCCTGTTTTTGTTCATTCTCATCACGTCCATCAGCACGAAGTAGATGAAAAATTTGGTATCAAGAGGCCAATTAATATTGATCATATTGTTTGTTTTTAATACAAACGAAAATGCTCTCCAAAAAAAAATTATTCACAAAAGGAATGTTAGATGTTGCACCACATATGCTTTCGGTAATTCCATTTGGTATTATTTGTGGAGCAATTGGTGTTGAGCTTGGTTTTGATCCCTATTTAGTTTATGGGATGTCGATTATTATATTTGGGGGAGCTTCACAAATTGTATTTTTACAATTATTATCTGGAGGTGCATCCTCATTGGTTGCCGTTACATCTGTTGGTGTTATCAATTCAAGGCATTTGTTGTATGGAGCAGTTTTATCTGAATATTTAGAAAAATTATCTTTTATAAAAAAATTGCTAATTTCATACTTAATAGTTGACCAAGGTTTTGCCGAGTCTAATAAATTTTTCAAAAAAAATAAATCTGAACAATATCTGCATTACCATTTAATAGGTACTGGTGCTACTCTTTGGATCTGCTGGCAAATTTCTACGTTATCAGGAATTGTATTAGGTTCTTTCGTGCCTGATGAGCTAGGATTAAAATTTGCAATACCTTTAACTTTCATTGCGATTATTGTGCAAGATTTAAAAAGAATTGATCATGTGATTGTGATGCTTGTCAGCGGTATAAGCGCGTTAGTATTTTTAAATGCTCCATTTAAATTATACATAATCATCTCACCTATTATTGCACTCTTAATTGCAGGACTGATATCGAGGTTTAAAAGATGACTTGGTTATCAATTATTATTGCAGGTATATTGACCTATTTTACAAGAATGACAATGATAGCATTAGTAGATAGAGATATGCTTGGAGAAAAAATAAAAGCAGTATTAGCCTATGTTCCTTCGGCTGTTTTCCCTGCAATAATATTTCCAGCAATTTTTATTAATGATTATGGGGCCTATATTGAAATGAGCGATCCTAAAATTTTTGGAGCAATAGTTGCAATTATTGTGGGCTACTTTTCAAAAAATGTTATAGCAACTATATTCTCAGGATTAATATCATATTGGTTTATAATATTTTTACTTGTTTAAATGTGCATTATGCATACCAGTTTTGATTAATTAATATTACTCCATCTATAAAAAATCTGACATATATAGATTAATTAATTTATATATTTTTATCTGAATTGATTGTCTCTCTTGTTATTTAACTATACCCCTTTACATGTTAAAGGGGTATTTAACTCAACTACCAAGCTTTAAATTCCTTGCTATATTTGTTTCAATCTTATTTGGTTTAGATAGATTTAAATTGGACATTATCTCAATATATTGGTCAACACTTTCAACTTGAAGTCTTGGATTAAATTTCTTTTCATTACCAATAGTGCTTGCCTTTTTTCCATTATAATCATGACCAGGGTAAAGAATTGTATCCTCAGGTAATTTTAGTAATTTGTTAAATAAAGAATTATAAGCATCCTCTGAGCTACCATTTTGAAAGTCTGTTCTTCCAGTACCATTAATTAAAAGAGTATCACCTGAAAATAAGCAATTATTTAATAAAAAACTGTAACTGTCAGATGTATGTCCTGGTGTGTACAACGCTTTTATTTGTAATTGGTCAATTTTAATTGTCTCCTCGTCTTTAAGTTTTATATCAACAGTCTCCGCAGGAGAATTTTCACCCATAATAGTTGTACAATTCGTACTACTTTTTAATTTGGAGGCCCCTGTAACGTGATCAGCATGAATATGCGTATCTATAACTTTAACAAGTTTAAGATCCAATTCTTTAAGAAGATTGATATAGTCATTAACATTTTCCTCAACTGGGTCTATAACTAAAGCTTCGCGACCATTTGCCGATGCAATAAGGTATGTATAGGTAGACGATTTGGTATCAAAAAGTTGTTTTAAAATCATAAATTATTATTATCAGAATATTATGACTTCCTCTACTTTTGATTGGAATTGTAAGAATACATGGTCAAGAAGTGCCCTAAATACATTTTGGTGCTTGTTAGGTTGTGCAATCGGTGATTTTGGCACAATATTATTTTTTCAATTAAGCAAAATACCTTTTCCTTTGCTAGGAATAATGATTTTAGCGATTATCAATGGATTAATTACTAGCATAATACTAGAAACACTAATTTTAATTAGACAAGGTTTTTCATTTAATGGTGCTTTAAAAACTGCATCAGGCATGAGCTTAATTTCCATGCTTAGTATGGAAATTATGATGAATTTAACCGATTATGTATTAACAGGTGGGGCAATTTTAAACTGGTGGATTATACCAATAATGCTTTTAGTAGGTTTTTTAACTCCCTGGCCTTATAATTACTGGAGATTGAAAAAATTTGGGATTAACTGTCATTAAATATTTAAAGAATTTTTTTTAACAAATTTTCATTAAAGAAAATTTTATGAATTATCACAGCAGAAATATGAAGGGCAATCAGAGCTATAATTGTATAGTTTGAGAATATATGAATATTATAAAATTGATCAGCCAGTTCAAAGTTATCTTGAATTTTAATCTCATTATAAAATATAACTAATGTTTCACCATTAAATAATTTTTTTAAAATACCCGAGATAGTTATTGATAAAATTGCCACATATAAAAGAATATGATTTAGCTTTGCTATAAACCTTTGACCTTTAAAAATACTTGGATCTAACTTAGGAGTAGGATTAAAAATTTTATTCAGTAATCTAATTACTACTAGGTAGAATATAGATAATCCAATTATAATATGAATATTTTCTATACTTAATCTATCTTCACCAAAATCAAGATCAACTAAGTAAAAACCAAGAGGAATTTGAATTAGAAGTAATATTGCACTAAGCCAATGTAACAGCTTTGAAATAATACCATACTCTGTTAAGGTATTTTTAACATGCATTCATTAGTAGAACATATAAAAAGTTATTTTGGTATAGTTTTGTTGTCTCTATTTTTTGCAATGGTTGGAACCCATAGTATTGCTGATCAATCTGTAGAAGAAATCATTAAAGGCAGAAAAGCTCTTTTTAGCAAGAACTATAGTACAGCAAAGCGTGTCCAATCGTTATCATCAAATGGAGATTTCGACAAAGCAAAAAAACTAATGATTGAAATGAGTGAAAATTACATAACATTACTAGGATTATTTCCTGAAAATACTCAAGAAGGATATAAGACAGAATCTTTACCTTTAATTTGGCAAGAGAAAGAAGCCTTTAATGCTTTAATGCAAAAATCTTCAGATAACATGATAAAACTTACTTCAGTTATTGAAGAAAGTGATGATATTCTTGCTACGCTGCGAGAATTTATGTGGAGCAGTTGTAAGGCATGCCATAGCAAATATAGAATGCCTCATTAATTTATCTTATAAAGCAGTGATACCACAAAAAGTAATAAATCATCTTGAGGAATATATTAGTCAGGAAATATATGTTCAAATAGCTATAATAAAAGGTAAAGAAAAAATTTCAACTCAGTCAGCTATAAATAAATATTTTAGTAGTAATCATTTTAGCGATTTAGCAAAAGGAAGACCTTATGATCATTTCATTGAAGGACTAATGGATAAATGTCTTGGAAAGTTAAAGAATTCCCCAATGAGAAATAAAGAAACTGATGATCCAACAATAATTGAATTACAAAATAAATTAAATCAATTAAATGATGATCAATTAAATAATACTTACTGGGAAATAGAGACTGGTGAATTTTTTACAGGAGAACAAATTAAAGAATTAAAGGAAAGCCGTAATAATTTAATATCTGATTTAACAATTAATGAAAATTCAAAAAAAGATAAAGTATTAAAGATAATTATAGGTTTTTGTGAAACTTATGAAAAATTATGTCAAAAAAAATATCCAGAAGCACCACTCCCACTAGAAATTTTAAAATCAATTAATTAAGTTTTAAGGGTTCGCTCTTTAAGCTATTACCTAAAGAGCTCCCTTATATCGCCTCTTTGGCATTTAAATCCACATGGATTTTATTTTTTGTTTGTTTTTGAAATATAAAGCTATTCAGCTAAGTATCAGGTGGTGATAGATTTAACATAGTAACCTCCTTATGAAAAAAGTAATTATAATTTAAATAAATTCAATTAATTTATTTTAATTTTGATAAAATATATTTATTGAATACAACCTGTTGCTTAAGTATATTCCCGATATCTCAAATCAGTACAGTAATTATTTTATCTTGTTAAATGAAATTTAATATTAAATTTTTTTAATGAGAGTCTCTTGGGATACCTTTTGAAGAAGATACTTTAAGATACTTACCTCTTAAATTAATACAAGCACCATCTTCAAGTTGACCTACAGTATCTCTAAAAATTTCTTGCCAAGGTGTTTGATTATTTACTTTAAATTTTTTTCTTTTTCTTCTTCTAATCTTGAATTCAGATTGTGAAATTAATAAATCAACTCTTCTTTTATTTAAATCTATTTTCATTTTATCCCCGGTCTTTACTACACCTAAATCTCCACCAACAGCTGATTCAGGTGAAACGTGAAGAATTGATGGACTAGCTGATGTACCACTCTGTCTTCCATCACCAAGTGTTGGCAAAGTATTAATTCCTCTTTTAAGTAATCTGTCAGGTGGCTGCATATTAATTACTTCTGCCGAACCAGGGTAACCAACTGGACCACAACCTCTTATGATTAAAATAGAGTTTTCATCAATTTTTAATTTTTTACTATTTAGTCTTTTATGGTAATCCTCTGGTCCTTCAAAAACTACTGCATTACCCTTAAAAACATTTAAATGCTTGGGGTTTGAAAGATATCTATCTTTAAATTCTTTACTAATTACAGAAGTTTTCATTATTGCTGTTGAAAAAAAATTACTTTTCATAACCAAAAATCCAGCTTTATCAGCAAGAGAATTTTTGAATGATTTAATCACTTTAGGATCTACTTTTATATTTTTTCTTAAATTTTGAGCAATATTTTTACCTGTGACAGTTAATAAATTTTTATGAATTTTATTATTTTTTATTAGTTCTTTCATTACAGCAGGTACCCCACCTGAACTGTAAAAACTTTCCATTAAATATTCTCCAGCTGGTTGACAGTTTACAAGTAGAGGAATTTCATGACCTAATTTTTGCCAATCAGATAAATTAAACTTTATACCCATATGTTTAGCTATTGCACTTAAATGTGTTGTGCAATTACTTGATCCACCAATAGCACTTGCAACAACAATTGCATTTTCAAAAGCCTTTCTAGTCATAATCCTTGAAGGTGTTAAATTCTCATGCACCATTCCAACTATTCTTTTACCTGTTTCAAATGAAATATGTTTTCTTTCTTTGTATGGTGCGGGTATAACAGCACATCCAGGCAAAGACATTCCTAATGCTTCAGCAACTGAGTTCATTGAGGAAGCGGTACCCATTGTATTACAATGTCCGACACTTGGAGCTGATGATGCAGCCATGTCCATAAACTCGTTATAATCTATCTCACCTTTTGCTAATAACTTTCGTGCCTCCCAAATTATAGTACCCGACCCAGCTAATTTACCTTTGTAGAAACCATCTAACATTGGTCCTCCAGAAAGAACAATTGCAGGAATATTTACAGTTGCGGCTGCCATCAATGCAGCAGGTGTAGTTTTATCGCATCCTGTTGTTAATATCACACCATCAATTGGATATCCGTAAAGTATCTCTACAAGTGATAAATAAGATAAATTTCTATCCAACATTGCTGTTGGTCTTTTGCCAGTTTCTTGAATTGGATGTGTTGGAAATTCCATGGGTACACCGCCAGCTTTTTTAATCCCATCTTTAATTTTTTTACTTAATGACAAAAAATGTCTATTGCAAGGTGATAAATCGCTTCCAGATTGAGCTATTCCAATAATAGGTTTTCCAGACTGTAAATCTTTTCTCTTAAGACCATAATTCATATATTTTTCTAAATACAATGCAGTCATGTCAGGGTTCTTTGGATTATTAAACCAATGTTCACTTCTTAATGTTTTGTTTCTTTTTTTAAGCATTTAAAATTAATGGTTTGTTAGAATATAAGTTATATAATATTATTATGAGCAATCTAATAGTTTTAAACATTAATGACAATGTCGATATTGTCTAAAAAATTTTAAAAGGTCTAATCGTAAATTATGAAACAAATTGGTTTTATTGGAATTGGATTAATGGGTTTTCCAATGGCAAAAAATTTACTTAGATCTGGATGTAAATTAAACGTTTTTAATAGATCAATAGAAAAAGCTAATTCATTAAAAGAATTTGGGGCCGAAATTTCAGAATCGGTAGCTAGACTAGTTAAAAATAGTGAAGTTATTATAACAATGCTAACGGATGATGCTGCTGTTGATCAGGTAATGGGAGATACCGATTTTATTGATAATTTAATACCTGGGACAACGATAATTGATATGAGTTCAGTTAAGCCAGAAACAGCAATAAAACATGCTAATAATCTAAAAAAGAAACAAATTAATTATTTAGACTCTCCAGTTTCAGGAGGAACAATTGGTGCTGAAGAGGCTTCTCTTGCGATTATGACAGGAGGAGAACAAAAAGTATTTGATGAAGTCGAGAGTATTCTTAAAAAGATGGGCAATCCCACCTTGGTTGGACCTGTTGGAAGTGGACAGGTTTCAAAACTAGCAAATCAAATCATTGTTGGTTTAACAATAGGTGCTGTAGCTGAAGCTGTCACATTGTGTGAAAAAGCTGGAGCTGATCCGAATAAAATGATTAGTGCATTAACTGGAGGCTGGGCAGATAGTAAGGTATTACAAACTCATGGTAAAAGAATGATTAGTAAAGATTTCAGTCCAAAGGGTAAAACATTTACTCAACTAAAAGACATGAATAATATTTTAGAGTGTGCAAATAGTTTTAATACTCATTTACCTATTTCAAATTTAGTTAAACAAATGTATAAAACTTTAGTTGAAAATGGTCACGGTAATGATGATCATAGTTCATTGTATAAAGAGATTGAAAGGATGAATCAAAAATGAGCGATAGATTAAAAAGTAAAAAAATTATTGTAACAGCAGCAGGACAAGGAATTGGAAGGGCAACAGCAATTGCATTTCATAATGAAGGAGCCAATGTTACTGCTACAGATATAAATGATAAAACTTTAGCTGATTTAAATAATGAATATCCTGGAATAAAAATTAATAAATTAGACTCAACAGATCAAAAATCAATATTAGAGTTTGCAAAAAATTTAGATAGAGTTGATGTTTTGTTCAATGCAGTCGGCTTTGTTCATCATGGAACAATACTAGATTGTGAAGAAACTGATTGGGATTTCTCAAGTGTTGTAAATGTAAAATCAATGTATTTTATGTGTAAAGCAATTTTGCCATTAATGATCAAACAAAATTCTGGAAGTATTGTTAATGTTTCATCTTGCGCTTCAAGTTTAAAAGGATTTCCTAATAGATTTGTATATGGGACAACTAAAGGCGCTGTGATTGGTCTAACTAAGTCAATTGCTGCAGATTTTGTTAAAAAAAATATTAGGTGTAACTCCATTGCACCTGGAACAGTATTTTCACCTTCTTGGCAAGATAGGGTTAACCAAAGCCCTGATCCTGTCCAAGCTAAAAAAGATTTTATTGCAAGACAACCCATGGGAAGATTAGGCACTGCTGAAGAAATAGCTGCGATAGCTATTTATTTAGCAAGCGATGAGTCAACTTTTACAACAGGAACAACATTTTCTGTTGATGGTGGAATTTCAATTTAATTTAGGAGGAGAACTATGAAATTATTAAGGGTAGGGCAAAAAGGAAATGAAAAACCTGGTGTTTTAGGTCAAGATGGTAAAATTCGAGATTTAAGTTCTCATATAGTAGACTTAATTCCTGATCATTTAAATTTTGAGACTATTTCAAAACTAAAAAATTTAGATTTATCCTCACTTCCTATATTAAATGATGACGAAAGAATTGGTTCTTGTGTTGCAAAACCAGGAAAATTTATAGCTATAGGTCTTAACTTTTCTGATCATGCTGCCGAAACTGGTGCTGAGCCACCATCTGAGCCAATTACTTTCATGAAAGCGACAAGCTCTATTAACGGCCCAAACGATGACATTCAAATTGTTTCAGGTTCAAAAAAGTTAGATTGGGAAGTTGAACTTGGAATAGTTATTGGAAAAGAAACTAAACATATATCCGAAGATCAATCTGAAGATCACATATTAGGATATTGTCTTGTGAATGATATAAGTGAAAGGGAATGGCAAATAGAAAAAATCGGTCAATGGGTAAAAGGTAAATCACATGATACTTATGGACCGATTGGACCTTATTTAGTAACCAAGGATGAGATACCAGATATCAATAATTTAAAAATGAGTTTGGATGTTAATGGTAAGCGAATGCAAACTGGCAACACTAATACTATGATTTTCAACGTTTACTTTATAGTATCTTATTTAAGTAAATTTATGTCATTACAACCAGGTGATATTATAACCACTGGAACTCCGCCAGGTGTTGGCATGGGAATGAAACCTCAGCAGTTTTTAAAAGCTGGTGATACACTAAGGTTATCAATAGAAAGTTTAGGTGAGCAAAATTCAAAAGTTGTTTCTCTTTAATATTTTGTGAAAATAAAAACCTATAAACCACAAACTCTTTGGA
>CACLFK010000002.1 GCA_902606105.1 uncultured Pelagibacteraceae bacterium | reverse complement strand
TAGTTTGTTATCTTGGCTTTCAATTTGATAGGCCCCGATGTGTTGAGTTATTCCACCAAATTCTGCTGATACAACATTTGCACTTCTCAAAACATCAAGAACTGATGTTTTACCATGATCAACGTGTCCCATCACCGTAACAATTGGGGGTCTATTTTTTAAATTTTCTACTCTTGTTGCTTTTATTTTCTGAATTATTTCCTCTGCTTTTTCTTCTCTAATAGGATTGTGTCCAAACTCTTTAACTAAAAACTCAGCTGTATCTGCTGCAAGAGTTTGGTTGATTGTAACTGTCACTCCCATTCCAAATAAATATTTAATTACATTGCTGGATTGCTCAGCCATTCTATTGGCTAACTCTCTAACAGTGATAGCTTCTGGAATATTGATATCTCTTTTAACTGGTTTGAGACTTTCTTGATTTTGATCTTTAGATAAATTTTTATTCTCTTTTAGTCTTGCTCTTTTTACTGAAGCTAAACTTCTTTCTCTTGCCTCTATTTCGTCACTTAGAGCTCTTGAAACTGTTAATTTTAATTCTCTTTTTTTTGTTCCAGACTTTAAAGTTTTTTTATCTTTACCATCACCATCACCCTTAAGTCTCTTTGTGGCTCTTTGCTCTGCAAGCTTACGTCTTTCAAAATCATTTGATATAGGGGGTGATTTTGGTGCAAAAGATGGTTTAATTCCAGTACCCCTACTAAAAGAAGAGGTTGGTTTTGGTTTACCTTGGTTAGGTCTAAAAGATCCTCCTCTATTTGGAAATTTTCCAGTTTGCTTTTCTATGACAACTGCGTTTTTGCTTTGAGTTTTAGCAATCTCGATATTTTTGATCGATTTTTTGGCAGAGCCAGATATTGTTAATTTTGTTTTTTTTTCCATAGCTCATCACTCAATCTTTATAAACAATGTTTCTAGCAGACATAATTAGTTCATCTGCCTCTTCTTTTGATAAAGCAAAATCTTCCAAGTATCCTTGAATTTTTACTCTCTCACCTTTTACCACGTCGAAACCACCAGTTAATTCATCAGATGCTAGATCTGCGAAATCTTCTAATGTTAAAATTTTTTGCTCTCCCAGAGTAACTAACATTCCTGGTGTAAGTCCTTTTAAATTAATTAAAGCATCCTCAAGACCCAATTCTTTAATTCTTGTCGATATATCTTCTTGATCCTTTTGATGAAATTCTTGAGCTCTTTCTATAAGCGCTTTTGCGGTATCCTCTTCGATGCCTTCTATCTTCATTAAATTTTCTGCTGAACTATCTTTGATGTCATCAATTGTTGAAAAGCCTTCTGCTACCAATAACTGACCGAGCGTCTCGTCTAATTCTAAATTTTTTACAAAGTTATCAGTTTTTTCTTTAAATTCTAACTGTCTTCTCTCAGAGTCTTCTGCATCCGTCATTATATTAATTTCATAATTTAACAACTTTGTTGCAAGTCTTACATTTTGACCTCTTCTACCAATGGCTTTACTTAAATTTTCCTCTGTAAGTATTACATCAAGTTTTTTTCTTTCTGCGTCAACATTTACTCTTTGAACTTCTGCTGGAGATAAAGCATTTGATACTAAAATTGCTGGATCCTCTGACCAATTAACAATATCAATTTTTTCACCCTGCAATTCATTTACCACTGCCTGAACTCTTGATCCTCTCATACCTACACAGGCTCCAACTGGATCTAGTGAAGTATCAACAGCTTTTACGCATATTTTTGCTCTACTTCCAGGATCTCTTGAAGAAGATTTAATTTCTATTAACCCATCATAAATTTCAGGCACTTCTTGGACAAAAAGTTTTTCCATAAATTTAGGGTGAGCTCTTGATAAAAAAATTTGTTGGCCTCTTGGTTCTCTTCTTACATCATAACAATAAGCCTTAATACGATCTCCAGCCTTAATATTCTCTCTTGGAATTAATTCATTTTTTTGAATGATTGCTTCAGTTCTCCCTAAATCAGCAATTACATTTCCAAATTCTAATCGTTTTACAATTCCACTTAAAATTGAGTCTTTTTTATCTATAAAATCGTTAAATTGTCTTTCTCTTTCGGCCTCTCTAACATTGAAGCTAATAACTTGTTTTGCAGTCTGCGCAGCTATTCTTCCAAAATCAAAAGATGGTAAAGGCTGAAGAACTTCATCACCAATCGTCTTGTCTTTATTAATTTCATTTAAATTAATTGCATCCTCTAATTTTATTTCTGTATTTGTATTTTCTGGATTTTCAGCAATTATTAATTTTCTAAAAAGCTCAATATCTCCGCTGTCTCTATTGATTGAAACTTTAATCTCATTTTCTTGACCAAATTTAGATTTAGCCGCTTTTGCGATACCTGTTTCCATCGAACTAATAATTAACTCTTTATCAATTGATTTCTCTAAGGCTACAGCTTCTGCTATTCTTAGTAATTCTAGTTTATCTGCTCTTTTATTTAACATTTATTTATTAATTCCAAAAAAAAATGGGCTAAAGCCCATTTTGTAACTTCAATAATGTAAGGGCAATATAATAAAGTTTTTTTTTAATTCAACAGAAACTATTTTAAAAAGGCTTTTATTTTATCTGTTTTTTCCCAGGAAAAAGAGCCATTTTCTTCAGGGCTTCTTCCAAAATGACCATAAGCAGCTGTTTTTTCGTATATAGGTTTATTTAGATTTAACATTTCCCTAATTCCTCTAGGGCTTAAGTTAAAATTATCATTAATTTTTTCTACAACGAATTTATTTTTTTCAACATCGTTATCAAATAAATCAACATAAATTGATAATGGTTTAGATACACCTATTGCATAAGCTAATTGAATTAAACATTTGTTAGCGATTTTTGAAGCAACTATATTTTTTGCAATATACCTAGCTGCATAAGCCGCTGATCTATCAACTTTAGTTGGATCCTTTCCTGAAAATGCTCCCCCACCATGAGGTGCAGCACCTCCATAAGTGTCAACTATAATTTTTCTTCCTGTTAGACCACAATCACCATCAGGCCCTCCGATAACAAAATTACCTGTTGGATTTACATAAAACTCCTCTTCATTAAAACCGTCTAAAAAATTTTTTGGAATAGAGTTTATCATATAAGGTCTTAATAAATCTCTAACCTGTGTTTGATTTACATCTGCAGAATGTTGTGATGAAATAACTACAGATTTAATTTTTGTTGGTTTTCCATCAACATACTCGAAGGTAACTTGACTTTTAGAGTCTGGTTCAATATTTTTGAGTTTACCAGACTTTCTATCCTCAGCCATTAGTCTTAAAATTTTGTGTGAGTAATGAATGGGTGCTGGCATTAACTCTTCTGTTTCATTGCATGCATAACCAAACATTATTCCTTGATCTCCAGCTCCTTCGTCTTTATTGCCTGAAGAATCTACACCCATTGCTATATCAGATGATTGGGAATGAAGATGGCTTTCTATCTTTGTAGCTTCTTTCCAAGTGAAACCGTCTTGATCATAACCAATATCTTTTATGCAGTGTCTTACTTTTTCAATCAAATCAGTTTCTTTAATTTCTGGACCTCTTACTTCACCAGCTAAAACCACTTTATTTGTTGTTGTAAGTGTTTCACAAGCTACTCTTGAAAAAGGATCTCCTGAAAGATAACTATCAACCACCATATCAGAAATTCTATCTGAAACTTTATCTGGGTGTCCTTCTGAAACTGACTCACTAGTGAAAAGAAAATTTTTTAAATTACTCATTGTTAATTCTATTAAATGAAAAAAATAAAAAAATATACAATAAAATTATTAAACCAAAAATTTTATTTCCATATTTAGAAAATACTGTTGGTTGAATTTTTTTAAGTTGACTAAAGTCAATATAGCCTGTTTCATTAAAGCTAACTTCCTGTTCAATATCACCAATTGGATTTATTATAGCTGATATTCCATTATTAGAAGAACGCAAAACGTATTTGCCACTCTCAATGGCTCTATATATACTGTGAATAAAATGTTGTTTGGGTCCAATAGATTGACCAAACCACCCGTCCTCTGAAATATTTATTATAAAATCAAAATCTGGATTATTAAAAATTCTTCCAGAATAAATTATTTCATAACAGATTAGGGGTAAAAATTTTAAAGATGTATTGCTTTTGTTAATTTTAATTATATTTCTCTCGCTTCCTTTTGAATAAGACTGATAATTATTAGTTAAAGTTTTTAAGCCAATATTTTTAAGTATGTTTTCAAGTGGTAAAAATTCTCCAAATGGTACAAGATTATTTTTATCATATGAATTTATTAAATTTAAACTGTGATCATATACAGAGAGAGAATTAAAATATTTAACGGTGCCTTTTTGAACAGATTTACTATTTATACCAAGGACTAATAAATGATTTTCATTAAAATGATTTTCAAATAACCATTTGTAATCAACTATTTTTTCTTGAGATATGCCTGGCAGTATTCCCTCTGGCCACACAAAAATAATTTTTTCATTTTTATCAGGTTCACTGAGTTCGATTAAATCCTCAATAGCTGTTATTGGATTAATATTAGAATAAAATCTATCTAATTTAATGTTGGAACCAATAACTCTAACCTTATGATCAATAGAATTTATTTCAGCTTCGGTAAAAACCTTTTTGGACTGTGATCCATAAAGATAAAAAATAATTGTGATTAAAAGAAAAAATATGCAGACCCATATGTCAGCTCTTGTATCTCTTAAAATAAATACTGCTGGACTTATAAATAGTGAAATGCAAAATAAATTGAATCCATAGGTACCTATAATAGAGGTGATATTTAAAATTTCTAAATGACTTGAAAAACTATAGGCAATTAAATTCCATGGAAATCCTGTCAAGATAGAACCTCTAACATACTCTGTTAAACCAAAAATTAAAGAAAACAGAAAGAAAGATGAAATTACTTTTTTAGTTTTAAAAATAAAAAATAAAAAAGAAATAAGTCCGTAAAATAAGGCTAAAAAAGCTGGAATAAAAATTAATGTTACTGGGATCAAAAACTTAAAACTCTCATCGAAAGTTAAAGAAATTGATATCCAATAAAGATTTGTAATGAAATAACCAAAACCAAAAAGCCATCCATAAAAGAAGAATATTTTTTTGTTTTTGATTTCTTTTGACCTCTTTATTAAAAAAGCAAATAATAAACTCAAGGTAATAAAGTTAATAATTACATAGTTAAAAGGTGGTAGGCTTAGGGATGTTGCGGCCCCTAAAAATATTAAAAATATAAATTCAAGATAAGATTTTTTAGTCAATTTATTTTGTTTTAGAAATTACGGACTTGTATATTTGCCCCTCTTCTTTTAACATTTTTATATAGTCTTTATTTTTTTTATGATCAAAACCTAATAGATGAAGGAAGCCATGAATAAATATTTTGATCACTTTCTCCTTAAAAAGTTTCGTATTTAATGATTTAGGTTTGTTTATAAAGTTATAACTAATTATTATATCTCCTAAATAAGTTTGTTTAGAAACTCTAAATTTTTTAGTTAATGGAAATGACAAGATATCTGTAGGCTTATTTTTTTTTCTAAAAAGTTTATTTAACTTTTGAATATTCTTATTATTAGAGAGCAGTAAAGTAAAACTTACTTTTTTATTTAAAAACTTATATTTTTTTGGGAAAGCGTTACAGATTTTTTGAAAAAAAAGATCTTTATTTCTAAGCCTTTTTGACCAAGCCTTCTCTTCTGAGAAGACATTTATATTAATCATTCTTTGAGTAGGCTTTTACAATTTTAGAAACCAGTGGATGCCTTACAACATCAGAGTGATCAAAATCAACAACGGATATCTCATTTAAGTGGCCTAATAATTGTTTTGAACGCACTAATCCTGACATACCTTTGTTCGGCAAATCTATTTGTGTAGGATCACCATTAACTACAATTTTAGAATTTTCTCCAATACGTGTTAAAAACATTTTGATTTGTGTATCAGTAGCATTCTGGGCTTCATCCAAAATCGCAAATGAATTTTTAAGTGTTCGTCCTCTCATAAAAGCCAATGGAGCAATTTCTATATCTCCTATTTCAATCATCCTTTGAATTTTTTCAAAATCAAAAAGATCATAAAGTGAATCGTATAAGGGCCTTAAATATGGATCTACTTTCTCTTTCATATCTCCAGGTAAAAATCCTAAACGCTCGCCTGCTTCAACTGCTGGTCTTGATAAAATAATTCTCTCAATTTTTTTTTCTAATAACATTGTCAATCCTACAGCAACTGCTAAAAATGTTTTTCCTGTCCCTGCAGGGCCAGCTGAAATTACAATATCACTTTGTCTTAGTGCTCTTACATAATCCTTTTGTTTTTCAGATCTTGGAATTATAGATTTTTTTGGAGTTTTAATTATATCAGTTACATTGTTGTTTTTAACTTTTTCATTAATCATAAATTTATCTACTGAAGAAACTATATCTTTGCTCTCGATGCTTCCATTATTAATGAACTGATTAGCTAAAAACTGAATAGCATTTTTTAATAATTCATTCTTTTCTGGATTTGATTTAATTAGTATGGAGTTTCCTCTGGAGTACAAACTACAGTTTGTTACTTTCTCTAACTCTCGTAAATTTTTATTAAATTCACCCACAACACCCATCAACAAATCATTATCATGAAATATAACACTTAAAGAATTGTTGTCTGAGTAAACAAACTTCAAAGATGGATCTATATTTTTATTTGTTATGCTGCTCAATTATTATGCTACCTTTTTATCCAAATCCTCAATAATTTCACCAAATAAGGTGGTTCTATTAAATTTATTAATTTTTACTGGAACAATTTTTCCAATATGTTTTTTATTACCATTGAATACTACTGATGTCATATACTCAGATCTACCAAAAGTTTTGGTTTTGTCATCAGTTAAATTTTCAACCAAAACGTTGATTATTTTGTTTTTAAATAGTTTATTTCTATTCATTTGATTTTCATACAATTTATTCTGGATCGTTTCTAATCTTTGTATTGAAGTTTTTTTGTCAGTAGGTTCTAAATCAAAAGCAACTGTTCCTGGTCTGGAACTAAAAATAAAAGAATATGAATTAATAAAATTAACTGTTTCAATTAAACTTAAAGTATTTTCAAAATCTTCCTCTTTTTCTCCTGGATAACCAATGATGAAATCACTTGAAAATTCTATTTTACTATTAATGTTTTTTAATTTTTCAAAAATGTGCAGATAGTCTTTAATAGTGTGCTTTCTATTCATAAGCTCTAAAATTTTATCAGATCCACTTTGTACTGGAAGATGAACAAGTGGCATTAATTTTTGAGAATTTTTATAAACATCTATCAAATCTTCAGTCATATCTTTTGGATGAGAGGTGGTATATCTAATTCTTTTAATATCTTCTATTTTTTCTATTTCCATAATCAAGTTGGACAATCTATTTTTACCGTCATTATATGCATTAACATTTTGACCAAGGAGCACTACCTCTTTAGTCCCTTTTTCAGATAAGTATTTGGCCTCATCTATAATTTGTTGAAAAGGTCTTGAATACTCAGGTCCTCTTGTGTAAGGCACTACACAGAAATGACAAAATTTATCGCAGCCTTCTTGAATAGTTAAGAATGAAGATACTTTTCCAGCCTCATTTTTTATTTTACTAAAATATTTAAATTTAGAAATAGCATCGAATTCTGTTTCTTCAATTTTTTTCTTTTTTTGAATGTAACTTAATATGGTATCATTAATTTTGTGATAAGATTGAGGGCCAATTACTAAATCAATATAAGGCTCACGTTTTAACATTTCTTGATTTTCAGCTTGTGCAACACATCCTGCTATAATTACTAATGGTTTTTGTTTTGATCGGAAAATTTTTTTAACTCTACCTATTTCATGGTAAACTTTTTCTTTAGCTTTATCTCTTATGTGACAAGTGTTAAGAAGATAACAATTTGCATCCGCATAATTATCTGTTTTTTCGAAACCAATTTTTTTAACTGAGTCAAATATTCTATTAGAATCGTACTCATTCATTTGACACCCAAATGTTTTAATAAATATTTTTTGTGACATTTTACTAGGATTTCTTCTTTATCCCATAAAGTTCTAATTTATGGTCTACTAAGGTATATCCATATTTTTCTGCAACTTTTTTTTGAAGTTTCTCAATTTCCTCATCCACAAACTCTATAATCTCTCCAGATTTTACATCGATTAAATGATCGTGATGTCCTTCGTTTAATTCTTCATATCTGGCTTTTCCACCTTTAAACTCGTGCTTTGTTAAAATTCCAGACTCCTCAAATAATTTCACTGTTCTATAAACAGTGGCGATGCTAATTTTTGAGTCTATTTTAGAAACTCGATTATATAATTCATCAACATCTGGATGATCTGAAGACTCAGACATCACTTGAGCAATTATTCTTCTTTGATCGGTTAGTTTAACTCCTTTAGATAAACATTTTTGCTCAATTGTTTCTGACATAGTCCAATTCTAACTTAAATAAATAGGTTTAATCAAATTTTTTTTAATTTTAAATTTGTCACATAAATTAGGTATATCCTCATATTTTATATCTTTTTGGTCATTGAAATCTTTAAGACTATAGCAATAATAATCAATTTTTCTTGCAACATTAATTGCTTTTACTATTGATAATGAGTTTCTTATGCCTGCAAAGCTTCCTGGCCCTCTGTTAACATAAATTTTTTTAATATCTTCTAATTTCAGATTATTCGAATTTAAAAAATCTTTAAGAATTAAAGTTAATTTCTCGTAATTAATTTTAGTATTCTCTTTAGTAATATTATAAATATCATCTTTAGTTATGATCATTAAAAATATTTTTTCATTTGTAACGTCTATTACCAGCTTATTCATAATTATTCTGTTTTCTATTATTGGTTCTAAAGCAGATGAAAATAATATCAAATACTATTCTAAAGATGAAGGAATTCTGTCAATTATGTATCATCGCTTTAATGAATCTGAATATCCATCAACGAATATTCAAATGGATATTTTCAAAGAACATATTCAGATAATTAAAAAATCAAACTTTAACTTTCATAATCCTAATAAATTTAAAGAGCAATTTAGCAACGTAAAGTTAAAAAAAGAGATACTAATTACTATTGATGATGGATTTGAGTCCTTTTATTCTGAAGCTTGGCCATACCTTAAAAAAAATAAAATTCCTTTTATCTTATTTGTTTCAACTGAGCCAGTGGGTAAAAATGGATATATGACCTGGGATCAAATTAGAGAAATAGAAAAAGAGCATTTTGCTTTAATTGGACACCACTCACATAGTCATGAATATCTCATTGATGAAACTAATGATAAATTTATATTAGACATTGAAAAGGCAAATAAGATTTTTTTAAGAGAACTAGGCTATGTTCCAAATTTATTTTCTTATCCATTTGGTGAATATTCTAAATTGATGAGAGATTATATTTCTAAAAATTTTGAATTTGCTTTTGGTCAACACTCTGGGGTTATTGATGTGAATAAGGATAAATTTGAATTACCTCGATTTCCAATTAATGAAAAATATGGTGAATTAAAAAGATTTAGTTCAATCGTAAATTATTTTCCATTGGAATATAAAAAATTATTACCTCTAGAAAAACAATTAACAAAATCCACAAATCCTCCAAAGTTCATGGTTGAGTTTTTTGAAGAGCAAAAAAATTTAAATAATATTAATTGTTATTCAAATGAGGCAAACCAATGGGAAAAATCAAACACTATACTTTCGGGTACTTTGCTATCAATTGAATTTAGAGCACCATTTGAGCCTAGAAGAGGAAGGGTAAATTGTTCTCTTAATGATAACGGTAAGTGGAGATGGTTTGGAGTTCAATTTCCAATTAAAGTAAATTAAATTAAACTTTCTAAATCTTTGCTAAAAGGTAATAACCGGGCTTCATCAAAATCTTTTAACTTATTCTGTGTTATTATTTTATGAAGTACATCTATATACTCAGTTCCTGTCTCCGCATACTTATCAAGATAATTTGATAATACTATACTATCTAATGGTTTATTTTTATTTCTGAACTCTGTTCTTGCTTTTCTTAAATTTTTATAAGAGGAGTGAGTATTTAGATTTCTTATATAAGCCCTAACTGAAAGCTGTAAACTATGAAATTTCATAACTTTGTGATCCTCACCCTTTTTAGCATTTTTAGGCTTCAATCCTTCACCAGACCATGTCCATTGTCCAAACAAAGCATTACCTTTTAAGGCAAATCTAGATGTTCCCCATCCTGTTTCTTTCGCTGCCTGAGCTATTGCTAATGAAACTGGAATCTCATCCATTCTGATTTTTAAAGTTGAAAGATCATGTTGTCTTACGCCATATTGTTTATATTTTTTTTGTAACCATTTCTTTTCAATATCTGTGTTGCTATTTTTGTTTAGAATCGTAAAAAGTCTTTTTCTGTCAATTCTAATTTTATTATTTTCTTTAACAACTAAAGGTAAAACAATTTTGATAAACATTTCTTTTCTTTTTTTTGTACTGTCTATGTTTTTTATTTCATTAGGAAGCAAACCAATATCAATAGGTTTTACTAACTTTGTATCTCTTACTTCTTCAAGGTCATATTTTACCTCCTTAAATAGTGCGTTGATCTCTGAAGTGGTATATCTTACAAGATTTATTTCTGAGTTATTTTCTTCTAAAATATCATAAAGAAGATCTATCTCATTATTTTGCACCCATGTATCATCCTCTTCAAATATTTTATCCTTATTTAAAGTTTTATTTAAAATATTTTTAGAGTTATTTGTAAATTCTTTATTTCTAAAGTTTTTATCTGCAAAATTTATAATAGTTGGTGCAATATAAAAAAAAGACATAACAACCAAAGCACTTAAAGAAAATCTTGTAAAGGAATTTAATATTTTATTTTTTACTCTTTTATGCCTAATTTTTATCTTCGTATTCATAATTTAAATAGCAATTACCTCTTTAACTTCAGGTAGATAATGACACAATAGATTTTGAACTCCCTGTTTTAAAGTCATTGTAGAACTAGGGCACCCTGAACAACTACCTTGTAACTGTACTTTAACAACGCCATCTTTGTACTCTTTAAATTTAATATCTCCACCATCTCTAGCAACAGCCGGTCTTATTTTTTGATCTAAAATTTTTACTATTTTTTTCTCAATTTCATCTAGGTCAGAATCTTCTTCTTTTATATTTTCATCTATAACAAATTCTTTTCCATTAGAATAAAAGTCATTAATAAATGAAATCACAATGTGTTTTATTTCATCCCATTTAATTTGGTCACTTTTATTAACTGATATAAAGTCTTTTCCTAAAAAAACACCATCAACTCCATTAACAGATAAAATATTTCTGACTAATTCATTATTAATTTGATCTTTAGTAGTAATTTCATAAGGACCACTGTTAGAAACATTTTTCCCAGGAAGAAATTTCAATGAATTTGGATTTGGTGTTACTTCAGTCTGTACAAACATAAATTATATATAGTTTATATTTTGGAAATTAAAACTTGATATTAAATTTTTGTTAAAAACCTACAATTTCTTTAATAATTTTGATCTTTTTTGATGAGATTTTGTTAGCTTTTTCAACTCCGTCTAGAAGGATAGAATCAAGATATGATTGGTCTTGAAGTAATTTTTTAATCTCCTCAGATATTGGAATAATTTTATTTACTAATAATTCAGATAGCTCTTGTTTAAAGTCTGAAAAATTCTTGCCAGCAAATTTTTCTAAAGAAGACTCAAAAGTTGAATTACTTAAGCTAGTAAAAATTCCTAAAAGATTTTGTACCTCTAGCCTTCCCTTAAGGTCTTTAATATCTTTTGGCATTGATAAAGGATCCGTTTTAGCTTTTTTAATTTTATTAATTATTTGATCTTTATCGTCTGTTAAGTTTATTCTACTTAAATCTGACAACTCAGATTTACTCATTTTTTTTGATCCGTCCTTTAAACTCATAATTCTAGAAAACTCTTTTTGAATTAAAGGCTCAGGAACTTTTAAAAAATCCTCTACACCAAAATCATTGTTGAATTTTTGAGCAATATCTCTGCATAACTCTAGGTGTTGCTTTTGATCATCCCCTACAGGAACGTGAGAAGTATCATATAACAAAATATCAGCTGCCATCAGAACAGGATAAGAATATAATCCAATACTGGCTTTTTCTTTATCCTTTCCGGCTTTTTCTTTAAATTGTGTCATTCTATTTAACCATCCCATACGAGCTACACAACTTAAAATCCAAGCAGCTTCGGGATGGGCTGCAACACCTGACTGATTAAATATTATACTTTTCTTTGGATTTATCCCGCTTGCAATAAATGTTGCTACAGTTTCTCTAATATTTTTTTTTAATTCTTTTGGATCTTGTTTGACTGTTATGGCGTGTAAATCTACCACACAAAAAATACATTCGTTTGCATTGTCATTGTTTAGTTCAACAAAATTTTTTATTGCTCCTAAATAATTACCTAGATGAAGATTGCCCGAAGGTTGCACACCAGAAAAAATTTTTTTGCCCATTAAATTAATACTTTAGTTGAATATCACTTATTTTAAAAGCTTTGATAAAATAAGAAATAATAAGGTAAGACACTAGGCCCAATAATGCTGAAAATATTAAGTAAAAAGATTTATATGTTTGCTGAAATGCAAGTTCATCTTGAAATAGGTTTAATAGAAATTGAAAAATAAAACCCATAAGTATTGAGGCAATGACAATTTTAAAAAATTTTATAAAAAATATTTGATTAAATGAGAAAAAATTTCCATTTTTCAAAAAAATGAACAATAATATACCATTGAACCAGGACGATATTGTTGTTGCAATAGGGATTATTATAAATCCTATTTTATTAAAATAATAAACACTTATGAGAATATTTAAAATTACAGAAATCAAAGAAATATAAAAAGGTGTTTTGGTATTTTGATTTGCAAAAAAGAAACTTGAAAACACTTTGATTAAAGCAAATGCAGGTAAACCTAAAGCGAAATAATATAAAGCTAGACTGGAGTTTATAACAGAGGTTTGATCAAATGATCCATAACCAAAAAGTGCTGAAATTATTTCTTCAGAACCAAGAATTAATGCGATAGATGCTGGCAGGCTCAGAAATAAACTTAGCTCCAACGCTTTGTTTTGAATTAATAAAATCTTGTCTTTTTTTTTAGATCTAACGTATTTTGATAATTGGGGTAGAACCACGACTCCAATTGCAATTCCAGCTATTGCTAAATTAATTTGATATATTCTATCAGCATAATATAGGTATGAAACCGCACTTGACTGAAATGAAGCGATAATAGTTCCAACTAATATATTTATTTGGGTAACACCTGAAGAAAAAATACTTGGTAATAATTTTTTAAAAAAAATCTTAACTTTTTCAGATATTTTAATTTTGAAATTAATTTTAAGTGAGTAATGTTTTTTCACAAATTTATACAAAAACAATAATTGTAATAATCCTGCTAATGAAACACCATAAGATAAATAATATACAAGTTTGTCACCTAAGGAGTTTGAGAATAATAGAACTAAAATTAATATAATATTTAATATAATTGGTGCCCCTGATGCGGCTGCAAATTTATTATGTGAATTTAAAATTGCTGCAAAAAAAGATGCTAAACAAATAAACAATAAGAATGGAAAAGTAATACGTGTCAAAGTTATTGCTATTTCCATTTTATCAATATCGCCTACAAAACCTGGGGCGATAAGGGATACAAAAACAGGCATAAATAATTGAACAACCAATGTAATTATTAACAAACTTAAAAACAAAAGACTAAAGATGTCATTTGCGAATTTATTGGATTGCTTTTTACCCTTAACCATTTCTGATGCATAGCTTGGGACAAAAGCAGCATTAAAAGTTCCCTCTGAAAATAATCTTCTAAAAGTGTTTGGAATTCTAAATGCTACAAAAAAAGCATCTGCTAACAAACCTGTTCCTAAAAATATTGCAATTAAAATATCTCTTAAATATCCAAGTAATCTGCTTATGATCGTATAAAAACCAAATGTGCCTGTTGACTTAAGTAAGTTCATAAATCATATTAGTCGGAAATTTACCCTAATTGAACATTTATTATTAAAATGAAAAAAACAAAAAATGATCATTACACTGACAAAGAAGCTTTAGATTTTCATAAAGATAAAAAACCTGGCAAGATTGAGATCATTTCATCAAAGAATATGATAACTAAAAGAGATCTTGCTCTTGCATATTCTCCTGGAGTTGCTGCACCAGTGAAAGAGATAAGTGAAAATCCAGAAGCGGCTTATGATTATACTAGTAAAGGGAATTTAGTAGCTGTTATTAGTAATGGATCGGCTATTTTAGGAATGGGAAATCTAGGGGCACTAGCTTCAAAGCCAGTGATGGAAGGTAAAGCTGTATTGTTCAAAAGATTTGCGGATATTGATTCAATAGATCTTGAAATAGACTCTAAAGATACTGAAGAAATTATTAACTCTATTAAAAATTTTGCACCAAGTTTTGGTGGAATTAATTTAGAAGATATAGCAGCTCCAGATTGCTTTATTATTGAACAAAAATTAAAGGAAATTTTAGATATTCCAGTTTTTCACGATGATCAACATGGCACTGCAATAATTACAACGGCTGCACTAATAAACGCTCTAGATATAAGTGGTAAATCAATAAAAGAAATTAAAGTTGTAGTTAATGGTGCTGGAGCATCTGCCCAAGCTTGTACTGAATTATTTAAAAATTCAGGAGTACCATCTGAAAATGTAATTATGCTTGATAGAAAAGGCGTAATTTATAAAGGAAGAACCGAAGGTATAGACCAGTGGAAATCAAAATATGCAGTTGAGACTAAACTAAGAACTCTTGAAGACTCAATTAAGGGCGCCGATGTCTTTTTAGGATTATCAGCAAAAGGAGTTCTTAAAAAAGAGATGGTTAAAAGTATGGCAAAAAATCCAATTATTTTTGCTTGTGCCAATCCAGATCCTGAAGTTTTGCCAGAAGAAATAAATGAAGTAAGAGATGATGCAATTGTAGCAACTGGAAGATCTGATTATCCTAATCAGGTTAACAATTTAATTGGTTTCCCTTACATTTTTAGAGGAGCTTTAGATGTTAGGTCTAAAACAATTAATGAAGAAATGAAAGTTGCTGCATCACAAGCAATTGCCAAACTTGCAAGAGAAGATGTTCCTGATGAAGTAGTAGCTGCAATGGGAGGTGAAAGACCACATTATGGAAAAGATTATATTATTCCATCAACATTTGATCCAAGGTTAATAAGTGTTATTCCAGCTGCTGTAGCAAAAGCTGCAATGAAAAGTGGAGTAGCTAGAAAAAATATTGAAGATTTTGAAACTTATAAAGAACAACTTAAGCAAAGATTAGACCCAACTGTGACTATAATGCAAGGTATAAACTCATTTATAAAAAACAATCAAAAAAAAATAGTTTTTGCTGATGGAGAGGATGAAAATACTTTAAAAGCAGCAATTGCATTTAAAAATTCAAAGTTAGGAATTCCTGTTTTGGTTGGGAAAGAAAGTAAAATTAAGGAACAAATCAAAAATATTGGATACAGTGAGAACTTTGATATCGAAATAATAAATTCAAAGGACGAGGAAAAAAGAAACAAATACGTCAAACATTTATTTAAAAAATTACAAAGAGAACAAGGTTTACTCGAAAGAGATTGTGACAGATTAGTAAGGAATGACAGAGTTATATGGGCTACAAGCATGGTCGCATGTGGAGACGCTGACGGTGCTGTAACTGGGAATACAAGGCGTTTTGGTGCCTCTTTGGAAAAGATTAAGCAAGTTGTAGATGTTCGAAAAGGTGAGATAATGTTTGGACTAAATATGGTGGTCCACAAAGGAAAAACAATATTTATAGGAGATACTAGTGTCCACGAATACCCAACATCAGAACAAATGGCAGAAATTGCAATGTCAACAGCAAGAGTGGTTCGACTATTTGGATTTGACCCAAAAGTTGCATTTGTCTCTCATTCAACTTTCGGCCAGCCTTTAACAAGTAGAACGAAGCATATAAGAGATGCAGTCGAAATTTTAAAAGAAAAAAAAGTTGATTTTGAATTTGATGGGGATATGCAGCCTGATGTTGCCCTAAACTCTGAATACGAGGAATTATATCCTTTCGCAAAAATTGTTGGTAAAGCAAATATTCTTATTATGCCTGGTCAGCACAGTGCAGCCATATCATACAAGCTAATGAAAACATTTGGAGACACAAAAGTCATTGGACCTTTGCTTATTGGGCTTGGCCTTCCAATTGAGATTGCACCCTTAAGATCTTCGACTTCAGAAATAATTAATTTAGCATCTATAGCTGCCTACTCCTCAGAAGTTATAGATTACAAAAAATAATTAATCTTTTTGAATTCTTAGATCCTCAACAAGTATTATACTTGCAATTACATTCTCAACATCTAAGATTTCTTTAGCCTCACTAATTACTAAATCTTTTTCCTCAGAAGTTTTAGCAATTCCATATACATATATTTTTTTTTTGTATGTATCTATTTGATAATTTGTAGCTTTGATATTTTTATTTACTATTAAAGCAGTCCTTAGCTGTGTTGTAATTAAAATATCTTTAGCAGATTGTTTAAAATTGAATTCTTCTTTTATTTTAATATCGTTCCGAACTGATCTAGTACCTTTTGTCTCCCAGGCAATTTTTGTTATTTGTAATTTCTCCTCAGGTCTTTCAACTTTTCCTGTTAAAAAAATTCTTCCATCAATTACTTTTGATTTTACTGATAGAAAGTACTTTTTATCTTTAGCTAAAATTCTAGCGGTTAAACTTTTTTGCATAATGGAGTCATCTATCTGTGTTCCTAATGTTCTTGGATCTAATGCAACTGAAACACCTGTCCCAAATACTCCTTTGGAACTTACACCTACACATCCTAAAAAAATAAATCCAACAAATATTAATAATAGGAGTTTAATTTTCATTTTTTAACTTTAAACAATAATTATATACTAGCTTTTTCGAAACTTTACTTTTTTGACAAATTAAGTCGGTAATTTCTTTTATTGTAAATTTATTAATCATTTTATTAATTATATTAATATCAGATTCATTCAAATTTTTAGAGTTATTTTCATCAGCCTTTATTTCTGAAATAACAACTGTTAACTCCCCTTTTGGTTCCTTTTTAAATTCTTCCAATTCATCTACACTTGCTCTTACAAACTCTTCGTATAACTTGGTAATCTCTCTGCAAATTACAATTTTTCTCTTACTAAAGTTTTTTTTAATTTCGGGTATAATTTTATTGATTTTTTTAGGAGATATAAAAAAAACTAAAGTTGAGTTAAATTCTGATATTTTTTTAAGCTCATTTGTTATTTGCTGTTTTTTATCTGGTAAGAAACCGTAAAAGAAAAATTGATCAGAAAATCCACTAATAGATATAGCAGTTGCCACTGCTGATGGACCTGGTATTGGTACGATCCTAATATTATTTTTAACACACTCATTAATTAAAACTGAGCCTGGATCAGAAATAGCGGGGGTCCCAGCATCAGAAATTAA
The DNA here is from genome assembly GCA_902606105.1 of uncultured Pelagibacteraceae bacterium. Lineage (GTDB taxonomy): Bacteria > Pseudomonadota > Alphaproteobacteria > Pelagibacterales > Pelagibacteraceae > Pelagibacter. The sequence goes on along the minus strand of CACLFK010000002.1, from coordinate 90,209 downwards.
AGATATTAATTTTCCAGATTTCAAGTATTCAATTATTTTTAAAGTGTTTTTTTTTTCATTAAATTTATGATTTGATATCAATTTTGATTTGATTTCATATTTATTTAATAAATTTTTTGAAATACGCGTGTCTTCGCATAAAATAAAATCTGATTGTTTTAATATGTCTACTGCTCTTATAGTAATATCTTTCAAATTTCCTATTGGCGTTGAAACTATATAAAGACCATTTTCATTATCTTTTATTTTAGATTGTGGTTTAATGATCATAATTAAGCTAAAAAAATATTATACTAACATCAAAATGATTAAATTAATTAAAATTTTTTTTATCCTGAAATGTGGAGTATTTTTATTATTTTTTCAAACAGTCAGCGCTAGTGAAAAAATTAAAATTGGTTTGTTAATACCAATGACTGGATCGAATAAAGAGATTGGTAAGTCAATTATTAAAGCTGTAAGTTTAGCTGTAAAAGATATTGATAATAGTTTAATTGAGATTTACCCTAAAGATACAGCTTCAAGACCTAATCAAACTTTGAAATCAGCATTTGAACTAAAACAAATGGGTATAAAGGTAGTTATAGGTCCAGTCTTTTATGAAAGTTTAACTTACCTAGATGAAATGAAAGATTTAACGTTTTTATCTTTAACAAACAAAACCTTAGATCTTCCAAAAAATGTTATTTCAGCAGGTATAAATTCTACATCTCAATTCAATACTATTAAAAAATTTTTAGAAAAAAATTATGTTGAAAGAACTATTTTTTTAACACCAATTCAAAAATATGAATTTGAAATAAAAAAAGGAATAAAAGAGTCAAAAATAAAAACCTATAAAGAGTATGATTATAGCACTGATCCAACAAAACTTACCCAACAAATAGAAGAAATCACAAAATATAAAATAAGAAAACAAAATCTAGAAGATGAAATTACAAGAATTAAAAATTCAAACGAGCCTAACAAAGAAAAGATAATAAAAAGATTAGAAAAAAGATATACTATTGGAAATTTAAACTTTGATGCAGTTGTTATCTCTGATTTTGATGAAAGTCTAAAAAGTGTTACTACATCTCTTTTATATACAGATGTTCAACCTAAAAATAAATATTTTATAACTTTAAATCAATGGTTTGATGAAAGTTTATTAAAAGAAACAGATGTTCAACCAATATATTACCCTTCCATTAATAAAGAAAATTTTGACGATTATAAAATCAAATATTTTAATGCCTTTAATGAAGATCCCTCACATTTGTCACTATTAAGTTACGATTTAGTAGGACTAATTTATTATTTATCATTCAAGTCAGATTTTACCAATTTAAGTAGGTTATTTAAAAAGCAAAACTCATTTAAAGGTAAAATAGGAATATTTGATGTAAAAAATAATAAAATTAATCATAGATTAAACTTTTATAAAATTGAAAATAAAGAACTCACAAAAATTTTCTAAGTTTTTTAAAAGCGAAATATCTATGATCCATTTTATATTTTTTTGCAGGCTCCATTTCTCCAAATGTTTGTCTTTTACCTTTAGGAATAAAGATGGGATCATAGCCAAATCCATTTGTCCCCTTGGGTTCAACTGAAATAGAACCCTCAATTTTACTTTGAACACAGGCAATTTTTTTGTCTAAATACGATATAGATAAAGCACATACAAATCTTGCTCTAATTTTTTTATTTTTCCAATTTTTGTCTTTTTTACTTAACTCCTTATGTACTCTTTTAATAGCCTTATTAAAATCTCCGTGCCTTCCGCCCCATCTTGCTGAGTAAATGCCAGGATTTTTTTCTAAAAGGTCTATTTCTAAACCAGAGTCATCTGCTAAACAAATAAGGCCTGTTTTTTTTGAAAAATATTGAGATTTTATTCGAGAGTTTTCTTTAAATGTTTTTCCACTTTCTATTGGGCTCTTAAGATTAAATTCAGATGTGGAGTGAATTTCAATGTTTTTTGGCAGTAAACTCTTGATTTCACGTAGTTTACCAATGTTGTTTGTTCCAATAAGTAATTTGTTTATTTTTTGTGTAGGCATCTAGAAATTATCAAAATCCTTACCATATAAGGCTTAATGGAAAAAGAAGAAAACCAAAATACTGCTGCTCAAAATCATCAGGAGCCAGAAAAAGAAACAGCTAAACCTGAGGAAAATTTAAATATTGAAAATAAACAAGAAACAGCTCAAGAGGCTAAGGAAGAAATTAAAGAGCCTACTCCAGAAGAAAAAATTATTGAGCTTGAGGACAAAATAGTAAGAACTTTTGCTGAGATGGAAAATCAAAGAAGAAGATTTGAAAAAGAAAAAGAGGAAGCATTTGAGTATGGGGGTTATAGTTTTGCTAAAGAAGCATTAAATTTAATTGATAACTTAGAAAGATCAAAACAGATTTTAGAAACTGATGAGAAATTAAAAGATACCGAAGCTCTTAAAAAATCTCTAGAACATTTAGATATTATTCAGAAGGATACTATTTCAATTTTTGAGAAAAACAATATTAAGCCAATAGAAAGTTTAAATAAAAAATTAGACCCCAACTTTCATCAGGCAATGATGGAAATAGAGGATGACGCAAAAGAACCTGGAACAATTATTCAGGAAATTCAAAAAGGATTTACTATTAAAGACAGGTTACTTAGACCTTCATTAGTTGGTGTGTCTAAAAAAATTTTAAAAAAAGAGGAAAAAACTGAGGAAAATAAAGAAAATAAAGAGGATAAATAATTCTAAGATCAACTTGTAGATCAGAATTTAAACCTTATATGACGAATAGGATATAAAAATTATGAGTAAAATTATTGGAATAGATTTAGGTACAACAAATTCATGCGTTGCAATAATGGAGGGTACACAAGCGAAGGTATTAGAAAATGCTGAAGGTGCAAGAACAACTCCTTCAGTTGTAGCTTTTACTGATGAGAAAGAAAAATTAATTGGTCAACCAGCTAAGAGACAAGCTGTAACAAATCCAGAAAATACTATCTTTGCAGTCAAAAGACTAATTGGAAGAAACTTTGAAGACCCAACTGTTAAAAAAGATGTGGAAGCAGCCCCTTTTAAAATAGTAAATTCGGAAAAAGGTGATGCTTGGATTGAAGCTAGAGGAGAAAAGTATTCACCTTCTCAAATATCTGCCTTTATTTTACAAAAAATGAAGGAAACTGCGGAAAAATATCTTGGCCAAGCTGTAACCAAAGCTGTAATAACTGTCCCAGCTTATTTTAATGATGCGCAAAGACAAGCAACTAAAGATGCAGGAAAAATTGCTGGATTAGAAGTTTTAAGAATTATAAATGAACCAACTGCTGCATCTCTTGCTTATGGTTTAGACAAAAAACAAAATAAAAAAATTGCTGTTTACGATTTAGGTGGAGGAACATTTGATGTTTCTATTTTAGAATTAGGTGACGGTGTCTTTGAAGTTAAATCTACTAACGGTGATACCTTTTTAGGTGGAGAAGATTTTGATAATGCAGTTGTTGATTATTTAATTTCTGAATTTAAAAAAGACAATGGAATTGATCTTAAATCAGACAAACTTGCCTTACAAAGACTAAAGGAAGCTGCAGAAAAAGCAAAGATTGAATTATCATCAGCAGAACAAACAGATATTAATTTGCCATTTATTACTGCAGATAAAACAGGTCCAAAACATATTAATTTAAAAATGACTAGAGCTAAACTTGAAGCGTTAGTGGAAGATTTAATTTCTAAAACAATTCCACCATGTAAAACGGCCTTAAAGGATGCAGGTGTTAATGCTAGTGAAATTGACGAGGTAGTAATGGTTGGTGGTATGACTAGAATGCCTAAAGTTCTAGAAGAAGTTAAAAACTTTTTTGGAAAAGACCCAAATAAAAGTGTTAACCCAGATGAAGTAGTTGCTATGGGTGCTGCAATTCAAGCAGGTGTATTACAAGGTGATGTTAAAGATGTGCTTTTATTGGATGTTACTCCTTTATCACTTGGTATTGAAACACTTGGTGGTGTTTCAACAAAACTAATTGATAAAAACACAACTATTCCTACCAAAAAAAGCCAAGTATTTTCAACTGCTGAAGATAATCAGCCAGCTGTGTCTATAAGAGTACTACAAGGTGAAAGAGAGATGGCTAGTGACAACAAAGCTCTAGGTAATTTTGAATTAGTTGGTATTGCTCCTGCACCTAGGGGCGTTCCTCAAATTGAAGTAACTTTTGATATTGATGCAAATGGTATTGTAAATGTTTCTGCAAAAGACAAAGGAACAGGTAAAGAGCAAAAAATTCAAATTCAAGCATCAGGTGGGTTAAGTGATGAAGAGATTGAAAAAATGGTTAAAGACGCTGAAGCTAACAAAGACGCTGACAAGAAAAAAAGAGAATCGGTTGATGTTAGAAATCAAGCAGATACTTTAATCCACTCTACTGAAAAAAACCTAAAAGAGCATGGAACAAAGGTTTCCGATGCAGAAAAGAAAGCAATTGAAGATGCGTCATCAGCTGTGAAGGAAGCTTTAAAAGGTGAGGATATTGAAGATATCAAGAAAAAAACTGAAGCTTTAGTTCAAGCTTCTATGAAACTTGGAGAAGCAATCTATAAATCACAACAGAGTGCTAAACCAGAGTCTGGTAAAGATGATGGTAATGATGATGCTGGTAAAAAAGACGAAAATGTTGTTGATGCTGATTTCGAAGAAGTAAAAGACGAGAATAAAGAAAAAAGCGCATAAACTGACATTAAATGTCTGGGGTAATTAAATGGCTAAAAGAGACTATTATGATGTCCTGGGCGTTAGTAAGAACGCAAGTCCCGAAGATCTAAAATCAGCCTACAGAAAATTAGCAGTTAAATATCATCCAGATAAAAATCCAGGCGACACTAAAGCTGAAGATAAATTTAAAGAAGCTAGTGAGGCTTACGGAATACTTTCAGACAAAGAAAAAAAACAAAATTATGATAACTTTGGTCATGCTGCTTTTGAAAATGGAGGTGGAAGATCTGGTGGTGGGTTTGGAGGATTTAGTAGTGCAGATTTTTCGGATATTTTTGAAGACTTTTTTGGAGATTTTGGTGGAGGTGGAGGATCAAGGAGTAGGAGAACTAATAATAGAGGATCAGACTTAAGGTATGATTTGTCAATTTCTCTTGAGGAAGCCTATCATGGTAAAAAACAAGATATTAAATTTTCAACAACTGAAAAATGTGGAACATGTAAAGGAAATGGTTCAAGACCGGGATCTTCACCAGATACATGCTCATATTGTGGAGGTAATGGAAGAATAAGGTCTAATCAAGGTTTTTTTACAGTCCAACAAACGTGCCCTCAATGTAATGGTAATGGAGAAGAAATTACAAACCCTTGTGGTGAGTGTAATGGTCAAGGAAAAACACAAGCCTCGAAAAAGATTGCTGTAACAATTCCAAGAGGTGTTGATGATGGTACAAGAATTAGATTAGCTGGCAAAGGTGAAGCAGGAAGTAGAGGAGGATCAGCTGGTGACTTGTATTTATTTGTTAATGTCAATTCCCACAACTTATTTAAAAGATCGGATGAAAACTTATTTTTTGAGTTCCCTATATCACTTGCTGACGCTGCACTTGGAACAACAATTGAAATTCCAACTATAGATGGTGGCAAAGCGAAAATAAAAATACCTGATGGGACTCAAAATGGTAAACAATTTAGATTAAAGGGCAAAGGAATGCCTTTTATGAGAAGAGGTGATTATGGAGATTTGTATGTTCAGGTTAAGACAGAAGTGCCTGTTTATTTAAATAAAAAGCAAAAAGAATTGTTAGAACAATTCAAGCAGATTGAAAACGAAAAATCAAATCCTAGTATTAAAAAATTCTTTCAAAAAGCAAAGGATTTCTGGAAAAATTAAAAGACTAATTAATTAAAAAGAGTTAGTATTTTAATCATGAAAAAAATTAATTTAGGTATTACAGGATGTATGGGGAGAATGGGACAACAACTCGTTAAATCATCAAAAAAAAACAAAAACTTTAATTTAAAAGTTCTTACAGAAAATAGATCCATAAATAAAAAAATAAACGGAATTAAACCAGAATTTAATACAGAAACTGCATTTAAAAAAACAGACATAATAATAGATTTTACAATTCCTAATTGTACACTTGAGATACTTAGAATAGCATCAAAACTAAAAAAAAAAGTTGTGATTGGAACAACTGGATTTAGCAAATCTCAAGAAAGCCAAATAAAAAAATACTCAAAAAAAATATCAATTTTGAAAGCTGGTAATATGAGCTTAGGTGTTAATTTATTGATGTATTTAACTGAAATAGCATCAAAATCTCTAAATGAAGATTATTTAAGTAAAATATTTGAAGTGCATCACAGACATAAAAAAGATTATCCTTCAGGAACAGCATTGATGTTAGGTAAAGGAATTGCAGACGGTAAAGGTAAAGATCTTTATAGCTTCATGGGTAAAAAGTATTTAAATAAAAAATCATTTCCTTATGGAAATAAAATTAATTTTAGCTCGTTAAGAAAAGGTGAAATTATAGGTGAACATGAAGTTAAATTTTCAAATGGTAAAGAGATTATTACTTTAAACCATGAGGCTTTTGATAGAGCACTATACTCTGATGGAGCCTTGACGGCTGCAAAATGGCTTATGAAAAAAAAACCAGGTTTGTATTCAATGAGGGATTTGCTTAATTTTTCATAATGAATGAAAAAGAAAAAGCAAAAAAAATAATAAAAATTTTAAATAAAATTTATCCTAAAGCCCCTGTCCCTTTAAAACATAAAAATACTTTTACACTTTTGGTATCAGTTCTTTTATCGGCGCAGTGTACAGATGTTAATGTGAACAATGTAACAAAAGATATATATCCCAAATATAATAAACCTGAACACTTTGTAAAATTGGGAAGAAGAAAAATTGAAAAATTAATAAAAAGTATTGGAATTTTTAGAATTAAAGCAAAAAGTATTTATTTAATGTCTAAACAGATTTTAGAAAAACATAACGGAAAAGTTCCAAAAACCTTTGAGGAGCTAGAAAAACTTCCGGGGGTAGGTCACAAAACAGCTAGTGTTGTGATGTCTCAAGGCTTTGGATATCCAGCATTTGCTGTAGATACTCATATACACAGACTTGCACAAAGATGGGGTCTTACAAATGGAAAAAATGTGGTTCAAACAGAAAATGATTTAAAGAGGATTTTTCCTAAAAAAACCTGGTCAAAACTTCATCTGCAGATAATTTTTTATGGGAGAGAATATTGTAAGGCAAGAGAATGTTATGGATTAACTTGTAAAATATGCACCACTTGCTATCCTAAAAGAAAATCGGCCATATTAACAAAAAAAGCTTAGTAATGAAAATTTTAGGAATAGGTAATGCCATAGTGGACGTTCTTTGTAAAGTAGATGATAAGTTTTTATTAAAAAATAATCTAGTAAAAAGTACAATGAAACTTTTAGATGAAAAAGAGTTTAGAAACTTAATTCAGAAACTTGTTATTCAAGAAACTATCTCGGGTGGTTCTGTCGCAAACTCTATAGTCGGTTTGTCTCAATTAGGTAATGAAGTTGGGTTTATTGGAAAAGTTAACAAAGATGATTTGGGAGAAAAATATGAGCATGGATTAAGAAAAGAAAAAGTAAATTATATGTATACAAAAAAAAAAGAAATTACTCCAACAGGAACATGTTTAATATTAATTACACCTGACTCAGAAAGAACAATGTGCACTTTCCTTGGAATTGCAGGTAAAATTAGTGAAAAAGATGTAAATGAAGAAATGGTAAAACAAAGTGAAATAACTTTTTTGGAGGGCTATTTGTGGGATGAGGTCGATGCTAAAAATGCATTTGTAAAGGCCATTAATTATTCAAATAAGGTAGCCATGTCATTATCAGATTTATTTTGTGTTGAAAGGCATAAAAAAGAATTTCTGGAGCTTGTTAAAAATAGATTAGACATAGTATTTGCTAACGAACAGGAAATTTTATCATTAATAGACGGCTCATCCATTAAAGATGCAATAAACTTCTCAAAAGAAATTAATAAGAATGTGATAATTACTAGAGGAGCGGAAGGTGCAATTGCAGTCAAAGATAATAAAGTTTTTAAATGTGAAGCCAAAAATAATTTAAATCTAGTTGATTTAACTGGTGCTGGAGATTTATTTGCATCTGGATATTTACATGGAATTATAAATAATTTATCTTTAGAGCAATCATTAGATTATGGAACTAATTTGTCATCAAAAATAATTCAACAAATGGGTGCAAGAATAAAAAATAACTAAAAAAATTTTATATGTCTTCAAAAACTCAGATTCTTAAACTCTTTCCACAACCAGTTTTTAAATATCAAGTTGAAAATTATGAGAAAATAAACAGTGAATTTTTAAAATACATATATGGAATTTATGAAAAAGATAATATGGGTGTTAAAAAGTCAAATATTAATGGATGGCATTCAAAATCTTTCGATCTAACAGATAAAGATAATATTCCTAACAGATTTTTAAATCACATCAATGATCATATTAAAGATGTTTTTAAAAATTATGGTTGGGTTTTTGATACTTCTAAAATTAAATGTACCTCAATTTGGTCGATTATTAATAAAAAAGGAAATTTTAATATCGAGCATACTCATTCTAACAACTATCTCAGTGCTGCATATTATGTTAAAGCACCCCAAAACTGTGGTAAGTTTAAAGCTTCTAATCCAAATATTATATCAAGAAATATTTATCCAAAATCAATTCAAAGCACTGAATTAAACTCTAACACTGCGAGTATTGAAATAAAAGAGGGAGATTTAATTATTTTTCCTGCATATCTTCCACATTCAGTTGAAGAAAATAGATCTAATGAAGATAGAGTGATAGTAAGTTTTAATTTAGACATTCTTAGATAATTTATTCAAATAATATCCGTCTTTGTCACTTTTAATAAAATCATTAAAATTAAAGGTAGATAAAATTTTTTTCCTTAATCTATGAACATGAGTTTCCACAGTATGAGTTTCCAAAGAATTTCTATAACCCCACACTTTAAGTTGGAGATTTTTAATATTAATAGGTTTAACTGAATTTTGTAAACATAAAATTAAGTTAACTTCTTTCTCAGTTAAGTTAAGAGAGTTTGAATTCATCATTAGCTCTCTGGAGTTTACATTTAACGTATATTTCCCAATACTAATTCTCGAGTTCTCCTTACTTTTAGATTTAATAAATTGAATATTTATTTTTTCTATTAATTTAGAAATTTTCATAGGAAAAATAATTTGTAAATGATTTTTGAATTTTGAGTTTTTTTTTTCAGTAATTACTAGAAAATTTGAAAAAATTTTATTTTCTAGTTTTTTTTTATCAGAAATATAAGTTATGTTAAAATTAAGGTCATTCTCTAATTCTTTTAATATTTCATGTAATATTGGAATTGAATAGATTGCTAAATTTTGTTTAATCATGAAAATAAGATTATGATAATTTTACTAAAAAATAAACAAACTCTTCAAATAAAAGACTTTAAGTTTAAATGTAGCATTGGTAAAAATGGTATTTCATCAAAAAAAAAAGAGGGTGATAAAAAGACACCTAAAGGTATATTTAAATTGGGTAGATTGTATTATCGATCAGATCGGCTAGCAAAACCAATTACAAAACTTAAAGTTAAAAAAATAAAAAAAAATATGGGATGGTGTGATGATTTGAATAAACCAAAATTTTATAACAAGTTGATTAAATCAAATAATGAGATTAAACATGAGAAACTTTTTAGGTCAGATCATAAATACGATCTGTTTATATTAATTAAATACAACTATCCTAAATCTAAAGTTCCTTATGGTAGTTGTATTTTTTTACATCTAACAAAAAATTATATGCCAACAGCCGGGTGCATTGCTATAAAAAAAAATGATTTTTTAGTATTACTTAAAATGATTAACACCAATACAAAAATACTTATTTCTTAACCTCTTTTCCCAAAAATATGTGAACCTATTCTCACGAAAGTAGATGAATATTCTATGGCTTTAAGGTAGTCAGACGACATACCCATGCTTAATTCTGTTAGTTTTAACCTTTTGTTTAAAGACTGCATTTCTAAAAAGTATTCTTCAGAATTTCGATCTATTGGAGGGATACACATTAATCCAATAACATTAAGATTTAAATCTTTACAATAATTATAAAAATTATCTAAATGATTTACATCTATACCAGATTTTTGATCTTCTCTTCCAATATTTACTTGAATAAAAATGTCAATTTTTTTTTGATTTTTTTTTATTTCATCTGCAATTTTTCTTGCTAATTTTTCACTATCCACTGAATGAATATAATCAAAAATTTTTACAGCAAATTTGACTTTGTTAGTCTGAAGTTTTCCTATCAAATGAAGCTTAATATTATTTTTTTTTAATTTAATTTCTGTCCATTTGTCTAGAGTCTCTTGTACTTTATTTTCCCCAAAATCATTATGACCATACTCTATTAATGGTAAAATTTTTTCTATTCGGAAAGTCTTCGATACTGCAATAATTCTTGGGGGTTTATCTTTTTTTAAATTATTTAGTTTTAATTTAATTATATTTTTAATATTATTTAGGTTCTCAACTGAATTATTCATATGTTATTTTTAGAAAAATATTTTTTTGTTAACAACTTTGAACCAAATTTAATTAAATGCCAAGACAAAAATACAATAATTATCTATCGAAATTATGAAGAAGTTGATGATATAAAAGAGTTAATAAATTTAAAGAATTTTTGTAGAAAAAATTGCTATAAATTAATCTTGGCAAATAACGTTAGATTAGCCCTTAAATTAGGACTAGACGGAGCCTATTTGCCCTCGTTTAATCAAAAATATAATCATTTATCTTATTCTTTAAAGAAAAATTTCATTTTATTGGGTTCTGCGCACAATTATAAGGAAATAATAATTAAAAATAAACAGAAGGTTAAAACTATATTTCTTTCATCTATTTTTAAAAAAAATAAAAATTATTTAGGTCTCAATAAATTTAAAAACTATGTAAATACTTTTGACAATAGATTTATAGCACTTGGAGGAATAACTGATAATAACCTAAAAAAAATTAAATTAGCAAATATTATTGGATTTGCAGGGATTTCTTATTTCAAAAAAAAAGGCCCCTAAAAAGGGGCCTTTTAAAATTATAATTATAAAATCAAATTAGAATGCAAATCCTAAGTTAATTTCATATCCTTCAACATCAGCTGCTGTAGAATCACCACCTGCGTTTGAAAGTTCATTCGCATGACCGGCAATAGTTACACCACCCATTGTGTATGAAGCAGAAACACCTGTGAATTCTTCATCAGTTGTGTAAGAACCATCATTGTAATCATGCTTGTTGTATGAGACTGAGAAATCATCAGTAATTTGGTATGAAATACCCATTGTTTCTGACTCATCTGAGTTTGCAGCTGTTGCAGCATCAGACTCTGACTCTTGATAACCAATAGTAATTGGACCGTATGAATACTTAACGTAGTATGTTTGGTCATCAATTACAGTACCAGCTGTAGCTTCTGTTTCACCAAAAGCGTAACCGATTTCTAAACCATCAACCATTTCAGGTTTAAAAGTTACACCAAAGTCAGCATATACACCGTTGTATGCCATTGTAGTATTTGACGGCATAATAGCAGCATGAACAGTTGCACCACTAAAGCTTGGTGAGTCATATCTGATTAAATCATTACCAGAAATACCGTTAATTACTTGGTTAGATCCAGATGTAGTTAAACCATCAAATGCTTCTTCGTAAGCATTTGGAGTTTTATCATCCATACCTGACATTACTGAATCACCACCGTGACCAGAATATGTAATTACACCAGAACCATTAGTGTCGATTTTAACTGAGTGGTTATCAACTACACCATCATCAGCTTCATCACCATCTAATTGTAGGCTGTAAGTTACAGTCATACCATTGTCTAGTTCACCTGAACCAGAAAATGTTACATGATCATCATTTGACCAAGTCGTTTTACTCAACTCGTTGGTTGCAGTCATGTATAAGTTCGCTCCCCCAGAAACAGTCATATCACCTGCATTCGCTGAGAATGCAACTAAAGAGCCTGCTAAAGCTGAAAGACCAATTTTTTTAAAATTGTTCATATTAATTACTCCTTTATTAAATGTTATTATTAATAATAAACATTGTGCTTTTACCATTTTTTAGAGTAATCTCTTTTAAATTGGAGATTACATAAAAAAAATTGACTAACTGTGATATATTTACAACACAATTAATGAGGCAATGCTTAATTTTGTTCAAAATAATAAAAACTCGTGTAAAGGTTGCTTAAATCTTAGTAAAATGACTAAAATAATCAATATTAAATTTATACTAATTATTTTATTAATATTACCAACATATTCATGTGGGGGCAAATGGGGTGCGGACGCAAGGAAAGTTTCTCCCGATCCCAAGCAACGAGTTAAAAAAAACCTTGAGGAAGGTAGAGGTTTCAGACTCAATGATGTGCGAAAAAAATCTTCTGGCACTAATTATGAATTTGCAACTTCGAATGAATTGTGGAGAGCTTCTTTAGATACAATAGATTTTATGCCTATTGCTACTGCTAACTATAGTGGGGGTATTATTGTAACAGATTGGTACACAGAAAATCAAAAAATTGGTGAGTCAATAAAGATTGCGATACGTTTTTTAACAAATGAAGTTAGATCAGATGCATTAAATATAAAGATATTTTATAAAAAATGTGAAACCGCTCTAGATTGTAAAATTACAAAGTCAGATGGAGTTTTAAAAAAAGAATTGACAAAATCAATTTTAAAAAAAGCTACAATTTATAAAGAACAAAGAGATAAAGAAAATTTTGAACCATATACTGATCCAAAAAACACTAAACAATAATTATAAAATATCGAATTGAAGTGAATAAAGAAAGATACAATTTTAAAATTATTGAAGAAAAATGGCAAAAAATTTGGGAAGATAAAAAATTATTTACCGTGAGAGTAGATAAAAATAAAAAAAAATTTTATTGTCTAGAAATGTTCCCTTACCCTTCTGGTAAAATTCATATGGGACATGTAAGAAACTACACTATAGGAGATGTACTTGCTAGGTTTAAAAGACTTCAGGGGTACAATGTTCTTCACCCAATGGGTTGGGATTCATTTGGTATGCCTGCTGAAAATGCAGCTAGACAGAATAATTTAGATCCTAAAACATGGACTGAAAAGAATATTTCAAACATGAAATCTCAACTAAAAAAATTAGGACTATCTATAGATTGGGATAGAGAAATATCTACCTGCAATCCTGAATATTATAAGCACCAACAAGAATTCTTTTTAGAGCTTTATGATAAAGGACTAGTTTATAGAAAAGATAAATACGTTAATTGGGATCCTGTTGATCAAACCGTTTTGGCTAATGAACAAGTAATAGATGGAAAAGGTTGGAGATCTGGAGCACCAGTTGAAAGAAAAAAACTTAATCAATGGTTTTTTAATATTACAAAATTTTCAAAAGAGTTATTAGAAAACTTAGACACTTTGGATGAGTGGCCAAATAAAGTCAAGGTAATGCAGAAAAATTGGATAGGAAAGTCATTTGGATGTGAAGTAAATTTTAAAATAGACAACTCAGAAGATATAAAGGAAATAAAGTGCTTTACAACTCGACCAGATACTTTATTCGGTATGTCATTTTTAGCTTTATCTGTCGATCATCCTATTTCAAAGGTATACGAGAATGATAAAGATTTTATAAAATTTAAAAAACAATGCTCAACCACGGGAACAACGGAAGAAGCTATTGCAAGTGCTGAAAAACTAGGCTTTAAGACAAATCTAGAAGCAGTAAATCCCTTAGATGAAAAAATTAAAGTTCCAGTCTATTTTGCAAACTTTGTCTTAATGGATTATGGATTTGGTGCAGTTTTTGGGTGTCCAGGACACGACCAAAGAGATTTAGATTTTGCATTAAAATATAGTTTAAAAATTAAAACCGTCGTGAAACCACATAATGAAAACGATGATTTTAAGGTTACCAAAGAAGCCTTTACTGGTCCTGGAAATATTATTAATTCATCATTTTTAAATGGTTTAAAATCTCCAGAAGACTCCATTATAAAATCTATTGAATATTTGGAAAAAAACAATCTAGGGAAAAAGAAAATTAATTTTAGATTAAAAGATTGGGGTGTATCACGTCAAAGATATTGGGGGTGTCCTATACCAATTATATACGATAAAAAAGGTAACCCCAAAAAAGTCCCCAAAGAACTGCTTCCTGTAGAACTTCCTGATGTGGAAAAATTATCGTCAACCGGAAATCCTTTAGACCAGTTAAATAATTGGAAATTAATTCAAATTGATGGAAATGAATATACTAGAGAAACCGACACCCTAGATACATTTGTTGACTCCTCTTGGTATTTTTTGAGGTTTTGTTCTCCAAAAGAAAGCAAATATGGTTTCAATGAGGAAGATATTAAATATTGGATGCCGGTCGATCAATACATTGGAGGTGTAGAACACGCAATTTTGCATCTACTATACTCAAGATTTTTCATGCTTGCCCTATCTTATGAAAATAAAAATATGAACATTAAAGAACCATTCAAAGGTCTATTTACACAAGGAATGGTTTGTCATGAAACTTATAAAAATGAAAATAATCAGTGGTTGAGTCCTGATGAGATTATAACACTCGAAGGTCAAAAATTTGAAAAAGATAACAAGTCTAAAAAAGTTATTGTTGGGCCATCGGAGTCTATGTCAAAATCAAAAAAAAATATAATTGATCCTGAGTATATTATTAATAACTTTGGAGCTGACTCAGCAAGATTATTTATTCTTTCTGATAGCCCACCTGAGAAAGATGTGCAGTGGTCTGACGAGGGAATATCATCATCTTATAAATTTATTCAAAAACTTTGGCAACTAGATCAAAAAATTTCTGAGGAAATTATAAAAGATCACAAAAAAAATGTAGATGATAAAATAACAAAATACACAAATAAATTTTTAAAAAGAATGACTGAAAACTTAATATCTTTTAGCTACAATAAGTTAATTGCCAATCTTCATGAGATGTATTCATTTTTAAATCAAGAAATTAAAAAAATTTATACAAAAAAAACTATTGTTGAAAATTATAGTAAAATATTAATCACTATGATGCCCATAATCCCTCATTTTGCATATGAATGTATTAGAAAAAATAATATAAAAATAGATGAAATTTGGCCCAGATATGATGAGAAAATGTTAATTGAAGAAAACATTAATTTTGTTGTTCAAATTAATGGAAAAAAAAGAGGTTTAATTGCGGCTTCTAAAGACGTACATGAAGAAAATCTTATAGAATTAGTTCAAAAAGATAATACTTTAAATAAATATTTTGAAAATCAAAAAATAAAAAGAAAAATTTTTGTAAAAGGTAAACTAATTAATTTTATATTATAAATTTAATATGTTAAGAATTTTAAAAGTCGGAATAATGCTTTTACTTTTATCAAGTTGTGGATATACCCCAATATACTCGAACCAAAATAATACTGGTTTAAATATTAATATCGTAAGTTTAGAGGGTGAAAAAGATTTAAATATTTACATTGCTAATAAATTAAAAAGAAACAAAGATGAAAATAGCGAAAAAACATTCGATATAAAAATAATATCTGAGTATGAAAAAGAAAACTTAACAAAAGATGAAGCCGGAAATACAACAAATTTTAGATTGATTTTAAATGTAGATTTTATAGTTAAAATTAATGGGATTGATAAGACAATAAGCTACATTGAGAAGTTTGATATAAAAGAAAGTGGTACACTTTTCGAACAAAGTAATTACGAAAAGACAATTAGAAAAGATATGATAGATTTGATAATACAAAAATTTACCTCACAGCTGTTGACGATTCGATGATCTTAAAACACTATAATTTTGATAACAATTTTTTAGATCAAAATAATTTTTTTTTGCTTTATGGTAAAAATGAAGGATTAAAAAACGAGATAAGAAAAAAAATCGTTAAAAATAACAAAACCTTAGATTATGATGAAAGTGAAATTTTAAGTAATGAGTTAAATTTTATTGAAAGTATTAAAACTAAATCTCTTTTTGATGAAAATAAAATAATAGTAATTAAAAGAGTATCAGATAAAATTTTTAAAGTAATTGAGGAAGTGTTTAATTGGAATTATCCTGATATAAAAATTATTATTATTACTGATAATTTGGAAAAAAGATCTAAACTAAGATCGTTCTTTGAAAAAGAAAAGAAAGTTATTTGTATAGCCTTCTATCCAGATAATGAACAAACACTCTCGAAATTAGCTCACAATTTTCTTAAAAAGACGGGTATTTCATTATCATCATCTAATATTAATAGTGTTGTGATGAAATGTAATGGAGATAGAGAATATTTATTTAGAGAGCTCAAAAAAATTGAGGAGTATTCTAAAAACGGAAAAAAGTTAACTACTGAAGTTATTTATAAATTAACTAACCTAGTTGAAAATTACAGTATAGCTGAACTTATAGATAATTGCCTTATTAAAAATAAAAAAAAAATACATAGTATTTTAAATGAGAATAATTTTTCTAACGATGATTGTATAATAATTGCAAGAACTTTTATGAATAAAGCAAAAAAAATTTTAATACTTTCAGAAGTTTATCAAAAAAATAATAATGTTGATTTAACAATAGCTTCAGCAAAACCACCAATATTTTGGAAAGATAAAGATATAATTAGAAAACAAATTTTAGAGTGGTCCCCAAACAAAATTAAAAAATTAATTTATAAAATTAATGAGTTAGAGTTATTAGTAAAAAAGAATATAAATAATTCAATTAATTTAATTTATGATTTTATAATTTGGCAAGCTTCATCGAAAACTAATAATTAGCTTTAATTATCTCTACAATTTTATTTAACTGATCAAGGCTTTTATATTCAAATATAATTTTACCCTTGTTGTTTTTTTTGTTTTTAATTTCAACATTTAAACCAAGTTTATTTACTATAGCCATTTCTAAATGCATTATATTTGCATCTTTTGAATTATTTTTTTTTTGCCTTTTATTTTTAAATAATTTTACAAAGTTTTCAGCTTGTCTAACTGAGAGTTTTTTCTCAACTATTTTATTAGCTACAAAAGTAACATTTTCTAACCCAACTAAAATTTTTGCATGACCGCTAGATAATTTTTGGTTTTCTATCAGCTTAACCACCTCATCTGGTAGAGACAAAAGTCTTAGTGCGTTGGCAATATAACTTCGACTTTTACCTATAAATCTTGAAACTTTTTCTTGATCATATGAAAATTCATCTATTAATTTTTTATATCCTTGCGCTTCCTCTAGTGGATTCAAATCATGTCTTTGAACATTTTCGATAATTGCAAATTCCAAAGATTTTAAATTGTCTGCCTCTGTTATCACTACAGGCACATCATGAAGACCAATTTTTTGAGCGGCAAGCCACCTTCTCTCTCCAGCTATTATCTCAAACTTTGATTGATCATCATTGGATTTTCGAACAATGATTGGTTGTAAAATTCCTCTTTCTTTAATTGAATTTGCAAGTTCGTTTAAATTGTCCTCATCAAATATTTTTCTTGGTTGATATTTATTAGGTACAAGATCACTAACGCCAAGCATATTTTTTTGGGCCTCAACTTTAGTTTCACCTATAAGAGATGATAAGCCTCTTCCAAGACCTCTTTTTATTTTATTAGAATCCATTAAGCAGCACTCCCCATTGTTGTTTCTTGATTTAAAAATTCATCTGTAAAACTAAAATATGCTTTACTACCTAGACAAGTCTTATCGTACATTAGAACTGGCATCCCGTGAGAAGGTGCTTCTGACAATCTAACGTTCCTAGGAATTACTGTTGAATAAACTTTTTCATTAAAATAATCTCTAGCCTCTTTCTCAACTTGAGAGGACAGCTTATTTCGTTTATCATACATCGTTAATAGTATTCCTCTAATGCTCAAGTCAGGGTTAAGACTTACTTTTATTCTCTCAATTGTTTTAATTAACTGAGTTAAACCTTCTAAAGCAAAAAATTCTGTTTGGAGTGGGACTAAAAGTGAGGTTGAGCTTACCAGCGCCATTACAGTCAGTAAGCTTAGAGATGGTGGACAATCTATTAATATATAATCATATGTGCATCCAGAATTGTTTAAATATGCGGTTAATTTTACTTTTAACAAAAAAGCTCTATTGCTATCATCAGCCGTCTCCACCTCAAGACCAGATAAGTCTACATTGGAGGTTATTATATCGAGATTTTCAAACTGTGTTTTTTTAATCACATCGCTTATTTCTTTA
Source organism: uncultured Pelagibacteraceae bacterium (assembly GCA_902606105.1). Classification (GTDB taxonomy): domain Bacteria; phylum Pseudomonadota; class Alphaproteobacteria; order Pelagibacterales; family Pelagibacteraceae; genus Pelagibacter. The sequence goes on along the minus strand of CACLFK010000002.1, from coordinate 71,860 downwards.
GTTCCATTAAGGACCCCGTAAATTGTCTCTGAAGAATTTTCCATGTTGGATAATCCAAGGCCGGTAGTTGCATTTCCTTGTGGATCTAAATCTACTACTAGAATTTTCTTGTTCTGTTGAGATAATCCTGCTGCCAGGTTGATTGCAGAAGTTGTTTTACCAACCCCACCCTTTTGGTTTATAACCGAAATAATTTGCATTTAGTTTTTTTTAATTTTTTTTTTAATTTTTTTCACATTTACTAAAAAAGATTCTTCGCTGGTTAAACTTTTTTTTTCGGAATAATCTAAATCCCAATCCTTTAAAGTATTTTGAAAAATTTCTCTTCCACTCTTGCCCATAAAAAAAATTATATTTGAAAAATTAGAAAAATTTTCATTTACTAAATCTAACACTACTGGCATCGGTTTAAATGCTCTAGACATTATTGTTCCTGTTTCTAATTTTTTTTCTTCAAAAATATTTTTTTGTATTATTTCTGTTTTTAAATTTAATTTTGTAGAAACATCTCTAAGAAAATGGCTTTTATGGTAGCTTTTTTCATAAAGCTTGACCTTTATATCTTTTTTAAGGCTTTTAAGTAAAATTGCTATGATTATGCCCGGCATTCCACTTCCTGAACCTATATCTGTAGTTGTATTGCTATTAAAGTCAACAATATCAATTATTTGAGCAGAATCAATAATATGACGCTCAATTATATCATTTTTTTCACTAAATTTATCGCTAATTAAATTGATTTTTTCATTTTTTTCTAGGATCATTGATATATAGCTTTCGAAGTCTGAAAATGTTTCACGTGAAACATTTAACCCTGAAAGTTTTGAATAAGAATTTATAATTTCTTGATCCATTAAGCTATATGCTTAATAGACTTTCTTTTTACATGTGACAACAAAATATATACAGCTGCAGGAGTAATTCCATCAATTCTTAAGGCCTGACCCATAGTTTTGGGCTTAATTTGGCTAAATTTTGCCTTTACCTCATTTGATAGACCTGAAAGTTTATTATAATCAATTTTTTCAGGAATCATTAGGTTTTCATCTCTTTTAAATGCAAGAATGTCAGCTTTTTGCTTTTTTAAATAACCTATATAATGAGCATTTATTTCTATCTGCTCATCAATTTCATTATCATAATAGGGTATATCACTCCAAATTTCTCTTATTTTAGGCATATCAACACCTTTTTGAGTTAAAATTTGATTCGAAGACCTTAGAATTCCATCTTTAGCTATCTTTATACCATAGCTTTCAGCTTTATTTGGAGAAATATGAGATTTAAGCATTTTATTACAAATATTTTTTAATTTTTGAGATTTGTCTAAATATATCTCCTTTCTTTGATATCCAATTAATCCAATTTCAATTCCTTTATCAGTCAATCTTTGATCAGCATTATCTGCTCTCAAGCTTAATCTGTATTCTGCTCGAGAAGTAAACATTCTATAGGGTTCAGCAACACCTTTGGTTACTAAGTCATCAATCATTACTCCTATGTATGCATCAGATCTATCTAATATAAATGGCTCTTGTCCCTTGATAGATAATGCAGCATTTATTCCAGCAATAAGACCTTGCGATGCTGCTTCCTCATAACCAGTGGTTCCATTGATTTGGCCAGCTAGATAAAGATTATTAATTTTTTTTGTCTCAAGGGTAAGAAAGAGCTCCCTAGGGTCGACATAGTCATATTCTATAGCATATCCGGGTCTAATAATTTTTACATTCTCTAAACCATTGATATTATTGCATATTTCATACTGTACTTCGCTAGGTAGTGATGTGGAGATGCCATTTGGATAAATTGTGTGGTCATTTAGTCCCTCTGGCTCCAAAAATATCTGATGTCGTCCTTTATCCGAGAATTTTACTATTTTATCTTCTATAGACGGACAGTATCTTGGTCCAATACCTTTTATACTACCTGAGTACATCGCACTTTTGGACAAATTCTTTTCTATAATCTTATGTACCTTGTGATTGGTGTATGTCATCCTACATGTCACTTGTTCGTTTATATTTTTTTTAGTTAGAAAAGAAAAAAAATAAGGATCATCGTCTGCAAACTGTTCTTCTAAATTTTTATAATTTATAGTTCTTGAATCTAATCGAGGAGGGGTTCCAGTTTTTAATCTTCCAATTTTGAAATCATATTTTTGTAATTGTTCACTTAAACCTGTGGAAGGTTTTTCATCATATCTTCCTGCCGGTGTTTTTTCATCACCTATGTGTATCAAACCATTTAGAAAAGTGCCTGTTGTTAGTATTAACTTGCTACATGTAACTTTTTTACCTTTCTTTGTTTGAAACCCACTTATGGTGTTTTTATTAAAAATAAACTTAATTACAGGATCTGAAAAAATGCTTAAATTACAGTAATTTGCAAGTTTTTCTTGCATATACTTTCGATATAAAGATCTGTCTGACTGAGTTCTTGGTCCACGAACAGCAGGACCTCTACTTCTATTTAACAACCTAAACTGTATTCCCGACTTATCAGCAATCTCACCCATAACACCATCAAGAGCATCTATTTCTCTAACTAAATGACCTTTACCTAATCCTCCTATAGCTGGATTACACGACATCTCACCAATCGTTTCAATCTTATGAGTAAATAAAGCAGTGTTAACTCCTAAACGTGCAGAAGCTGTTGCCGCTTCACAACCTGCATGTCCACCGCCTATTACTACTACATCAAATGATAAATCATTTTTCATCAGCTAAACTTATAACTGATTATTTTATTTACAAGATACCTCTTACTTTTAGCAAATAAGTGTTGAATACTAACGATTTATGGTCAAAAACAGCAAAAAATACAGATAAATTCATTATTATTTACCTATACAAAAATCGTTGAAAATACTGCCTAATATCTCATCTACATCAACTTTTCCAACAATCATTCCGAGATGCCTCGTAGCTAATCTTAAATCCTCAGCCGCTTTATCAAAATCTTCAATTTCTTTTTTTTGATTAAAGTTTTTTAAATGATCTAAACATTGTTGAAGATGTTGTCTGTGCCGCTCTCTAGTAATTAGAATATCATCACTTGTTATAAATTTATTTTTTAAATTATTTTTTATATTCAAAATTAATTCATCAATATTTGAATTATCCTTGATTGAAATTAGAACATGATTAATTTTTTTTATTTCAGGATCAATGTCTTCTTCTAAAAGATCTGATTTATTAATCACTAAAATGGCATTTTTATCTAATAATCTCCTCAAAACATCAGTAAATTCAAGGTTTTTAGCATCTACAACTACTAGCTTAAGGTCTGCTTCTTCTGCTCTACGAAGTGATAATTTTATACCTTTTTTTTCAATTTCGTCTTTAGATTCTCTTATACCAGCGGTATCCGAAACTATAACTGGGTAACCGTCAATATTAAGATGAGTTTCAATTACATCTCTAGTCGTTCCTGCAATTTCAGATACAATTGCAACATCTCTGTTCGACAAATGATTGAGCAAGCTAGACTTGCCTGCATTAGTAGGTCCAAGAATAGCAATTTTAAATCCTTCCCTAATTATCTCTCCAACTTTTTGATCGTCCAAAATTTTTTCTATTTTTTTTAAAACTTCATCTGAACTTTTTTTAATTTCATTTAAAATATCCTTTGGCAAATCTTCATCAGGAAAATCTATTTTGGCTTCAACATGGGATAAAATTTTTAATAATTTTTCTCTTAAAAAATTAAATTGGTCTGCTGATCGACCATTCATTATTTTAATTGCTTGCTGTCTTTGAATTTCAGTTTCCGATGAAATTAAATCAGCAACACTCTCTGCTTTTAGTAAATTTATTTTGCCATTTTGAAATGCAAGCTTTGTGAATTCTCCAGGCTCAGCTAGACGACAATTTTTAATTTTCGATATGTTGGTATGTAAGGCATCTATTACAGCTTTACTGCCATGCACTTGTATTTCGGCCATATCCTCACCTGTGTAGCTCTCAGGGCCAGGAAACCATAATATTAGACCTTCATCTATAAGCTCAGAAGTGTTGATTTTGTTGATTTTTCTGAGTGTTGCCACTCTTGGCCTGGGTAAACCCTTACCGGTCATTAGCTCTATCGCTTTGGAAGTATCTTCGCCTGAAATTCTTACAACGGCTATACCTGATATTCCTGGTCCACTGGATAAAGCATAAATTGTCATTTGAAGATTATAACTTCAAATTTATGCTGCTGTAAAACTTAAATTAAATTTAATTTGTTAGGCAGGTTTATTCATGGAGTTAAAAAACTCTGAATTATTTTTTGTGTCTTTTAATTTTGAATTGATAAACTCTATAGCATCCATAGTTCCCATAGGTGCTATAATTCTTCTTAAGACATTCATTTTTTGAAGATCATTTTTGTCAAATAATAATTCTTCTCTTCTTGTGCCTGATTTTGTTATATCAATTGCTGGGTAAATTCTTTTATCCGCAATTTTTCTATCAAGAACTGTTTCGCTATTACCAGTTCCTTTAAATTCCTCAAAAATTACTTCGTCCATTCTACTTCCAGTATCAATCAAAGCAGTTGAGATAATTGTTAAAGAACCTCCTTCTTCAATATTTCTGGCTGCACCAAAAAATCTTTTTGGTCTTTGGAGTGCATTAGCGTCAACACCACCTGTTAGAACTTTTCCTGAACTTGGTATGACAGCGTTGTAAGCTCTTCCCAATCTTGTTATTGAGTCTAAAAGTATAACTACATCTTTTTTGTGTTCAGTTAATCTTTTTGCCTTTTCGATAACCATCTCAGCTACAGCAACATGTCTTTGAGCAGGTTCATCAAAAGTTGAGCTAATTACTTCACCTTTTACTGTTCTTTGCATGTCTGTTACTTCTTCTGGACGTTCATCAATTAGCAATACAATTAAATAACACTCTGGATAATTTTTCGCTATAGAGTTAGCAATACTCTGTAAAATCATAGTTTTACCAGCTTTAGGAGGTGAAATTATTATAGATCTTTGTCCTTTACCAATCGGACTAACCAAATCAATCAGTCTTGGTGTTAAGTCTGGTTTCTTCTCAACTTTAGTGGTTTCAACTTCCATAACTAACTGCTTATCAGGATAAAGTGGTGTAAGGTTATCAAATGCAATTTTGTGTCTTGCTTTTTCTGGCTCTTCAAAATTAATTTTACTGACTTGAAGCAATGCAAAATATCTTTCACCTTCTTTTGGTGCTCTAACAGGTCCTTCCACTGTATCACCTGTTCTTAATCCAAATTTTCTAATCTGACTTGGGCTAACGTATATATCATCTGGACCAGGTAAATAATTTGATTCCATTGCTCTTAAAAAACCAAATCCATCCTGTAATAATTGTAAAACTCCTACTCCAGTAATTTCTTCTTTCTCAGCAACTTTCTTCAAGATAGCAAAAAGAATCTCTTGTTTTCTTAAAGTACTTGCATTTTCAATACCAAGCTCTTCTGCCTGAGTAATAAGCTGTTCAGATGATTTTAATTTTAATTCTTGAATGTTCATGATTTAATTTTTGATAAGGACTTATCAGGTATAAATAATATATATTCTCTTTGTTTTTTTTCAACCCTAGATTGGTTTAAAAATAACAACAAAAATGATCAAAATCAGCAATATTGTGGGTATTTCGTTTATATAACGATAAAACTTGTGAGAATGTCTGTTACTGTCTGTCTTGAACTGACCAAGTAACTTACCCAAATAAAAGTGGTACAAAGTAAGAATAATTACAAATAGCAACTTTAATAGCATCCAAGTTTGACTAAGCTGTTGGAAACCGATGCTATGAATAAGCAAAAGTCCAAACAACCACGATAAAGTCATAGCTGGAGTCATTATGTAAAAGTAAAGTTTTCTTTCCATCGTTTTAAAGATTTCAGAAATATTTGTATCAGAATTACTTTCTGCATGATAAACAAAAATTCTTGGTAAATATAGAAGGCCAGCCAGCCATGAAATAACTGCTATCAAATGCAAAGATTTGAATAATAAATAAGTGTTCATCTTTTAAATATTTTTTTCAATTAAAGATTTTAATAAAACTATATGATCATCGTTATCATTTAGGCATGGGACCATGTCAAAATTTTCACCTCCAGAATTTAAAAAGCTCTCTTTACCTTGAATTAAAATTTCCTCTAAGGTTTCTACACAGTCAGAAGAAAATCCAGGGCAGATTACAAGGATATTCTTCTTTCCCTCTCCTGGTAAACTATCTAAGGTCTTGTCTGTGTAAGGTTGTAACCACTCTTGAGGTCCAAATCTAGACTGGAATGTAGTTTTTATTTCAATAGAGTTAAATTTTTCAGAAATAAGCCTGGTCGTTTTATGACAATAACAATGATAAGGATCACCCTTATCAAAATATTTTTTAGGTATTCCGTGATACGAGGCGATTATTAAATCTGGCTTCCAATTTATTTCACTAATCTTCTTATTAATAGAATTAACTAGTGCATCGATATAAAGCGGATCTGACTCATAATGAGAAATTATTTTTAAAGAAGGTTGCCACCTCATTTTCATCAAGGTTCTATAAACTTCATCACACACTGTTGCAGTTGTTGCTGCTGCATATTGTGGATAGAGAGGTAATATGACTAAATTTTCGCAACCTTGCTCCTGAAGTTTATAAATTTTATTTTTAATGCTTGGATTTCCATACCTCATAGCAAAATCCATTATTAAATTTTCTTTTGTTATAAGCTTAGAGATTTTTTCGTTTTGCTTTTTTGTATAGTATAAAAGAGGGGACATGTTTTCATTTCGCATCCAAATTTCTTTATAAGCTTTTGCTGTTTTAGATGGTCTAAAAGTTAAAATAAATAGATTTAAAACTATTTTCCAAATTATAGGATTAACTTCTATAACTCTCTTGTCTGATAAAAATTCTTTTAAATATTTTCGAATATCAAACCAACTTGTAGAGTCAGGAGTCCCTAGATTAATAATAAGAACACCAGTTTTCCCAAATTTTATAAGCGGATGATTACTGTCGGTTTTCATTTAAAAATCCTGTATGGTCTTTATTAAACATTCGACCATTTCTATATTGGTCTCAGGCAAAATACCGTGGCCAAGATTAAAAATATATGGATGATCTTTAAATATATCCAAATATTTCTTGGTCTGTTTTTTTAGATTTTCTTGATCGGTTAACAAAATTTTTGGATCCAATCCACCTTGAACAGGTATCTTTATATTTTTTCTGATGAATAAAGGATCAACATTGTAATCAATACTAATTGCATCAGGTTTAACTATTTCACAAAATTCTTTATAATTTTTGATTTCCCTTGGAAAACAAATTACCGGAACATTTAATGACTTTACAAAATTTACTAAATTTAAAGTAGGTGTATAAATGTAATTTGGATAATCTCTTTCCTCTAACAATCCAGCCCAACTATCAAATATTTGTATCACATTAGCGCCATTTTCAACTTGATTTCTAATGTGAACTTTTAAAAATTTTTCTATGATTAATAATATTCTATTTATTAAATATTCATCATCAAAAAAATTTTTTTTTACACTTTTTTTGGGTGATTGTTGGTTGATCATATAAACAAGTAATGTCCAAGGTGCACCTACAAAACCAATTGTATTTTTATTTGTTAAATTCATTTCTGAACTTACAAATTTTATAGCCTTATATACCGGATAAATTTTCTCTACAAAATCTATATCATCTATCTTTGACATTGCAGTAATATCTAAATTACCAAGCACTGGACCAAAATTTTTTTTAAACTCGACTTTTTGATTTAATCCGTAAGGTAACATTAAAATATCAGAAAATATTATTGCAGCATCTAAACTAAATCTTCTTATTGGCTGAAGTGTAATTTTTGAAGATAATTTATCATTTAAGCACAATTCAATAAAATTTGGGTTATTTTTTCTTATCTCTCTAAATTCTGGTAAATATCTACCAGCTTGCCTCATTATCCACACAGGTTTTATACTTGTTTTATTATTTATAATTACTTCGTGTAATGGGGTCATATAAAAATTATATATATAATTATTGTATTAGTTTTATGTCCTGTGGATTATGATGATTATTAATTTTAAACATTATATTCACTTTTTAACCACATCTTTAATTAAATAAAACTTATAAAAATGAGGCTTTTTTGACCTTTATTAACATTCATGTATTGTTTAATTGAATTTATTATTATTGTTAATAAAACTTTCATTTTACAAGTGTAATTACATAAAACTTAAATTGAGCAATTTTATTAGAATAATACATATTTATTTACAATTTTTTCATGATTAATACATATCAGATATATTTAATATCAGATTCAACTGGTGAAACTCTAGAGAGAATTTTTTTAGCACTTAAAGCACAATTTAAAAATATTGAATATAAAATTCACTCATATTCTTTTACTAGAACAGAAAATCAAATTTTAAAAATTTTAGAAGACGCACAAAGCAAAAAAAATTCAATAATCTTATATACAATTGTGGATAATAATCTTGCTAAATATTTAGCTAATATAAGTAACGATAAAAAAATTCCTTGTTTTGGAGTTCTGGGAAACCTTATTTTAAATTTCTCAAAAATTTTAAATCAAAAGGCTTCCCACGAGCCTAGCGGTCAACATATCTTAAATGAAGAATATTATGATAGAATAGAGGCTATACAATTTACAATGAATCATGATGATGGAAATTTAGTCAATGAGATTGATAAGTCAGACATCATATTAGTAGGGGTTAGTAGAACTAGCAAAACTCCAACTTCTATCTATCTTGCAAACAAAGGTTTTAAAACATCAAATATACCCCTAGTCAATGAAAATTCGTTGCCTGAAAAATTAAAACAAAATCCACAATTTACATGCGTTGTCGGTTTAAGCACAGAGCCAGAAAGATTGGTCGATTTAAGAAAAAACAGAATGAATTCTCTTAAAGAGAATGATAATACAAATTATACCAATCTTGATGATATCAGAGACGAGGTTGTAAAAGCGAAAAAAACTTTTAAAAAATATAATTGGCCTGTTATTGACGTTACTAGAAAATCAGTAGAAGAAACAGCTGCATCTATCATCAAAATACACGAAATATATTCAAATAATGTTAAATAATATAATTTTAGCATCTAAGAGCAAGGTTAGAAAAAATATTTTAGACAAAAACGAAATATTTTGTGATGTCATACCTTCAAATGTGGATGAGGACATGGTGAAACAAAGTCTCTTAAATGAAAAGGCTACACCTGAAATTATCTCAAAAAATTTGGCTGAATTGAAAGCCAACAAAGTAAGTTTAAAAAATCATGACCAATTTGTGTTGGGCGCTGACAGTGTAATTGATTTGGAGGGAGAATTAATTTCAAAGCCAGAAAATAGAAAAGAGGCATTGTTAATACTAAAGAAACTTAATGGTAAAGAACATTGTCTGATTAGCTCCGTTTGTATATCAAAGAATGGATCAATGATCTGGAATCATACAGATAAAGCAAAGCTAAAAATGAAAAATTTTACTGAACAAGAACTAATAATGTATTTAGCAAAAATTTCTGACAACACACTTTATGCTTATAATGTTTATCAAATAGAAGGCGAGGGAAGAAAATTATTTTCAGAAATTACGGGAGATGAAAACACTATAATGGGACTTCCTATTCAAAAAATCAAAGAATACTTAAAGGAAATTAGATGAAAAAATATGTAGTAATAGGAAATCCGATAAGTCACTCTTTGTCTCCTGAATTGCATAATTATTGGATTAAACAAAATGGACTTAACGCAATATATGATAAAAAAAAACTAAATGATAATGACTTAAAGAGTTTAATTTCAGACGTTAAACAAGGTAACATAAATGGTGTTAATGTTACAGTTCCTTTTAAAAATGCTGTGATTCCTTATTTGGATGATTTAAGTGATGAAGCAAAAAAAACTCAGGCGGTAAACACAATATTTTTGAAAGATAAAAAAGTATTTGGACATAATACCGATATAGAGGGTTTTGAATACGCAATTAAAAAAATAGATTTCGATTTTAAAAATAAAACAGTTTTTATTTTAGGTGCAGGTGGTGTTGTGCCCTCTATTATTTACGCTTCAATGAAAATGGGTTCTTCCGAAATTATTGTTAGCAACAGAACAAAAGAAAAAGTAAAGAAAATAAAAAATATTTTTGATAATATTAAATTGATCGACTGGGGCAAAGTTCCAAATTTTGATGTGATAATAAATGCAACAAGTTTGGGATTGAATCAGGAGGATAAAATTAATTTAGATTTTACTAACATAGGAAAAAATAAATTGTTTTATGATGTAATTTATAATCCAAGTGAAACATATTTTTTAAACGCTGGAAAAAAATCAGGAAATAAATATGAAAATGGTAAATTAATGTTTGTTTATCAAGCTTTTTCAGCATTTAAGTTGTGGCACAATATAGAGCCAATTATTAATAATGAAACAATTAGACTCTTAGATCAATGATACGAATTGGGATTTTGGGTGCCATAGGATCAGGTAAAAGTTATGTTGCTAAAAACTTCGGATACCCAGTTTTTAATGCTGATTATGAGGTTTCAAAATTGTACAAAAAAAATAGGAAAGTATATAAAAAATTAAAAAAGATATTACCTAAATATATTCACACATTTCCGATAGATAAAATAGAACTTTCCAGAGCAATCTTAAAAAATAATTCAAACCTACAAAAGATAATCAAAATAGTTCACAAAGAAATAAGGATTAAAATGCAGTCTTTTATAAATAAAAATAAGAATAAGAATTTTATTATTTTGGATATCCCTTTGTTACTAGAAAACAAAATAAATAAAAAAAAGGACATTTTGATTTATGTTGAGTCTAACAAAGCTGACATAATAAGAATTTTAAAAAAAAGAAAAAACTTCAATCCAAAAATATTAAACAAGTTTAAGAAAATTCAACTCTCACTTGCCTACAAAAAAAAATGTTCTAGGTTCATTATTAAAAATAAATTTACCAAAAAATCTGTTAAAGATGAGATTAAAAAAATTTTAAAAAAGATTAAAAATGAAAGAAATTGTTCTTGATACTGAAACAACTGGTATATTAGTTAAAGATGGTCACAGAATTGTTGAGATCGGATGTATAGAATTAGAAAATTTAATCCCCACAAAAAACAAATTCCATTGTTATTTAAATCCTGAAAGAAAAGTTTCTGAAAAAGCATTAGCAGTGCATGGATATAATGATGAATTTTTATCCAAACAAAAAAAATTCGATGAAATTGGGGAAGAATTTTTAAAATTTATAAAAGATAAAAAGCTTATAATACATAATGCTGAATTTGATATTGGTCACTTAAACAATGAATTAAATTTATTTGGAAAAAGAAAAATTGAAAATGAAATAGTAGATACACTCATTCTTGCAAGGGATAAATTCCCCGGTTCACCTGTAAGTTTAGATGCTCTCTGTAAACGTTTTAGGATCGATAATTCCAAAAGAACTCAACACACAGCTTTAATTGATTGTGACTTATTGGCAAAAGTTTACATAAACCTTATTGATCAAAAAGAACCAACACTTAATTTCCAAAATGCCATTCAAGATCAAGAAAATACAACAACTAAAGGTATTCAGTATTATAAAAAAATTATTAAACCTACATTAGAAGAAATTAAAAGTCATAAGGATTATCTAAAAACACACTTAAAAAAAAATTATTTTAATTAAATCTTTGTTTAAATAAATTTTCAAAGTCTACCTTTTTCTCGAATTTTACTCCAGGGTAACCAGAGTTATGTAAAAGATCTAGCAATGCTTTTTCTAAACCTGGATAAATTTCAACTTGAACATCACAAAGTATAATTTTTTCTAGTTCTTCTTTATCCTTTACCTCTTCATTCACCTTGATTACAGTCAAATGTATTATTTCAAAATATGATTTTTTTTTACTATCTTCTTTGTCCTCAAACTTAAATTTAGTGTTAACTTCAATCATTTTATTTTTTAATGCTCTTGAAGTTATATCAATTCCTAATTGATATCTTGAAATATGGTCTTTTACAAATATGTAAGTCTCAATGTCTGGGGTTTCACTTGATAGATCTTTGACAAATTTGCTTAGCACTTTAAATTTTTTTGTCATTGTCATCTTCTATATCCTCAAAGTCTCCTTCGATAAAATTATTTTTTTTATTTTTTTTGGTTTTAAATTTATTAGAAAACTTACTTAAAATTATTTTTCTACTTAGTGGAAATATAAGTAGAAAACCAAATAAATCTGTTGCAAATCCAGGTATGATCAATAGCAAAGCTGCAAAAGCAATAGCTGCTCCCGAAATAACTTCATATGCAGGTGTTTCGTTCTTACTCAGTTGAGCAAAACCAGACTTTAATGTATTAAGACCCTCATATTTTGCATAATAAATTCCAATAATCGCAGTGGTAAAAATCAATAAAATAGTTGTAATTGCGCCTATTTGTGATCCTATTTTTATTAAAAGATAGATTTCAATTACTGGGGCTAAAATAATTGTTAATAATATCGGGTTCATTTGTCCTTAATCTAAATTGCTGGTTGAAATTAATCAACATAGTAATTACAATAAATTTATGAGTTACAGTTTCGAGTACATTGACATAATCTTATTAGCCATGATTGCAGGATTTATTTTCTTAAGATTAAGAGGAATTTTAGGTAAAAGAACTGGTTTTGACGGAAAAACTCCTGCTCAATTCAAAGAGGTTTTAAAAAATATTAAAGTAGAACAACCTAGAAAATCGAATGATATTTTCGATACAGCAGCTCAAGAAGAATTTTTGAAAGGTGCAAAAATTGCATACGAAACTATAATCACAGATTTCAGTGACAACGATAACAAAATTACAACAAGTAGACCATTGTTAAATGGCCAGATTTATTCGCAATTTAATGAAGCTCTTAAGGAAAGAAGTTCAAGAGGTCATTTTGCTGAGATTACTTTTATAGGGATTAACTCAGCAGAAATTAAAGAACATAAAAAAATTGGTAACATTTTAAATGTTACTGTTGATTTTATTGCCGAGGTAGTAACTTGTATCAGAGACAAAGAAAAAAAAATTGTTTCTGGACACCCAGAAAAAATTAAAAAAATTTATGATACATGGGTATTTTCAAGAGATACAACTTCAGTTAATCCTAATTGGCAGTTGGTGAATACTTTAACTTAATTGAGTAACGATATTTCACAAAAAGATAAACAGGACTGGGAAAATTTTATTTCTAATAACGAAAAGCTTCCAAATAAAGATATTAACTTTTCAAAAAAAAATTTTATCAAAGTAAAATCATTAGACCTCCACGGTTATACTCTTGAGGAAGCAAATAAAACTATTGAAGAATTTATATATCAATCCTTTAAAGAAAATGTAAATAAGCTGATTGTGGTTACAGGTAAAGGCCTCCACTCACAAAATGAAAAAGATCCCTATGTGTCTAGAGATTTGAGCATATTGAAATATTCAGTGCCTGAATTTATTGAAAATAATAAGAATTTAATGAAGATTATTAATGAGATAAAAGACGCAAGTATTGAAGATGGTGGAAGCGGTGCTTTTTATATTTTTTTAAAAAAAAATAAATCTATAAAATAAATTTAGACAGATCAGTATCTTTAACCAAATTATCTAAATTTTTATTAATATATTCTTTATTTATAACAATCTTTTCACCAGCACGATCAGTTGCTGTAAAACTAATTTCATCTAAAATTTTTTCTATTATTGTGTGCAACCTTCTTGCACCAATATTTTCTACAGTTGTATTTACTTCTGACGCGATGTTTGCAATAGCATCAATCCCATCATCTGAAAACTCAAGATCAACATTTTCAGTTTTTAACAAAGCTACATACTGTTTTATTAAACTAAAATCTGGTTCTCTTAAAATTCTTTTAAAATCTTCACTAGTTAATGCTTCTAACTCTACTCTAATAGGTAATCTTCCTTGGAGTTCAGGAAGAAGATCAGATGGTTTAGCTAATTGAAAAGCTCCTGATGCGATAAATAAAATATGATCTGTTTTGATTGGCCCATGTTTAGTATTTACTGTTGTTCCTTCAATTAAAGGCAGTAAATCTCTTTGAACACCTTCACGAGATACATCGCCACCAACTCTATCTGTTCTTGCTGAAATTTTATCTATTTCATCTAAGAAAACAATTCCGTTATTTTCAGTGGATAATTTTGCAGCTTTAATAATTTTATCTTGTTCGATTAGCTTGTCAGATTCGTCATTTATCAAAATTTCATGGGATTCTTTTACTGACATTTTCTTTTTCTTTTCTTTATTACCCATTGATTTACCAATCATTTCACCAATATTGATCATACCAACATTAGCACCTGGCATACCTGGAATTTCAAATGAAGCTCCTGATCCACTATCACTCACAAAAATTTCTATTTCGTTATCATCCAAATCACCATTTCTTAATCTTTTTCTAAAACTTTCTCTTGTTGCTAAACTTGCTTTTTTACCTACTAATGCATCCAATACCTTTTCTTCTGCTGCTTTTTGAGCTTGAGCAAAAACTTCTTTTCGTTTTTTTACTTTCTCCATTGCTATTGCAATTTCAATTAAATCCCTAACAATCTGCTCTACATCTCTTCCAACGTAACCAACTTCAGTAAATCTAGTTGCCTCAACTTTGACAAAAGGGGCCTCAGCTAATTTTGAAAGTCTTCTTGATATTTCAGTTTTCCCAACTCCCGTTGGTCCAATCATTAAAATATTTTTTGGCAAGACTTCATTTTTCATTTCACCTTTAAGTGCCTGTCTTCGCCATCTATTTCTTAAAGCAACAGCAACTGCTTTTTTTGCTTTGTTTTGTCCAACCACAAATCTATCTAATTCAGAAACTATCTCTCTTGGAGAAAGAGAACTAACTAAAGAAGCTTCCTCTTTCTTATTTTGTTCCTTTGGGTGTAAAGGTGTAACATTAGAATTATCCATTATATTTTTTCAATTTTAACATTATTGTTTGTAAAAACGCATATATCAGCGGCAACTTTTATAGATTTTTTAGCAACTTCTTCTGCTGACATTTCACCTTCTATTAAAACTTTTCCTGCAGCTAATGCATAGTTTCCCCCTGAGCCAATTCCAATTACATCTCCTTCAGGTTCTAAAACATCACCTGTTCCAGAAATAATATAGCTATTACTTTTATCACCTACAGCCATTAGCGCCTCTAATCTTCTTAAGTATTTATCTGTTCGCCAATCTTTAGCTAACTCAACAGCAGCTCTTGATAAATTACCCGCATGTTTTTCAAGCTTACCTTCTAATCTTTCAAATAAAGTTAATGCATCTGCTGTTGATCCTGCAAATCCAGCAACCACATCTCTTTTTTCGATTTTTCTTACTTTTGAAGCAGTACTTTTTACAACAGTATTGCCCATACTGACTTGTCCATCTCCGGCGACTACTACTTCGTTATCTTTTCTAACTAGCACAATTGTTGTCATAAATAATAAATGGTAACTAATTTTGATACTTCAAGTACTTACACGGATATTGATATAGTAAGATTATGTATGTATACCTTTAAAATATATGGCTAGAAAAGGAAAAGTAACCAGAAAAACGAAAGAAACTAGCATCAGTGTTGAAGTAAATATTGATGGCAAGGGTCAATATAAAATCGATACAGGAATTGGTTTTCTAGATCATATGTTAGAGCAATTATCAAAACATTCTCTTATTGATTTAAAAGTTAAAGCCATAGGAGATACACATATTGATCTTCACCACACCACTGAAGACACTGGTATTGCAATTGGTGAAGCTTTGAAAAAAGCTGCAAAAAAATTCGTTGGTATCAAACGTTATGCTCACAGAGTTATTCCTATGGATGAAACTTTGACTAGAGTTGCAATCGATGTTTCAAACAGACCTTATTTGATTTGGAAAGTAAAGTTAAAAGTAGAAAAACTTGGCGAGATGGATACAGAATTATTTAAAGAATGGTTCCAAGCTTTTTCACAATCTGCTGGTATCACTTTGCACGTTGAAAATATTTATGGGGATAATAGTCACCATATTATTGAGTCCTGTTATAAAGGTTTGGCGAGATCTTTAAGAGATGCTTTAGAGATGGATCCTAGAAATAAAAAAAGCATTCCATCAACTAAAGGCTCACTATAAGTTTAATGAATGTCACAATTGTTGATTATAATTCAGGGAATATAAGCTCTGTAATAAATTCTTTTAAAGAAGTCGCCAAAGGCAAGGTGCATATCGCAATAACCTCAGATTTAAACAAGATTAAATCAAGCGATAAAGTTGTGTTACCAGGGCAAGGTTCATTTAAGAGTTGTGTTGATGCTTTAAACAATATCAGTGGATTAGTTCAGACTCTGAATGATTTCGTCTTAATAAATAAAAAGCCACTTCTTGGAATTTGTGTTGGTTTACAAATGTTCGCAGATGTTGGTTATGAAGAAATAGAAACTAAGGGTTTAGGATGGATATCAGGCAAGGTATCAAAAATAGATAATCAAAATGGGAAATATAAACTTCCCCACATTGGTTGGAATCAAATAAATATTCTTAAAGATAGCAAGATTTTTAAAGATATTGATAACAATTCTCATATGTATTTTGTGCACAGTTACGAGCTTGTTCCAAATGATAAAAGTGTTGTGTCGTCAACAACAGATTATTCAACAGACATTGTTTGCTCGGTAGAAAAAGAAAATATATTTGGAACCCAGTTTCATCCTGAAAAAAGTGACAAAATTGGTCTAAAAATAATCGAAAATTTTATTAATTTATAAATGAAACATTTTTTATGTGCAATGTTATTCTTATTATATGCCTGTGAAAGTGTAAATTTACCTAAGGATATAAAAAAAAATAAAAAAGATCAAAATATCAAAATGAAAGTTAATACCAAACCAAGTATCAAAATAAAAAAATGAAAATATTCCCAGCCATAGACATTAAAGATAAAAAGTGTGTAAGGTTAGTTAAAGGGGATTTTAATAACAAAACTGAATATAAGATGTCTCCCATTGATCAAGCTGGGAAATATCTAGATCATGGATTTAAAAATTTACATATAGTTGATTTAGACGGGGCTTTAATTGGAGAGACAGTAAATTTAGATATTATCCAGGAAATTGTAAAAAAATTTGAGCTACAAATTGAAATAGGAGGTGGAGTTAGAAGTCTTGATAGTATTCAAAAATATACTGATGTTGGGGTTGAAAAAGTAATCTTAGGAAGTGCCGCTATAAAAGATAAAAATTTTTTAAAAAGAGCATGTGAAAAATTTCCAAATAAAATTGCTTTAGGTTTAGATGCTAAAGATGGATATCTATCTGTATCTGGCTGGAAAGAAAATTCTAATCAATTAACTTTAAATTATTTAAAAGAGGTAAATGATTTTGGCGCTAGTAGATTAATTTACACTGATATCAACAGAGATGGGATGAAACAAAGTCCTAATTTTGAGGAGACCGAAAAAGTTGCTGATACTTCTAATTGTCCAGTAATTATATCTGGTGGTGTTTCCTCAATAGATGACATTAAAAAGGCCAAAGAATTAAATAACAAAAATATTGAGGGAATTATAGTTGGTAAAGCTATATATGATGGCGATATTAACTTAGATGAATTAGTTAAGGAATTGGATGCTTAAAAATAGAATAATACCTTGTTTGGATGTTAAAAACGGTCGTGTTGTGAAAGGTATTAATTTTGTAGATTTAAAAGATGCAGGTGATCCCGTTGAGCAAGCTAAAGTTTATTCTGATGGTGGTGCAGATGAAATTTGTTTTTTAGATATAACTGCTTCAAACGAAAATAGAGATACCATTTATGATGTTGTAGATAAAACTTCTAAGAAATGTTTTGTGCCATTAACTGTTGGAGGTGGTGTAAGAAGTGTTGAGGATATTAACAAACTACTTAATTGTGGAGCAGATAAAGTGTCAATTAATACTGCTGCGGTTCAAAATGCAAAAGTGGTTGAGGATAGTTCAAGAAAGTTTGGTTCGCAATGTATTGTGGTGGCAATTGATGCAAAGAGAAATAATGGTAGTTGGGAAATTTTTACTCATGGAGGAAGAAATCCTACAGGAATTAATGCTTTAGAATTTTCATCTAAAATGGAGAAGTGTGGGGCTGGGGAGCTATTAGTTACTTCTATGGATAAAGATGGAACTCAATCAGGATATGATATCGATCTAATGAAAAAAATATCATCCAGTGTAAATATTCCAGTGATTGCATCTGGAGGAGTTGGAACCCTAGATCACTTGGTAGATGGAATAAAATCAGGTGCTAGCGCTGTTTTAGCGGCATCTATATTTCACTATGGTACTTATTCAGTTCATGAAGCTAAGCAATATTTGGCTTCAAAACATATACCTGTTAGGATTTAATATGTTAAAAATATTAGAAGATTTAGTAACCCTTGCAAGAGAAAGAAAAAGCAATCCAGTAGTAGGCTCATATACTAATAAGCTTTTAGAAGATAAATCCTTAGCAAAAGAAAAGGTTTTAGAAGAAATTAATGAATTGATTGAAGCTGTGGAAAAAGACACAAATAAAATTCATGAAGCTGCAGATGTTCTTTACCACATGATTATGTATCTTGAAAAAAGTGAAATTAAGATTGAAGAAGTGATGAAAGAATTGAATAACAGAAAGAAATAAAAAATGGCATATAACGACAATAACATCTTTGCTAAAATTTTAAGAGGAGAGATACCTTGTAATAAAATTTATGAAGATGAGTTTGTTTTATCATTTCATGACATAAATCCACAAAAGAAAATTCATGTATTAGTGATCCCTAAAGGAAAATATATTGACTTAGATGATTTTAGTTTAAATGCTTCATCTGAGGAGATAGTGGGATTGTTAAAAGGAATAAATATTGTTGCAAAAAAGTTGGGTATTTCAACAGAAGTAGGCAAGGGCTATAGAGCCTTAGCTAATATCAGTGATCATGGTGGCCAAGAGGTTCCCCACTTACATTTCCATCTTTTTGGGGGTGAAACAGTTGGAAAAATGGTTGTGTGACACAAGAAGTAAAAAGAAATTATTTAGAAATAAATTCCCTTGAAGATTTAAATCAAGGATCTAGTCCTTCTGATGACTACTCTTTAAATTTACTAGACCCAATTAATTTTCAACTAAATAAATTTCTTTATAAAACCATTGGTAGTAAACACAAGTGGGTGGACAGATTAATTTGGACTGAAGAGCAGTGGATAGAATATGTTTCAAGTAAAAATGTTAAAACATTTATATTAAAATACAAAGATGATTTGGTAGGTTTTTTTGAGTTAATTCATCATCAAGAGAAAAAAGAAGTTGAAATAGCTTATTTAGGTATTCTAGAGGAATTTCAAAATAGGCAACTAGGATCATATTTACTATCCGAAGCTATAAGAGAGTCTTTTAAATTTAAAATTAATCGTACTTGGGTTCATACCTGTTCCTTAGATCATAAGAATGCATTAAAAAATTATATCACTAGGGGCATGAAGATATTTAAAACTGAAATTATAAATATTTAATCTTGTTCTGGTAGTTTGAATATATCTTTTGAAATAATTCCATTTTTTCGAATTGAAGATAAAAAAGTAATATTAAAATTTTGATATACATCTGTATTTTGCCATCCAATTAAGTCAAAAGTTTCTCGGTCAAAAAAAATATTTATTTCATTATCTTTGCCTACAATTGTATAATTGATCAAAGTTTCATCAATAATTCTTTCTTGTAAGACATTAATTTTTTCAATTAAGAAATCTTTATCTAAAATAAAATTCAGTGGAGTTTTGTCTAATGGATATCGATAATAACTAGTTTTAGTTTTAATAACTAAGGACTTTCCATTTGAAACCAAAATTTTATTTTTACTTGTTTTATACTCGCAAAATATTTTTTTTGGATATTCAATAGTGCAATGTCCATCTACAATTTTTCCATCAATATTTTGTTCAAAATTAAAATTTAGATTTTTAGTATTTTTTAAATTGTGAATAATTTTTTCTTTATTACTTGCGTTACTACTTGTAATAAAAAACCATAAAAATAAGATAACAGTATATTTTAACATTAAAGAACATCTCTTTTACCAACATGATTAGCTTTACTTACTACACCATTGGTTTCCATCATATCTATAATCCTTGCAGCTCTGTTGTAACCTATTTGGAGTTTTCTCTGCAAGAAGGAGGTTGAAGCTTTACCTTCTGACCTAATTATCTCCAAAGCTTGCTGATAGAGCTCGTCTTTATCACTCTGATTTATGTTATCCCCAATTTCTTTTTCATCTGCAAAGTTTAATATTTCGTCTACGTAATCTGGTTCAGCTTGTAATCTTAAAAAATGGTTAATTTTTTCTATTTCATCATCTGACACAAAAGGTGCATGAATTCTGACTATTCGGTTAGCTGATGACATATAGAGCATATCCCCTTTGCCCAATAATTGTTCTGCTCCTTGTTCACCCAGGATTGTTCTACTATCAATCTTTGAGGTAACTTGAAAAGATATTCTTGTTGGGAAATTTGCTTTAATAGTTCCAGTAATTACATCAACACTTGGTCTCTGGGTTGCCATTATAATATGAATACCAGCTGCACGAGCCATTTGTGAAAGTTTTTGTATATAATTTTCAATCTCTTTACCAGCAACCAACATAAGGTCAGACATTTCATCCACCACCACAACGATATAAGGCATCGGCAACTTATGTTTAGCGTTATAGCCATCTATATTTCGAACGCCTTCTTTGGTCATCAGCTTGTACCTACTCTCCATTTCTTTAACTACCCAGCCAAGTACAGAGGCAGCTTTTTTTGCCTCTGTTATAACAGGGCACAATAAGTGTGGTATGCCCTCATAGGTTGACAATTCAAGCATTTTTGGATCAATTAGAATTAACTTACACTTATCGGGTGTATGTCGATAAAGAAGAGACAAAATAATTGTATTGATACAAACTGATTTTCCCGATCCAGTAGTCCCTGCAATCAGTAGGTGGGGCATTGAAAATAAATCTCCAACAATAGGTTTGCCCGATATACTTTTACCAAGTGCTATTGGCAATTTTACTTCTCTTTTTTTAAAATCTGTTGTGTTTAATATCTCACTTAAATAAACATTTTCTCTAGTGATGTTTGGTAGCTCTATACCAATGGTGTTACTACCTGGTATGGTTGCAATTCTGGCAGATTCTGAACTTGTATTCCTAGCAATGTCATCTGATAAATTTATTATTTTAGAAACCTTTACACCTGCTGCTGGTTCAAACTCATTAAGAGTTACTACTGGGCCATGACTTACCTTTTTAATATTCCCATTAACACCGAAATCTAATAGAATTTTTTCTAAAAATTCTAAGCTGTGCGATTCATTTCGACTAGAACTTTCTCTTTCTTTATTAGTTGGAACTTTTAATAAATCAAAACTTGGAAGTTTAAACTTAATTTTTTCATTAATTTTATTTTCAGCTTTTATAAAAGGAAGATCTTCTTGAATAAGATTTTTTATTTCATCTTCAGGAATGTATTCACTTATAACTTCATTCTTGTTAGTGTAATTTTTTTCTTCTTTTTTAAAAAAGAAATTATAAATTTTAAAAATTAACTCATAAAATTTAGATGGGTTAAAATTGACACTAATCAAAAATAAGAAAAATGTTAAAAAAATTAAAAAATAAAATGAAGTTGTTTCATGGATTTGAACTAATGAATTAAAAAAAGTTTTATTAAAATAATTCCCAACAAAACCACCATTTCCGTTTATATAAAGTGTAAAGGCATCAGGATAGAAATAGCTAAAAAAAAGTGTTCCAAATATACAATAAGTTGTTGTAAAAAAAATATTCTCAATCGCCAGAAAAAATTCTTTAAATCTAATTATGTTAATACCTGTTAAAATAAAAGTGAAAGATATTAAATAAGAAATCAAGCCTACTGACTGGAAGAATAAATCAGAAATAAAACTGCCCTGAAAACCTAATAAATTTTTAATGTCTGTATTATCAGGAAAAATAAAGTTAGGATCATCGGGTGAGTAAGTTATTAAAGCCACTAATAGCAATGCACCTGATACAAAAATAAATATACCAAAAATTTCTGCTAACCGCTTTATAGCAAAATTAAGCAACAAATTGGCTGTTTTTTTAATATCCATATATGAATCGATTTAATCACTTTGTATCATCTAATTTTTGTTGTTAAAATTAAAAATAATATGAGAGTTTGTATATTAGGTTCTGGCTTATCTAGTTTAACTTTAGCAAAAGCTTTAGTTAATCAGAGTATATATGTAGATCTTTTTTCACAAAAAAAAATAGATTCACAAGATAAATCAAGAACTATTGGTATTTCAAAGAGTAATATTGAATTTTTTAATAATTCAATAATGAATATAGATAAAATTTCTTGGAAATTAAAAAAAATAGAAATTTTTTCAGATAATTTGAGAGAAGAAAAATTAATTAATTTCGAAAATAATGAAAACCAGCTTTTTTCTATAATTAAAAATCAAAAGCTTTTCGAATGTTTAGAAAAAAGTCTTTCTACAGAAAAGTATTTTAAAAAAATTAATCTTGTAAAAAATTTTGACTTTTTAGAAAATTACAATCTTGTTATTAATACTGATTCTACTAGCCCAATTACAAAGAAGTACTTCAGTCGAAAAATTTTAAAAAAATACAATAGTTTCGCATACACGACAATTATACAACACGAGAAAATTGATAATGACGTTGCAGTGCAAATTTTTACTAAATTAGGACCTATAGCCTTTTTACCTATTTCTAAAAAAGAAACGTCAGTAGTTTATTCTGTTTATAATAAAAAAAATGAAAATATTAATAGTTTGATTGAAAAGTATAATTTTAAATATAAAATTCAAAAAATAGATAAAATTAATTCTTTCGAGTTAAAATCCTTGAGCTTGAGATCATACTACCATAATCACATATTAGCTTTTGGCGATTTGATACATAAAATTCATCCACTTGCTGGCCAAGGTTTTAATATGACTATCCGAGATATCAAAGTTCTTTTAGAAATTATTATAAGTAAATACAGTTTAGGCTTAAAAGTAGATAGTTCTGTTAATTATGAGTTTGAAAAAAAATTAAAACATAAAAACTTTATATTTTCTAATGGAATTGATTTTATTCATGAATTTTTTAACTTTGAGAGAAAAATGAATACCAGTCTTTTGAGTAAATCAGTTCAATTGTTAAACAAAAACTCTAAAATTAATAAGCTATTTACAAAAATTGCTGACAGGGGAACTTTAATTTAGTTTACTGTATAGTAGTGTTATCATATATATCATAAGTGTATGTACTTAAGATTTCAGCAATCTTATTTTTTCTCATATTTAAATTTTTAGCTTCTAATAATACTTGTTTTTCCTCAAGCGAAAAAGGAGAAGCCATTGCTAATGCGTTTACAGTTTCATCAAGGCTTTGTTTTTCTAATGCTTTCCAATTAATTATAAAGCCTCTTTTTTCAAATAAGGATTTTAAATCTTTGAAAATTAGTTCAAGATCAGAAAAATTAAGATTCTCTTTTTCATCTTTTAAATCTTCATAAAAATTTTCATAGTTGACATTTAAGACTCTGTATTTTTTTCCAGTGGTCAATTCCTTAATATTTTCAAATCTTATTAAGCCTTTTAATTCAATCAAATAACGTCCATCTTCTGTTTCTTTAAAACTTGTTATTTTTCCTAAACAGCCAACCTCGTGTAATTCTGGACTGTTATTTCCACCTGCTGAGTTTTTTGGTTGTATCATGCCAATAATTTTATTTGATTTCATACTATCATTAACCATTTCAATATAACGAGGTTCAAAAATATTTAATGGCACTGTAGCTTTTGGAAAAATTATAAAGTTACTTAGTGGAAAGACAGGTATCTGTGCAGGAAGATTATCTTTTTTCATTTTATACAAAATTATAACATATCTATTTTAATTTTGTATTGATAGAATACGAAAAAAAGTTTAATTTTAAAAATAATTTAAGCGGGTATAGCTCAGTGGTAGAGCGTCTCGTTGCCAACGAGAAGGTCGAGGGTTCGACCCCCTTTGCCCGCTCCAGAATTGAATTATGAGTGATTTATTAAATAAAAAATGTATGCCATGTGAAGGTGGAGTTTTGCCTTTTGATGTATCTGAAATTCATAAATACCAAAAAAAAGTGGATGGATGGGATATTACAAAAGGTGAAGATGAAATATTTTTTTTATCAAAAAAATTTAAATTTGAAAATTTTTTGAAAAGTCAAGATTTTGTAAATAAAGTTGGTCAAATATCTGAGAATGAAGGACATCATCCCGATATCTCTTTTGGTTGGGGTTATGCTGAAATTAAAGTTACCACTCATGCCATAAAAGGTCTTTCTGAAAATGATTTTATTTTAGCTGCAAAAATAGATAAGATAACTAATGCTTAAAGTGTCTAGTTTTTGAAAAAACTAAAACCGTATCAGTTTCATTCGCAAATTTAATTATCTCTTTATCCCTTATTGATCCTGATGGTTGAATCACTGCTTGAACTCCTGATTGTACTAACTTTTCTATACCATCTACAAATGGAAAAAACGCATCCGAAGCTGCAACCAAATCTTCATTTATATTTGTAAATTTTTTCATTTTATCTATTGCTATTTTGCAACTATCTAATCTGCTTGGTTGTCCAGAGCCAATACCAGCGGTTGTCTCATTTGCAGCAAGAACAATTGCATTAGATTTAACATACTTGCACACATTAAATGCAAAAATTAGATTTTTCATTTCTTTTGAGGTTGGTTTTCGTTTTGATACAATTTTTAAATCTTTTGTGGTGGATTTTTTTATATCCTCTGATTGTATTAATATTTTGTCACTAACCGATACATATTTTAAATTATTATCAACCTTGTAATTTGAAGCGTCTATTAATCTTAAATTTTTCTTTTTCTTTAATATTTTTAAAGCACTAGTCTCAAAGTTATTAGCCACAATTACTTCCAGAAATAGTTTACTTAATTCAAGAGCTAAAAGTTTTGTTATTTTAAAATTACAAGAAACTATTCCCCCAAAAGCACTTACTGGGTCACATGCAAAAGCAGATTTATAGCTTTCAAGGTGGTTCTGTTTAATCGAAACTCCACAAGGATTTGCATGCTTAACAATTACTGTTCCAATATTTGTTGGAAGTGATTTTGAAATTGTTAATGCTGCAAAAATATCATTATAATTATTATAACTTAGTTGTTTTCCGTGGATTTGCTGGATATCCATTTCTGATTTTGTTGAATAAATTCCACTTTCTTGGTGAGGATTTTCACCATACCTGAGTTTTTCAATTAAGTTTCCATGCAATACTTTTTTTTTTGGAAAGCTTGTATTGGTTACTTTATTAAAATAACCTGAAATTATAGAGTCGTAACAAGCTGTTTCAGTAAAAGCAATTCTTGATAGTTTTTCCCTAAAGACTAAAGATGTAGATCCTTTATATTTATTTAGTTCATCTATTAATTCAGAATATTGTTCTGATGATGTAATTACCGTTACATCCTTGTAATTTTTTGCAGCAGATCTGACCAGTGCTGGGCCTCCAACATCAATATTTTCAACTATTTTGTTGTGATTGTTAGTAATTTTTAATGTGTTTTCGAATGGATAAAAATTTACGATAACCAAATCTATATTTTCAAAATTATTAACTCTTAAGTCTTTTAGGTGTAATTTGCTTTTTCTTTTGTTTAGTATTCCAGCATGTATTTTAGGGTGAAGGGTTTTAACTCTTCCTTCCAGAATTTCTGGTGAGTTAGTAAACTTTGAGACCTCAATACAATTAAATTTTAATTTTTTAATTTCTTTGTAGGTACCGCCGGAACTTATAATTTTTACTTTATTTTTTTTTAGTACATTTAAAAGAGGTTTCAGGTTTTTTTTATCTGAAACGGAAATGAGAGCAGTTTTTATTTTCATTATAATTTAATTATTTCCCATTTTATAATTTGCTCATTTTCTTTATTCATTCCAGAAATAAAAATATTTTGATTATCTTTGTAGGAATTTTTATTACCGAAATACAAGCTATTATCAATATTTATATCTAATTTATCACAAGTGAATCTCCAGCCTTCATCCTCTAATTCAATAAGTATAGATTTATTATCTTGGGTTTTCATCACTTTGGAATTTGGATCAAGATGGAATCTAATATCAAATTTTATCTCCTTATTGGGGTTTTTTCTTAATATTTTATCAGATCCAACAAATTTGTTTTGCTCTGGATAAAATTCAATTTCCCTCTCATGAATTGTACCAAATTTTTCTAAATATCCATCATGGGTACCTGAAATCTTCCAATAATTTTTTTCATATACAATGCTTTTTTTTGAAACTTTAAGTCCTTTTTCAATCAAAATATTGTTATTAGTTTTTTTGGACAAGCATGAAGAAAAATCTTCGATGATTAAGGCACTATGAAGAGCCGTGCTCTTACAGAGTTTATTTAGTTTATTATTTTTGTTCGAAAAATACCCTGCATTAGTTATTAATCTTTTTTGATTTGAATAAATCTCAAAAGATAGGGCACCGTATTGATAATCTATAGAAAAGTTTTTGCTTGGGCTTGAGCCTATGTCCATTGCTAAAATAATTTTTTTATTTTTCAGAATGGCATATCCACCAAGCTCATTCACTTCATTTTTAAAAGTATAACCAAATCTTTTTAAGTATTGATCAAACTCCTTGTTTTCTGAATAGTAATTACCATTAAAGAAAACATCGGTACCAATATTTTTCCAGATAAATGCATAACTTGATCCTAAATAAAATATTGTTTCATCTATATATTCTGGAATTACATTTTGAGACTCTTTAAACCATTCTCTTATGATGATAAAATATTTTAGATAAAAGACTAATTGTTTAATGCTTCGCGATTTTGTAAAGCCCTGGTTGTCAATTGAGGATTTAATTATATTTTTTAAAATACCCAATCCGTTTTCAAGATAGTTTTTTTCGCTTTTATAAGCCAACCCAGTTAAAATTATTGCAGAACAACCAATTAATTTATTTTCAAATGCATTTGAAGAGTTAATTTCACTTAACAAATGATTAGTTTGTTTTTGAATCATGTGATTAAACATTAAACGATATTCTTCATCACTATCTTGATAGGTAAGCTGGTGATTGGATAACCACGCAATTATCCTTTTAGAGGTTAAATCAAATTCCCAACTATCTTTATTGTATTTACTATTCTTCTTTACCCAATTTTTAATGACTGTCTGTGCACTTTCTTTTGAGGATTTTAAGTCAAGACTGAAAAACCAAAAAAAATTATTTAATCTCTCATAGTCTTTTCTACTCATTTTACTTTGCCAAATAGATCCGAAAGTAAAATCTTCAATTCGGTATTTTTTATTTTGATATTTTATAATTGAAGAGAGAAGGTGGGGACTTGGCTTATATTGAAAATTATTATCAAAAGTTTTTGAAATTTTTTTTTCGTAAAAATTAGAATTTTGATAAATTTTTTTAAAATTATTCTTTAAACCAAAATAAAATTGGCTAAAAAAACCTAAGGAATTTACATTATTCATTAACTTATTTTAGTTTCAATAAATTAATATTCTTTTTTATGTCTCCATCATTACTTTTGAATACAGTTGTCCCTGAAACAAGAATATTTGCACCAGCATCAATAGCAACCTTGCAATTTTCAAAATTTATTCCACCATCTATTTCAATATCAAAGGTCAAGTTTTTTTCTTTTTGAATTTTTTTAAGTTGTTTAATTTTATACAGAACTTCCGGCATAAATTTTTGACCACCAAAACCTGGATTAACACTCATGATTAAAACCAAATCTATTTGATCTAAAAATTCAGTAATTAATTCTATTTTTGATTCTGGATTAAGAGAAACTCCAACTTTTTTTTTTAAACCTTTAATCGTTTTAATTGACTCCCCCAAGTTTTGAGTAGCTTCTGGGTGAATTGTAATAATATCTGCTCCTGCGTCAGCATATGCTTTTATGTATTTATGCACTGGCGAAATCATTAAGTGTACATCAAACTTTAAAGAACAGTGCTTTCGAAGAGCCTTAATAACAGGGGGGCCAATAGTTAAATTTGGAACAAAATGACCATCCATTACATCCACATGGATCATGTCAGCACCACCTTCCTCTAATCTTTTAATTTCAGTACCTAATTGACTAAAATCAGCAGATAAAATTGAGGGTGAAATTTGTATATTTTTCATTGATAGCTAGATTTACTAGTATCAATTTTTAAAATTTAATTGAATTAAAAAATTGATAAATTTGTCTTGATATTTCACTTTCGAGAGGAAATGACAGCATACCCATAACAGAATAGCCCAGGATCCAAGGCATTAAATAAAACCTAATCATATAAAAAAACCAAGCCACATATAAGGGTACAAGAGGACCTATGATAAATGATGGGGTAATTGGTTTAAATAGTTTGATTAAAGGATTTGTATATTTAACAAATACTCTCATAAAAAAGAATTCAGAATCCTCTTTTTGAAAGATGTTCATCGCAACTCGACCGATTAATGTCCACATGATTATGCCAAAGAGATAATCAATAAAATATATAATCGGATGAAAGTTTGCTGACATTTAAGATTTATATTTGAAAAAGAAAAAAAAGAAAAGGGGCGATTAATTTCGCCCCTTTGTAAAGTTTATTTACTGTTTTCCAAGAATTGTTTTACCACTTGGTACACGCACTTCATCAACCATTTTTTGAGTTGCTTTGTCTGGCTCTTGAGTCATTAAACTCACAACCACCATCGCAATCAAACTAACAGCTGATCCGAAGATACCAAATGTTAATTGAGTAATTCCTAGGAATCCACTTCCACCAGTTCGTACCCAAACTAAGTACCAAGTACCAGCAGCTAGACCTCCTAGCATACCAGCAACAGCACCTTGTCTGTTAGCTCTCTTCCACCATACACCAAGTACAAGTGGGAAGAACAATCCAGACATCGCAAAGTCAAATGCCCAGATAACCGAACCTAAGATACCTTGGATCTCCATTGCCGCAATAGTTGCTCCAGCAAAACCAATTACTACAAGTAATACCCTTGCAACAACTAGTCGTTTTGCAGTTTCCGCTTTTGGATCAATGATCTTATAGTAAACATCATGTGATATAGCGTTTGCAATTGCTAAGATCAAACCATCAGCTGTTGACATAGCAGCTGCCATACCTCCAGCGGCAACCAGACCTGAGATTACGTAAGGTAATCCAGCTATCTCTGGTGTTGCTAATACAACGGCTTTACCACCCATGAAGAACTCGTTTAATTCAACAGTTCCATTTCCGTTAAAGTCGCTGACAAACATTAAGTTTGCTGCATTCCAGTTTTGATACCAATCTATCGCTTGAACTTCTGCAATTGATTTACCGATAATACCAGTTGATAAATTCGGATCTATCAATGACAACTTAGATAGTGTAGCTAACATTGGAGCAGAAGAATAAAGTAGGAAGATAAAGAATAGTGACCAACCTACTGATTTTCTAGCTGCTTTAACACTTGGAGTAGTAAAGTATCTCATCATCACGTGAGGTAATGATGCTGTTCCCATCATCATCGCCAACGCTAATGAAATAAATGCCCATGGTGTAGCGTTAACTGCAGAGTGAGCTTTAGTTATTCCTGCTAAGC
The DNA here is from genome assembly GCA_902606105.1 of uncultured Pelagibacteraceae bacterium. Taxonomy (GTDB): domain Bacteria; phylum Pseudomonadota; class Alphaproteobacteria; order Pelagibacterales; family Pelagibacteraceae; genus Pelagibacter. Next base: position 42,147 of record CACLFK010000002.1, on the reverse strand, counting down.
CTTTAGGTACCGTTGCTAGATCAGCAGCAGAATTTTTAACAAAACCAAACTGCGATTCTAATTCACCAATTCTAGCTACTTCATCAGCTAACATAAAGTGAGGGAAGAAACCCGCACCCATTTTGTTACTGATCCAGAATACTGGAAGCAAGTAAGCTATAATTAGTACAATGTATTGTGCAACCTGTGTCCAAGTTACCCCTCTCATACCACCTAACATTGAACATAATAAGATACTTATTAGTCCAATATAAACTGCGTATTGGAATGGGATATCAAGTGCAACAGATGCAATAGTACCTGTAGCGTTAATTTGTGCTGTTACATAAGTAAATGAAGCAACGGTTAAAACCACTACTGCACTAAACCTAGCTAAATTACCACCGTATCTTGTACCTATAAAATCTGGAACTGTATAACAGCCAAATTTTCTTAAGTATGGTGCTAATAAAGATGCAACTAACACGTAACCACCAGTCCAACCGACAAGTAGAGCCATATAACCGTAACCTTTAAAGTAAATACCCCCAGCCATTGCAACGAATGAAGCACCAGACATCCAGTCTGCTGCTGTGGCCATTCCGTTGAATACTGTTGGTACTTGTCTTCCAGCTACGTAATATGCATCTGCTTGTGCTGTTCGTGATAGCCAACCGATTAATGCATAGATGAATACAGTAAATGCCACAAAAGCTATACCGATCGCCTTCGCAGTCATACCCATCTGTTCTGCAATTGCCATAATAATTATGAAACCTATAAACCCTCCGGTATAGATTCCATAAACTTTAGGCAAGTTATCAATGAAATTAGTACTTTTCATTATTCATCCTCTCTTTCGCTAAAGCCGAACTCTTCGTCGATTTTTTCTTGTCTATTCGCAAACCAGAAAATAAGGATTACGAATGCTCCAAGAGATCCCTGACATGTAAACCAATATGTCCATGGATAACCGAAAGGTCCTGTGACCTCGTTCATCTCAGCTCCAAAAAGGAAGATGCCAATTGAGAATACAAACCAGATTGCTAACGTAATCATCAGCAAACCTCTGGATTTCTCCCAATGTTTTTCTTGATTTGACATATTTACCTCTCTATTTAGTTATAACTGGCAAAACCATAACCATTATGAGGCTTTTGAAAAGACCTAAATTTAACCATAATAGGTACTTATTTACTGACTTTTTTAAGGTATAAATGCCACATACAGGGCAAATTATGTCAAAATACAAGTTAACTTGGAAAGATTTAACAACAACAGATTTTAAAACATATTTGTTCGCAATGTTTAAGGCGTTCATTCCTAAAAAGAAAATTAAAGATTTAGATGAACTTGAAACCTTTATTCAAACTAAATCTGCGTGGGTTACACAAGTAACTTTATATAATTATTTAAAAACTCGTATGGGAACCCGATATGTTCTTCATTTTGAGAATGATAAATTCATGGGATCTGTTAATCTTGCTAAATGGAATATTTATTCTGTTGCACTTCAAGATTTATCACTTTTTACTTTCTCTTATTTGAGAGTTAATTTCAACTTTCAAGACACCGATAAAGCAAAAGAGATTTTTAATAAAATATTAGACGATGAAATTTCAAATAAAATGCCATTGGATATTGTTGACCAGGCTAGAGTAGATTTTGACAACAGATTTCAAAATATTAATTGGGATACCTATTATACAGACCTACCATTTAATCCAAGTGCACTCTCTTTGTATAAATGGGCACCAATTGCTGAAGAATTAAAAACCCTAGATCGTAAAATTGTCTTAAACTCTATGATATTAAAGTGGGATGTTATTAAACAAGAATTTCAAAACTTGATTCAGTTTTAAATATTTTTTCTATTATCAACTAAACTATCAACAACGCTTGGATCAGCCAAAGTAGTGGTGTCACCTAACTGTCCATGTTCGTTTGCAGCGATCTTTCTTAAAATTCTTCTCATTATTTTACCTGATCTAGTTTTTGGAAGACCCGGTGTAAAATGTATTAAGTCTGGAGTTGCAAGTGGTCCAATCTGTTTTCTGACCCAAAGTTTTAAATCTCTCTCAAGATCTCCAGTTTCAGTTTCTCCAGCATTTAAAGTGACATAACAATATAAACCATTTCCTTTAATATCATGTGGGTAACCAACTACTGCTGCTTCAGCAACTTTTGGATGAGCAACAAATGCACTTTCAATTTCCGCTGTACCCAAATTATGTCCAGATACAATAATTACATCATCAACTCGTCCAGTGATCCAGTAATATCCATCTTTATCTCTTCTACATCCATCACCAGTAAAATATTTTCCGTTAAATTGAGAAAAATATGTGTCGATAAATCTTTGATGGTCTCCATAAACAGTTCTCATTTGACCTGGCCATGATTGAGCAATACAAAGCCTTCCTTCTCCAGCACCTTTTATCTCTTTTCCGTTTTTATCAACGATCACAGGCTTAATTCCATAGAAAGGTTTTGTTGCTGAACCAGGTTTTAATGGGATGGCTCCTGTTTGAGGAGCTATCAGTATTCCCCCAGTCTCAGTTTGCCACCAAGTATCTACAATGGGTGACTTTGAGTTTCCAACTATTTTGAAATACCACATCCAAGCCTCTGGATTAATTGGTTCACCAACAGTACCAAGTAATTTTAGAGACTTTCTAGAGGTTTTTTTAACCGGTTTATCACCTTCACGCATTAAAGCTCTAATTGCTGTAGGAGCGGTGTAGAAAATATTAACTTTATATTTATCAACTATCTGCCACCATCTTGAAGTGTCAGGATAGTTAGGAATTCCCTCAAACATTATTGTTGTAGCACCATTAGCAAGAGGTCCATAAATAATATAACTATGACCCGTTACCCAACCAATATCAGCAGTACACCAATAGATATCTTTTGGCTTATAGTTAAAAATATATTGATGAGTCATTGATGCATAAACCATATACCCACCCGTCGTATGAAGAACTCCTTTTGGTTTACCCGTTGATCCCGAGGTATATAAAATAAATAAAGGATCCTCAGCATTCATTTCTTCAGGTTCACAATGACTTGAAACATCTTTAATTAAATCATGATACCAAACATCTCTTTCTTCATTCCAGTTGATGTAATTTCCTGTTCGTTTAACAACAATACATTTTTTAACATTTGGACAACTTGTTAGAGCTTCATCAGTTGTATATTTTAATGGGATTGTTTTTCCACCTCTAACACCTTCGTCAGCAGTGATTATATATTCAGACTCACAATCATTTACTCTGCCAGAAATCGATTCTGCAGAAAAACCACCAAATATAATTGAATGCACTGCCCCAATTCTCACACATGCTAGCATTAAAATTGCAAGTTCTGGGATCATGGTCAAATAAATTGTAACTCGATCTCCTTTTTTAATTCCAAGTTTTTTTAAACCATTTGCAGCCTTTGAAACTTTTTGGTGTAATTGTTTGTAGGTTATTTTTTGACTATCTTTTGGATCATCGCCAACCCAAATAATTGCAGTTTTATCTTTTTTATCTTTTAAATGTCTATCAATACAGTTAGCCGAAGCATTTAAAGTTCCATCTTCATACCATTTAATTTTTACTTCTTTAGTACTGTACTTAACGTCTTTGATTTTTTTATAGGGTTTTATCCAAGTAATTCTTTTTCCCTCTTTCCTCCAAAAATCATCATTACTTTTTATAGATTGAGAGTATTTTTGTTGGTACTTACTCTTATTTGCTAAACTTGCTTTTACCCATTCTGGTTTGGTTTTTATAACTATTTCAGGTGGAGAAGAGCCATTTTCTTTTTTGCTTTTTGCTTTTTTTTTGATTTTTTTTGAAACCTTTTTTACTTTAGTTTTTTTCTTAACTTTTTTAGAAGATTTTTTTTTTACTTTAGATTTTTTTTTCTTTTTTTTAGGCATGTGAAAGTTTTTTTTTTAAATTCTACTCATGTTATTTATGATTTTCCAGCTTTTATAATCGATTGGCATTACAGATAGTCTGCTCTGCTTAATCAACGCTAAATTGCCTAATTCCTTATGTTTTTTTATGTCTTCTAAAGTAACTGCTCTATCTAATTTCTTTTTAAACTTAACCGTAACAGCAACAAAGCGCCCACTTTTATCAGTTTTGTCTAAATAGTGCTCTTTAATGACCTCAACAATACCTACAATTTCTTTACCAATATTTGAATGATAAAAAAAACAAAGGTCACCCTTTTTCATAGACTTTAAATTTTTTGCAGCCTGATAATTTCTCACCCCATCCCACGGCGCTCCTTTGGCGCCTAACTTTATTTGTTGATCAATAGACCATACATCTGGTTCAGATTTCATTAACCAGTAATTCATTTAATTGTCTCTCCAGTTTTTACTTATCTTGAGTTTTGAATATAATTTTCTATTATTTTTTTTGTTTCATCTAACTTGCAGTCGTCATGTATCGTATCATGTCCATTGCCACATTTATAACCTACTAGTTCTACAGTGTCAGGATATATTTCTTTTAAAAAATTTAGCTCTTTGGGTCGATTGTATGCATCATCTTTGTAAGCAAATATTAAGGCTTTTATTTTTTTTGCTTCAGTCATTTCTTTAACCTGTCGAGGACGTATTACTTTTCTCCACACGGGGTATTCAAAATTTCTAGGTCCAGCAAATGCTGGAGCAAAAACTATTGCTGAGTTAAACTTCTTTTCTACCTGGTCCATCATCATAAGTGATGCCCATCCACCAGCCGACCATCCTGAAAGAAATATATTTTTTGGTTTTACACCCGCAGAAATTAATTGATCTAAAAGTTTATTGAATTCTTTTTTTTTCTTGTAAATATAAGATCCCCAAACGCCATCATCAGTAGATTTGGAGCACAGATAATAAAAATAAGTATTATTATTTTTTGTTAAAACACGTAAAGAAAGTGGAATTTGATTCCACGGTTTGGTACAGTCCTCTTCTCCTTGACTAGTTTTTTGTCCATGAGAATATATAATTATTGTTAAATCACCAGCATTGTCTAAATTTAGGTCGGGCATTTCTCGCCTTTCATATTGTTTGGAAATTGGTGCTAAATTATTTATGTTAGGCAAATCAAACAACACAAAACCAGAGATATTTCTATTTGGTGCTGCTTGAACATTTAAACAAAAAAATATTCCCCATAAAAAAACTAATAAAAATTTCATATTTAATCTTTTTTCTTTTGCTTTTTTTTAAGTTTTTTTTTCCTTTAAAGAAAGTTTAGCTTGCTTCATCATACTAGCATTTTTAAATGATTTACAACTATATCTTTTTGACATTTATAATCTAACTCCAGCACCTTTCAAAAAAGCAGCATTCTCATCAAGGGGCCATCTAGGTTTTGCTGGGTGATCTAATTGACTAAACTCTTTTAATTTAAATTTTTCCAAACCAACCATTGCTATCATAGCAGCATTATCTCCACAAAGTTCTATTGGTGGAAAAATACTTTGATAATTTTCTTCTGCACATAAATTGATTAGCATGTTTCTAATATTTTTATTAGCAGCTACTCCTCCAGCAACTACAAAATTTTTTTCGTTCAAACCCTTTTGTTTTTCAAATTCTTTAAAAGCAACTTTAGTTTTTTTATATAAAATTTCCTCTATAGTTCTTTGAAAAGATGCAGCTAGATCAAATTTTTCCTGATCTGTTTTAATATTTTTGGTTATTCTTAACACTGCTGTTTTAAGACCAGCAAAAGACAAATTACAACCACCTTTACTAAAAATAGGTTTTGGTAAATCATATTTATTAGGATCGCCTTTTTTTGCTAAAATTTCAATTTGTGGACCACCTGGAAATTCAACACCTAAAAGTTTTGCAGTTTTATCAAATGCTTCCCCTAAAGCATCGTCAATGGTTGTGCCTAATCTTTTATATTTTCCTAATCCTTGAACATTTAAAAATTGTGAATGTCCACCTGAGATCAACAAAAGTAAATAGGGATAGTTTAAATTTGAATTTAACTTAGGACTTAATGCATGACCTTCTAGATGATTAACTGCTATGAAGGGTTTATCAATTGAAGCTGCAAAACCTTTTCCAAAACTTAAACCAACAGATAAACAAACAATCAAACCAGGCCCTGCAGTGGATGCTACAGCATCAATTTCATTAATTTTTTTTCCACTGTCATCGATAGCTTTTTGAACAATCCAATCAATTTTATCAATATGTGCTCGTGCAGCTAATTCTGGAACTACTCCTCCGAATTCTTTATGAACTTCAACTTGGCTTGAAACAACACTTGATAAAACTACCGGACTCCCTTGGTCATTTTGAGTTATAATTGATGCAGCCGTCTCATCACAGCTCGTTTCTATTCCGAGAATTAAGGGTTTTTTGCTCATTCAAATAGTTTTTAATAATTGTACAATCTCAATACAAGTAAGAAATAAATATATTTATGAATAAAAAAATTATTATTGGATCTAGAGGGAGTAAGCTAGCCATGCTTTATGCTCAAAAAGCCAAAGATCAAATTGTCAAAAGTACTAATTTAAGCGATGAAGATGTTGTAATAAAAAAAATAACGACAAAAGGAGATGAGATTCAGGATATAAGATTGTCAGAAGTTGGTGGTAAAGGATTATTTTCAAGCAATATTGAAAAAGAACTTCAAGATAAAAATATTGATATTGCAGTTCATGCCCTTAAAGATATGCCAGCTTTTGAAACTCAAGGTCTTAAAACAGATGCATTCTTAGAAAGAAACGATCCAAGAGAAATTCTTATCACGATCAATAAACAAAAATTAAGTGAATTAAAAAAAAATTCTATAATTGGAACATCATCTTTTAGAAGAGAATATCAAATTAAAAAAATCAGATCAGATCTTGAATGTAAACTTATTAGAGGGAATGTTGATACACGAATTAAAAAACTTAAAGATGGAACTTATGATGCAATAATCCTATCCTATGCAGGAATTAAATTTTTGAATTTTGATAGTGAAATTTCAGAAATATTTTCTCCAGAAAAAATAATTCCAAGTGCTGGACAAGGTATAATTGCACTTCAATGTAGAGAGGGTGATGAGGAAATAATCTCAGTTTTAAAAAAAATAAATCATAACGAAACATTTATGAGAGCACATGTTGAGAGAAATATTTTAAAAGTTTTGGAGGGAGATTGCGAAACCGCAGTTGGAGCCCACTCTATAATTAAAGATGACAAAATTATTGTTGAAGCAGAACTATTCTCTTTAGATGGCACTAAAAGGTTTTATGAAAAAAAAACTGGCAAAGCAGAAGATTTCATTAAAATTGGTAGAGAACTAGGTCAAATTTTAAAAACAAAATCTAATAATTCTTATAAAAGATAATATGCATATTTTATTAACAAGACCTTTAGAAGACTGTTCTGAAATGATTGTTAAATTTAAATCCTTAGGTCATCAAGTTTCTCATCTTCCTTTATTAAGTGTTGAGGAAGTAGCTCATGATAAAATTAATTTTGCAGATTTTAATGGAATTATTTTCACTAGCGCTAATGCTGTCAAATTTATAAACCACGATGAAATTAAAAAGATAATCAAATGTTTTTGTGTCGGTGAGACAACTGAAAAAAAAGCAAGAAGTTTTGGTTTCCAAAATACAATTGCAGCAGAAGGAAATGTTTCAAACTTAAAAGAATTAATTTTGCAAAACTATGATGCATCAAGTGGCAAGTTACTCTATGTAAGTGGAGAAACTATATCAGTAGATCTTGACCAACAGTTAATAAAAGAAGGTTATAGTATTCAGAGGATTGTAAATTATAGAGTTAATCACAATGTGAATTTTAATGAAGACTTTGTTAGAGAATTAAAACGAAATATGCCTGACATGGTCTATGTTTACTCCCAAAATAGCGGATCAAGCTTTTTAAACTTTATCAAAATTCATCAATTAGAAAGTCTATGGATGGATACGAATTTAATGTGTATGGGTGAAAAAACCTCATCAATACTGAACGAAATTAAATGGAAAAAGATATTTCTTTTTAATCCTGGAGAAGAGGAATTTTTGTTATATAAAATTTAGCCATGGATATAATAAATAATTTTTCTGAAATATTTTTATCAGTTTGGAATAAGGGAATTCTAGGAGTTGATATTTTTCAAATTTTAATTGGAATTGGTATATTTTTAGTTTTTCTAGTTTTTAGAGGGTTGATCAGTAAATTAGTTATTAAAAAATTGGAAATTATATCAAAGCGAACTACAAATAAGCTAGACGATACTTTCGTTAGATCTTTAGAAGGACCCGCAAGATTTTTGCCAATTGTTTTGGGTTTTTTTATTGCAAGTTATTACATGACTTTTTCTGCTGAAGGTAGAGACGTTGTAGATACTATTAACAGAACTTTAATAACAATTTTAATATTTTGGGTAATCCATCAAATAATTGAACCAGTATCTTATATATTAAGTGGACTAGATAAGCTTCTAACAAGGGAACTTATTGGATGGATAATTAAATCATTAAAAGTATTAATTTTTATACTTGGATTGGCTGCCGTTCTTGAGTTATGGGGAATTAAAATTGGTCCAATTATTGCAGGACTTGGTTTGTTTGGTGTTGCGGTAGCTTTAGGTGCACAAGACTTATTTAAAAATCTAATTTCAGGAATTTTAGTATTGGTTGAAAAAAGATTTAAAATTGGAGATTGGATTGCAGTTGAAGGAATTATTGAAGGGATAGTTGAAAAAATTGGTTTTAGGTCTACGACGATTAGAAAGTTTGATAAGTCTCTAGCAATTATTCCCAACTTTCAGTTTGCGGAAAATGCAGTGATAAATGTTAGCGAAACTTCAAATTGGAGAGTGAGGTGGATTATAACTCTTCAGTATGACTCTACCATTGATCAATTAAAAAAAGTAAGAGACGAAATAGAAGAATATATTAATAAAAGTGAAGACTTTAACCAAGCAACAGGAGTTGCTGTAAGAATAGAAAAATTTTCAGACAGTTCTATTGATTTACTAGTTAGATGTTTCACAAACTCTAATAGTTGGAGTAATTCTCTTGAAGTGAAAGAAAGATTAGCAATTGAAATTAAACAGATAGTTGAGAAAAATGGTGCTTCTTTTGCTTTCCCAAGTCAGTCAATTTATGTTGAAAAAAAATGATAGCAATTTTTTATTTAGTTTTACAAATTTTAAAACTTTATTCCTACGTTGTAATTGCTAACGTTATTGTTAGCTGGTTAATTGCTTTTAACGTTTTAAATACCCAAAACAGATTTGTTTATTCTATTTTAGAATTAAGCTATAGGCTTACAGATCCAATATTAAACAAAATCAGACGTTTTATACCTAATCTAGGTTCTTTGGACATCTCGCCTATAATTCTTCTACTATTGATTTGGTTTATTGAAATGTGTATGAAGCTCTACATCGCGCCAATGATTTTTTAAAAAGATAAAAATGATTTTAATAGACGGAAAGAAAGCTGCTGCAGAGTTAAGAGAAGAGCTTAGGCATGAAGTCACAGGATTAAAAGCTAAATATAATAAAGTGCCAGGTTTAACAGTTATCCTGATAGGAGATTTAACTCCAAGCCAAATTTATGTACGTAATAAAGAAAAATCAGCCAATGAGGTTGGCTTAAAATCTGAAGTTATAAAGTATCCAGACTCAGTTGAGGAAAAAACAGTATTAGAAAAAATTAAAGAATTAAATAAAGATGAAACAGTTTCAGGAATATTAGTTCAGCTACCACTCCCGAAACATATTGATAAACAAAAAGTTATTGAAACTATTTTACCTTCAAAAGATGTTGATGGTTTTCATCCAATGAATGTAGGAAATCTTTCCTCTGGATATGAAAGTTCAGTGCCATGTACTCCTTTAGGTTGCTATTTATTAATCAAAAAAGTTGAACCTAATTTAAATGGAAAAAAAGCAGTAATAGTTGGAAGATCAAATTTAAATGGAAAGCCAATGACGCAACTTCTTTTAAAAGAAAATTGCACAGTGACAATAACTCATTCGAAAACTAAAGACCTGAAAGCAGAATGTTTAGAGGCAGATATAATAGTAGCTGCAGTTGGAATCCCAGAACTTGTCAAAGGTGACTGGGTTAAAAGAGATACTATTGTTATTGATGTTGGTATTAATAAAACTGATAAAGGTATTGTAGGGGATGTGGATTTTGATGAAGTTTCTAAAAATGCAAAAGCATTAACACCAGTTCCTGGTGGTGTAGGCCCAATGACAATCGCTTGTTTATTGAAAAATACAATAGAGTGTTTCAAAAGATCGCAAATTTAGCGATTAAATCTCACAATTTATTCTGTTACTCTAAGTTATGAAAAAACCAAAGTATCCCTATAGGATTGCCATAATTTTTCTTTTACTAACTTTTCCAACAATTGGAGCCACTCAACTTGGTTGGTACCTTTACGATCAGCAAACAGGGTTTGATTATGGAATGATAGTAGGTACTTTTTCAGTAATCTATGCAGCTTACTTATTGTATGAAAAAAAATGGAGAGAGGAAGATGAAGATTAATTTATGGAAAAAATAATTTTTTTTGGGTTAGTAATTCCCATCATGGCTTACGTTCTATATTTAGGTGGAATGGCAATTATGAATGGATTTAATGCTAAAGAAGCTAACAGAGCTGAAAAAGAGGAAGTAGAAGAGGAAACCAAAACAACTATATCAAATGATAATAGTTCACTAAGTGACGAATTAGTAAAATTAAATAGTTTGCGTGAAAGTGGAGTGCTTACTCAAGAAGAGTTTGAGAAAGCAAAAAGTAAATTACTAAACACTTAAGATGTTAAGAATTATTCCTAATAAAAATAATATTGGGGCCGAGATTGATACTGATCTTCAAAAACTTTCAGAGAAAAATTTCAAAACTATTGTCAATGCTTTAAGTAAATATGGGATGATTTTTTTTAGAAAACAAAATCTTTCTTCCAAACTTTATATAGAGTTTGCTAAAAATTTTGGAAAGCTAGCAGACTATCCAAGATTAAAAGGATTAAACAAAAAATATCCTCAAATAACTGTGGTTCAAAGAAAAATAACGGATAAAGGACCAAGTTTTGGGGAACAGTTTCATACAGATTCTATTTATACAAAAAAACCACCAAGATTTACTATGTTGTTATCAAAATTAGTTCCCAAAAAAGGAAAAGCAAATACAGAGTTTTGTTCGCAATATTATGCTTTTAAAGATTTAAAAAAATCTATGAAACGAAAGTTATCAAGTTTAAAAGGAGTTTATTCCTCAGAAGGACCTATTTCAATTACAACAAAAGAGAGAGTTAAAGAGAAAGGTAAGAAAATAAAAGAATTAAAATCTACCCATAAAATTATACGAAAAATTAGCACAAATTATGCAATTTACTCTAGTCCAGGTCATCTAGTTGGATTTCAGCCAAAAATAAAAAATTCAATTGATTTAAAAAAAAAATTATTCAAACACCAAATTAAAAAAAAATTTCAACACTCATTGGAATGGGAAAAAAATCAATTAGCGATTTGGGATAATAGATCCATGTTACATCAAGCAACACCTTTTAAAGGTAATAGAATTATGCACAGAATAACAATTCTTTAATTTTTCTCCATTAACCACAAATTATCACCTGCTAAAAAATAAATTTTACCATTTTTAGGGTGTACTTGAATGTCTCTTAGTCTTCCAATTTTATCTTTAAAGACTACATTTTCTTTAACATTAGATAGATCAGAAAAATTAATTGCTCTTAATGATTTATCTTTTAAAGAAGTTACTAAAGCAAGACCATTCCATTCTTTAAATTCTAAACCTTTGTAAATTGTGATAGCGCTGGTTGCAATTGAAGGAACCCAATATTTAATAGCTTTTGTAAAACCAGGCTTCCATTTTGGTCCGATTTTGCTTCCTGAATAATTTGTTCCACCCCAGCCTAAAATTTTCCATCCATAATTTTCACCTTTTTTTGCTTCACCAAACCAGTCACCTCCTTTAGCGCCATGATTACTCATATAAATTTTTCCATCATAAGGTGACAAGGTTAAACCTTGAGGGTTTCTAATACCTATTTGATATATTTCTGGCAGCCAATCTGATTTTCCCTCAAACTTAGGATTATCTTTAGGTATACTTCCATCCAAGTGTATTCTTATAATACTGCCTGGATGTTTAGTTGGATCTTGTGCAATCATACCTTGTCCTCTTTCACCAGCAGACGCGAATAAATAATTATCTTTAATAGCCAGTCTTGATCCAAAATGATATCCAGAATCTATTGGTGGGTCGGCTTGAAAGATATTTTTAAAATTTAATTCTTGTTTATTTAATTTTGCTTTTGCAATTGAGGTGCTGGTTTTCCAATTAACTCTATTCTCAGTATAAGAAATCCAAACAGTATCGTTTTGATAAATAATATCTAACAATCCTCCCTGACCATATTCTAAAAAATTTAAATTATGTTTAACCTCTAATATTTCTTTTGTGACAACATTTGCAATTCTTATTTTCCCACTTTTTTCAGTAACTATTATTTCATCTTCACTAATAAAAGATAAGCCCCATGGATCTTTAAGATTGGCAATTTTTTCAAATTTTAAATTTGCTGAAAAACTATTTGAATATATAAAAGTAAAAAAAAATATAGATAAAAAAAATCTAATCACTTTATGAAAGTTTAGATCTACCACCATCAACAGCAATTATTTGACCTGTGACCCAAGAACTATCATCAGTAATTAAAAATTTAGCTAGTGAAGCTGAGTCTTTACCTTCACCTAACCTTTTTAAAGGATGAGCCTTTGCGATACCTTCTGCTATCGCTGTATTTTTTAACATGGGTTCAGCAATTTTAGATTTTGTTAAACTTGGAGCAACACAGTTTACTCTAATGTGAGGAGCAAATTCTGCAGCAAGAGAAACTGTTAAACCTTCAACAGCTGCTTTTGTAGATGCAATGATAGCATGATTAGTAAAACCTCTTTGTGCAGCGACAGTTGAAAATAAAACAATTGAACCTTTGTTCTTTTTTAAACTCTCTTGATATCCTTTGATTGCTTCAACAGCTGAATATAAATTAAGCTTCATGCATTTATTAAAATCTTCTTCTTTTACCATTCGTAGAGGTTTTAAATCAATTGAACCAACGCAGTAAGCAATCCCTTTTATTTCTGCCACATCAGCTTTGACTTTTTCTATAAAGCCCTCTTCTAAAACGTCAGCAACTGTAAATGAACATTTCAGTTTGTCTGCAATAGCGCTTACTTCACTTTCGTTCCTTGCGACTAAATGAATGTCATTACCAGAATTTTTTAATTGTTCTGATAGGTTAGAACCAATAGATCCTGTCGCACCAAAAATGAGATATTTTTCTGACATAAAAATTTTTATTAGTTATATTTAACCATGAAGTTATTTTTTATACTTGGTAATCAATTATTTCCAACAAAATACATAGACCGCTTCAAAAAAGACCATGAGTTCTTTATGGCAGAAGACAAAGGTTTATGCACCTATGAAAAACACCACAAACAAAAAATTCTATTGTTTCTATCCTCTATGCGGTCCTATGCAGATAGTCTTAAGAAAAATAAATTTAAATTAGAATATTCAAAAATTGAGCACAAAGAATTTAGTGAAGATTATTTAAAAAAATTAAAAAAAATTATTACCCAAAAAAAAATCAAAGAAGTTTCTAGCTTTGAGATAGAAGATAAACCCTTTGAACAAAAGATTTCCATGTTTTTTAAAAAGGAAAAGATTGAATGGAATATCATACAAACACCAATGTTTTTAAATTCTCGTGAGGAATTTAAAAAATATTTGGGAAACTCAAAAAAACCATTTATGGCAACCTTCTACAAAGAGGTGAGAAAAAAATCTGGAATATTAATGGGTTCTGACGGCAATCCTATCGGTGGTAAGTGGAGTTTTGATGAAGATAATAGAAATAAATTACCCAAAGATATTTCAATACCCAAATTTCCTAAAATTAAAGAAACAAATCACACAAAAAAATTAAAACCTATTATTGAAAAATTATTCAAAGATCATCCAGGTAGTACAGATCATTTTTGGTTTGCAACAGAATATGATGATATTGTTAAACTTTTGAATTTTTTCATTAAAGAGAAATCAAATTTATTTGGTGACTATGAAGATGCTGTAGATCAAAAAGACAATATTCTTTTTCATAGTGCTCTAAGTCCCTATATCAATCTTGGATTGATAACGCCCGAATTTATAATTCAAAAAGTTTTAGAGTTTCACAAAAAAAATAAAATTAGAATGAATTCTCTTGAGGGCTATATTCGTCAGTTAATTGGTTGGAGAGAATTCATGCGAGGAATTTACCAAGGTTATTCAAAAGAAATGGAAACTGGAAATTTCTTTAAACAAAATAGAAAAATGAAAAATTCTTGGTACGAAGGTAATACAGGTCTTCCTCCATTAGATTATGCGATTAAAAATGCTGTCCATTATGGTTGGTCACATCATATAGAAAGATTAATGATTTTATCCAATATTATGAACCTGTGTGAGATCAAACCTACAATTGTTTACAAATGGTTTATGGAAATGTTTGTAGACTCATCTGATTGGGTAATGGTTCCAAACGTTTACGGGATGGGACTGTTTAGTGATGGAGGAATTTTTGCGACCAAACCTTATATATGCGGATCCGCTTATTTTATGAAAATGATGGATTTTAAAAAAGGAGAGTGGTGCAATACAATGGATGGACTTTATTGGAGATTTATAGACAAAAATAGAAAATTTTTTTTAAAAAATCCACGTTTATCAATGATGGTAAGGATATTTGATAAAATGAAACTAGATAGAAAAAAATTAATTTTATCTGAAGCTGAAAAATTTATTAAAGAAAATACCGCATAGTGAAGAAGGAAAATCTGCCGTCTAAAATTTGTATAGTTTGTCAAAGACCATTTAAGTGGAGAAAAAAATGGAAATTGAACTGGGAAAAAGTCAAATATTGCTCAAAAAGGTGTTCTAATAAAAAAATTTAAATATGAATTTGGAAAAATATAAATGGAAAAGTAGAATTTTGCTTGTAATTACACCAAATTTTAAAGACCAGTCATATCAAAAGGTAAAAAAAATATATCAAAGCAAGATTAAGGAATTCCATAAAAGATATGTAAAATTGATTTCCAAATCAGATAAAAACAAAACTTTTTCAATTAATCTTATTGGTTTTGACGGAAAATCAAAAAAAATAATGAATGATTTAAAGCCCAAACTAGTTTTCCAAATAATTGACAAGATGCCATTAGGTAAAAAAATTAAACCAATTAACCTATCTTTATATTCTGATTATAATCCTAAAACCACAACGCATGGATTGGGATTTAAAAATAAAGAAAAGGCTCTATTCACAATTAATACAATTAAAAATAGATCTACGAAGTATCAAGTAAATGTAGTTTCGACCATGCTCGGTAGAGCTAAAAATCATCCAAATAAAACTAAAGACATGGGTGGTGCTATAAAAGTATTTGACCATTGGTTGAAAAAATATAATAGAAAAAAAAATGAAAAGTAAGATGTCTAATTTTTTAAATAAAATAATAATTTTAACAATTTTAATAATACCCAACATTGTTAACGCTGATTTTTTTGAGGATATAACTGATAAAATTGTAGATAATCCAAAAAGACTTAGTTATGGCATTTCTGTTGCCGATATAAATCAAAATGGAAAATATGAATTTATAGTTACAGGATTTGGTTATCCTAATTTAGCTTTATCATATGATAATGGAATATTAATTAATATTGCTAATCAAAATATATTTTCTGACGAATCTAGAAAAACTATAGGTGTTGCAGCATGTGATGTTGATAGAGATGGTTATGAAGAAATATATTTTCTTAACACAGATACATATAGTGGAATAAAAAAATATTCAGACAGACTTATAGATTTAGAAGGAAATAAGTTTTTAGACATGTTTGAAATTGAAAAAAATAAAGAGGATTTAAATTTAACAGCAGGTAGATCCGTTGCTTGTGTGGACAGGAAAGGTAATGGAGAATATGGTTTTTATGTATCAAATTATGGTGGACCAACAAGGTTTTATGAAATTGAAGATAAAAAGATTAAGGACAAATCAGTTAGTTTAAATTTAGATAAGGTTACAGGTGGAAGGGCAGTTGTTTCAGGGCATATTTTAACAGATAGATCTGATATTTTTGCGGCAAATGAAAGAGGTCCAAATTTTCTTTTGAAAAATGACAATGGGATTTTTGAAGACGTTGCATTTGATTATCGAGTAGATGATGTGATCCAAAATGGTAGAGGAACTGCACTATCAGACATACTTTATCGAGGAAGATTAGATATAATAAGTGGGAACTGGCAGGGTTATCACAGAGCTTACGTTTTAAAAGATAATCAATTTAAAGATATAGGTAACAGTAAATTTGATAAACCTTCAAGAATTCGAACCATTATATCCGCTGATTTTGATAATGACGGTTATGACGAAGTCTTCATGAATAACATAGCTGAGCCTAACAAGTTATTTAGGATAAAAGAGAATGGAGCTTTTGAAGAAATAATACTGGAAACAGGCCTTGAACCTGTTGGGTTTGGCACAGGAGCTGCAGTTGCTGACATTGATGATGATGGTATTTTAGAATTACTAATTTCTCGTGGTGAAAGTAAAGAACAGCCATTAACTTTATATAAAGCAAAAGTTGATAAACAGAGCAAATATTTAAGAATTAAACCTATTAATAAATTTGGAGCCCCAGCAAGAGGTGCAACAGTTACGTTAATTACAAATCAAAGAAAACATTCAAAGACTATTGATGCTGGATCTGGGTATTTGTGTCAAATGGAGCCTGTGGCACATTATGGGATTAGAAAAAACGAAAAAAATTTTAAAGTAGAAGTCAAATGGACAGATGGTACTAAAAATTTAATTAAAATAATATCTTTGAATCAAACAGTTACTGTTAAACAAAAATGAAAAAAATCTTATCTAAATTTATTTTAATTTTTTTTGTGATTTTTCAATTTGAATCATTAGCAGAAGAAAAGAATTATTATAAAGAATTAATTGCTGATTGGTCTAGAATATTTCCAGATCAAAATAGAAATGCTGCTGGACCTAAGTTTTTTAAATATATTATAGATAAAGAAATTACTTACAAAGATTTTACCGAATTTAATAAATTATATTGTG
Organism: uncultured Pelagibacteraceae bacterium; assembly: GCA_902606105.1. GTDB lineage: Bacteria > Pseudomonadota > Alphaproteobacteria > Pelagibacterales > Pelagibacteraceae > Pelagibacter. The sequence goes on along the minus strand of CACLFK010000002.1, from coordinate 24,972 downwards.
CAGTCTCAGGATCATTAATTGATCCTAATAGCGAACCAGATTTTATATATGCTAAAGAGAGTAATACTGGGGAAAAAATTTGTGGTGATTACTATAAGTGCTGCATTCCTTGTTCGTGTGATATTATGAAATATTCTGAAGTTGAAAAAATGAAACATAAATTTTTAGATGGTTTAGAAGAATTTTATGTATTCACAATCAGAAATCCTTGTAATAAGGAAGATTTTCCAGATAGAGTAAATAAAAATTATTTTTGCGATGGAGAAAAAATTAATAATAATCAAGTTTATAGTCTGAATGGAAGAGTAGTAATAGGCTTATTACATGAGGGAAGAAGCTGTAAAAAAGAGGAAATAGATTTTGTAAAAAGTCACCAAGTAACTGGAAGGTTTTGTGAATTACGAAATAACACTCCCTTAGAAAATTTAAAGTCTGGAATGGGCGATATATTTATAAAGCTTGCCAGATAATATTATTTAATTTGTTCAGAGATCTTTTCTAAGCTAAGCTAAATTTAGTGAACATTATCGTATTACAACACATTAAAATAGAAGACCCTGGTTACATCAAAGATTTAATGTTAGCTGACGAATTTAATCTGACCACTATTGAGTTAGATGAAGGTGAAAAAATACCTGATGATTTAAGTAAATTTGATGGAATGTTTTGTATGGGAGGTCCAATGGATACCTTTATGGAAAAGCAGTATCCATGGTTAGTAGATGAAAAGAAAAAAATTAAAGAGTTTGTTGTAGATTTAAAAAAACCTTATTTAGGATTTTGTTTAGGCTGTCAGTTACTAGGAGAAGTAATAGGTGGGCAAGTAGTTAAATCAAATCCTGCTGAGATTGGCATGATGGATATCAACTTCACAAAAGAAAAGGAAGTTGACAATTTGTTTTCAAAATTCCCAAACCAAATCAAAAGCTTACAATGGCACTCTTATGAGGTGCAGGGCATTGAAAATAATAAGGATGTGACTTTGTTAGCTTCGTCACCAGTTACAAAATTTCAAATCTTTAAATATCAAAATCATGCTTATGGAATTCAGTTCCATATTGAAATTAAAGACACTACGGTCAATGAATGGGGATGTGTAACAGAATACAAACAGGCTTTAGAGGATCAGTTAGGGGATGGGGCACTTGAAAAGTTTGATCAATCTGCAAAAGAAAATATGAAGGATATGAATTCTTATTCTAAAGATCTTTATGAAAATTTTAAAAAAATACTAAAAAATCATATGCATCTAAACTCTTAATCACCAAAATGTTCCATGTCTTTTTTACCTTTTTTTAATTGGTCGATAGCAGAATTTAAAATTTCGGAAGCTTTTTCTAATTGCTCTATTGAGTCTAAGTTTAAATCTTTAAAATTTTTTTCTAAAATCTTTTCGTTCAAAAGTTTTTTAACTTGAGCAGCAGTATGATTTGTGAATTCTTTAGAGATGATTTCCATAGGATCAACATTGCACAGCTCACCAAATTTCGTATAATCATTAATTTCTGGATCACTAGGCATATAACCGTTAACAAGTGTAATCCTTTCCCCAGGCGAAATAAGTCCTTTTGCTCGATGCACCACATGTTTACCTTGCTGAAAAACTGCAAATCCAGGACCTGGTATTTCTGGGGTAACTATTTTATTTTTTGGTATTTTTTTACTATTTTTTTTTAATTCAGCCATTTCATCTTTTGTACCAAAAAAATATTGAAATTCACCTCCATCGTTTTTTTTAGGATCTGTTACAAATAAAACATAATCAAATGTTAAAGTGTCCACATGCCACTTATCTACATTCTTCTCTAATTCCAACGGATTAAAATTTATGTGACCTAACTGGTGTGGAATTGTATGTGGTGAAAGACTAATACCAGCTATATCTGATAAAAATAAGCTTACTTCATCTGAAAGACATAAATCTCTTAGAAATCTAGATCGATAAACTCCTCCTCTAACATTTCTTGAAATCCTTGGGCTAGAAGTTGTAAATTTTTCTAATTTTCTTGATACATCTAACAAAGCTTGACAGCCTTCATCACTAAGAACTCTAAATACAGAAGTGGTAGCAAAATTAACTGGGGACTCTTTAATATCCTTTTCTGAATAACCAAAATTTTTTAAGGAAAAGATTTCACTAGGTTTTTCTAATTGAAGATGTTTATTTGGATCAAATTTGATTTTATCGTCTATAAGCTCAAAACCATCGGGAAGGTTTTTTAAATTTATAGGATACATAAATTTTATTAGTACAAATAATTATTTATTTTAACATTTAAAAAATGTTTAATCAAAGGTTGAAATTATTTTTGGGATAAATTTTTTGAAATTAAAAAAGCCTTTATTGCAGTACTGCCAAGAAAATTTATCAAGATTTCTGTATAAAAATTCTAATTTAATATTATTTGAATTTAAATAATCTAAGTTTTCCCCAACAGCTGGATATAGTCCACAGCAGTTTTCAATATTGTTAATTTCACTTATGTCAACAACCTCACAACCAATAGATTTATCTTTTAATCTTTGTTGTTGGTCGTCAATTAAAAGAGACTTGAATTTCACTGATTTTTCACTAAGCTTGATTGATCTATTTTCATTTTTAATAGAAATTATAAAAATTTTTTCAAAGTTATTTTCTTTAAAGTCAGTGATTTCAAATGAGAGATTGTTCTCAAAAATTATAAGATTTTTTTTCTCAATATCTTGAGGATTGCTAAAATCTTGTTTAATTATCGAGTAAGACTTTTCTGAAATTTTTGGAGGAGCGTTCTCATTTAAATTAATGTTTTGAAACCTGTTATTGGTAAATTTTTTTATATTCCATTCACTTGCCAAATAATGCTTACCTTGTGTTTGAATTCCAGCTACCCACCTCCATCCCAGAGTATTAGATGCAGCATCTCCATCATATAGGTGTTGCATAAAAAATTCAGCACCAAGTTGCCATGGTAATTCTAGAGTGAAAATCCAAATACTTGCAAACCACATTCTGGTATGATTGTGAAGATAGTTATTTTCTTTGAGTTCATTTACCCAAGAATTAAAGCATTCAATATTTGTTTTCCCTTCTATTGCATTTAAATATTCTTTGTTATTTTTGAAATCTTCTTTTATTTTTTTTAGTTCTATTAAATAATCGTTCCATACATTAGGTCTTAGCTCTAGCCAGCCTTTCCAATAAGTACGCCAAAGAACTTCTTGGATAAATTTTTCATTTTTAGCGAAAGAAAACTTATCAAGAGATTTTTTTATTATTTCTTTTTCGCTTACTACCCCGTGTGTAATATAAGGTGATAAGCACGAGACATTAGATCTACCCTCTGGACCAAGATCAAAATTTCTTAATTTAGAGTAATCTGTTAAATTATTTTCAACAAAATGATTTAGTTTTTCAATGGCTTTCGCCCTCGAAGCCTCAAATAACATATTTAAACTACCTAGATTTTTTTTTCTTTAGACCTAGTTTGTCACTATGTCTTAATCTGAGAACAACAATTGCTCCAGCGATCAACAGTATAGCAACTGCTTCATAAACAAGAGCTGTAGGATCCATTTCTTTTCCTTGAAGAATAATAAATCGAGCAAGAGCTGTTATTGCAATAAGAAGTGGCAGGGTTATGCTTATAGATTGCTGATTCCAAAAAACTCTCACCATTGCAAGTACTTCTAAATATAGAAACATTAAAAGCAAATCAGCTAAAGTAACTGATTGGTTTAAAAACATATTAGAAATTTCAATGCCAACAGCAATGATAGTGCTGATCAAAATAATACACATCAACCCTAGTTGTAAATTTTTTGCTATCTTATCCATTACTTATCTTTACTAAATGGTAGCCATTTTTCAAATACTGATTTTGAGGAACCATCATATGGAATTGAGTAAGAATATGGGTTTGGACTTGTTAGAACTTCAATTCCTTTTGAGAAGACAAATATAAAAACAATAACAAAAACAATTACCATTATTTTAAAGGGATCAAAATTTTTTGTCTTAAAAACGCTAGTAGAACTCTCTTCGGCTCTGTGAAAATGTTTAAATGTCATATACACTGCAAAAATCAAACCAATATGAGCTATAAACAGACCTGCCCAACCAAATGCAAAAGTAGTATATGAAAAAACATATAAACTAAAAACAGTGGTCCAAATAAAACTCAAAACTAAAAGAATTTGTAGTCTTACTGTTTTGGGAAGAGCTCTCAAATCATTTTTACTATCATCAAACAAAATGTTTGCTGCTTCTATCATCCAATTTTTTAATGATTCCATAGATCTAAGATATAGTTTTAAACAATTTTGACAAACGATAAATTGACCTAAGATTTATTAAGAACGTAGTTTTTTCTTATGAAAATTAATAAATCTCTCAACATTTGTTTTATTAAAGGTTTTATTTTCTTCAAAAGAAACTTTTCTCATAGAGTAGGCTGCACTTTTAGTTTGTCTAGAAATTATCGTAACATTTCCTTTATAAAGTTTGAGTTTAACTGAACCATTAACTTTATTTTTACTTAGATCCACAATTTTTTGGAGTTTATATCTTTCTTTTGAATACCAATATCCATTATAAATAAGTTCCGCATATCTTGGCATAATTTGATCTTTTTTATGCATTGTATCTTTATCAAGAGTTACAGACTCCATTGCACGATGAGCATGCATTAACAAAGTACCTCCAGGAGTTTCGTATACACCTCTAGACTTTATTCCAATAAATCTATTTTCAACTAAATCAACTCTCCCAATTCCATTTTTACCTGCAAGTTGATTTAATTTTTCTAATAATTTTGCTGGAGGATTTCTTTTTCCATTGATGCCAGATGGATCTCCATTTTTGAAATTAATAGTAACAAAAGATGCTTTATTTGGTGCTTTTTCAGGTGAAACTGATCTTTGAAAAATAAATTCTGGAGCAAAATTTTTGGGATTTTCTAAAAGCTTACCTTCAGTAGAGGTGTGAAATAAATTATCATCTACTGAAAAAGGAGATGCTCCTTTTTTATCTTTTGGAATAGCTATTCTATGTTTTTTTGCATAATTAATTAGATCGGTTCTAGATTTTAATTTCCAGATTCTCCAAGGAGCAATGACTTTTATTTTAGGACCAAAATAATGATAGCCAAGTTCAAATCTTACTTGATCGTTTCCTTTACCAGTTGCGCCATGAGAAACTGCAAATGCCTTAAATTTTTTAGCAACTCTAATCTGATCTTTAGCTATGAGTGGTCTTGCTATGGATGTACCCAACAAGTAGACACCTTCATAAATAGCATGACCCCTAATCATTGGATAAACATAATCTTTTACAAAGATATCTTTTAAGTCTTTAATAATTATTTTAGTAACACCAAATTTTTTTGCATTAGAGATAATTTTTTTTCTATCAATCTCTTGTCCTACATCTGCAGTGTAACAAATTACTTCTGCATCATAGTTTTCTTGAAGCCATTTTAAAATTATAGAAGTATCAAGCCCTCCAGAATATGCTAGAACAATTTTTTTTTTTGATTTCATTAAACTAACTGCAAGCTTTTCGAGATGCGTTATAAGCTTTAGTAAATCCTAGCAATGAATAGTGATCAATTGTTTGAGAACCCTTTTCATTATATCCTGTAATCATTATTCGAGAACCTTTTCTCATTTGTTTAATCATTTTTAATTCAATCTTATTGTCAGCAATCCAAGCAAAGCCTTGTTCTTTTATGTCAAATTTAAACTTATTTTTTCCTGAGGCAGCAGTAACCGAGTTGCTTTTGTTAAATTCATAGCCTGGGGTGACACTAACTTCATTTGTAATGCTTTCGTTTGGTCTAAAGGCTACAAATAATTTTGCATCTCTTTTGTTTGTTTTTGGAGCCTGCAAGATAGGTGAGGATTGTGCGAAACAAACTTTTCCAGTTGCTTCAGAAACTACCATTGCTTCCCAATCTTTATATTTGCCAATTTTTTTTACTTCTTGAGCTTGAAGCTGGTTAAAGCTAGTTAAAAATAAAATAATAAAAAAAGCTGTAATTTTTTTAGTTATGGACATGGATTTGGGTAAATTTTTTGAACGTGGTTAATTTCTTTAATGACATCATCTGATAGATTAACATTTACACTTTCTATATTTGTTTTCAACTGCTCCATTGTTGTAGCACCAATAATTACACTAGTCATAAAGTCTTGTATTTCACAAAATTTGATAGACATTTGACTCATATCAAGATTATGTTTCTTGCTTATATTGTAATAAAGCTCTACCGCTTCCTCAGTATTTGGCTTTCTATATCGTGTCCAAAAATCAAAATCTCTCTCCATTCTTGATCCTTTTGGAAATTTTTTATTTCTGTATTTTCCACTCAAATAACCACTTGCCAGAGGAGAATACGAAAGGCATCCGATTTCCTCTCTAATTGATACTTCCGCTAATCCAACTTCGTAAGATCTGTTTAATAAACTATATGGATTTTGGATTGACATCATTCGTGGTAAATTTTTGTCCTTTGAGAGTTTAAGAAAACTCATTGTTCCCCAAGGGGTTTCATTTGATAAACCGACATATCTAACTTTACCTTTATCTATGTATTTATTTAATTCTTCTAAAACATCTTGAAATTGGTTCCAGTTGTTTTCTTGATGAACATAACCCAATCTTCCAAAGTTATTTACTTTTCTTTCTGGCCAATGAAGCTGATATAAATCAACATAATCAGTTTTAAGTCTTTTAAGACTATTATTTAAAGCATTCTCTAAATTTGGACCTACAAAACTATTTTCACCATTTCTTAAATAATCCCGAGCAGGTCCCGCAACTTTAGTTGCAAGAATTACCTTGTCTCTTTTTTTATTTTTCTCAAACCAATTTCCAATTATTTCTTCAGTATCCCCATAAGTTTCTTTTCTGGGAGGTACGGCATATAATTCTGCAGTATCCCAAAAATTAACTCCCTGGTCTAAAGCAAAGTTCATTTGCTCAAATGCTTCATTTTGGGTATTTTGTTCTCCCCAAGTCATAGTACCGAGACAAATTGTGCTTACTTTTAAGTCCGTGTTTCCTAGATTTTTGTAATTCATTTGAAAATTATGTTATCGTTTTATTAACCTTTTAAGTTATTAACCTTTTAAGGTATCTTGAATAATTAGTAAAAGGCTATTATATAACACTTATGGAATTTGATAAAAACGGAATACTAAACAGAGCAAAGGCAGCTCAACAATCAACTGTTGTAATGGATGAAGGCTTAAGAGCCTACATGCTAAAAGTTTACAACTACATGGCAACAGGAATTTTATTAACAGGAATAGTTGCACTATTAACATTTAAAATGTCAGTCGTTACTAATGATGCAGGATCTATTGTGGGTCTAACTCAAATGGGTAATGCAATTTATATGTCAGGTTTAAAATGGCTTGTGATGCTTGCACCTTTAGGAATTGTTTTTTATATGAGTTTTGGGATTAATAAAATGAGTGCATCAAAAGCTCAAACAACTTTTTGGGTTTTTGCAGGGTTAATGGGATTATCTTTATCTTCAATTTTATTAGTTTACACAGGAATGAGTGTAACAAGAGTTTTCTTTATATGTTCAGCAACTTTTGGGGCAATGAGTATTTATGGTTACACAACAAAAAGAGATTTAACTAAATTAGGCTCTTTCTTAATGATGGGTTTAATTGGAATAATTATAGCTTCGATAGTTAATATATTTATGAAATCATCAATGATGTATTTTGTGATTTCAATATTAGGAGTTTTAATTTTTGTTGGTCTTACGGCTTACGACACCCAGAAGATTAAAAATATGTATGCAGCTAATGATACAGGTGAAATCATGGGTAAAAAAGCTGTAATGGGCGCATTGACTCTTTACTTAGACTTCATAAATTTATTCATAATGTTGTTAAGGCTTTTCGGTCAAAGACGTTAAATTTATTAGAGTTTTTTCCAGTTAGTATTTTTTAATAATAATTTAAGATCAAAAGAGTTCTTTAAAATTTTACCATTAGTATCTGTAATCAAATATTTTAGATTTTTATTTTTTGGCTTAAAATTTTTACAAATTTTGTAAATAGCATTTTCAGCAGCGTTTCTAAAAACACTAAAGCTCACTTGTTTGCTAGAAATATTTAATCCGTAGTCTTTCCATGATCCATCTGAAACCATTTTTGCGTAAAGGTCTAAAATAATTTTGAGTTCATCTTTTTCAAAGAACTGCTTTTGCTCTATTTTATTTTGTGGATTATTGATTACTAATTTCAGATTACTGCGCATCGATTTTATGTTTGTTTATTAAAGGAATTTGAAAGGCGGTAAAAATTATTGTTATTGGCAACATTCCCCATACTTTAAAGTTAACCCAGAATTCTTCAGTTTGGGTTCTCCACACAAACTCATTTAATACAGCAAGCCCAAGAAAAAAGAACATCCATCTTTTATTTAGTATCTCCCATCCTATATCAGATAAGGGTATAGATTTTCCCATAATTTTTTTTAAAATAGGTTCCCTTGTAAAATATTTTCCAAAAAATAGAGCTAAGGCAAATAAAATATTAATTATAGTGGGTTTTACATAAATAAATATTGGATCATTAAAATAAATAGTTAGTCCACCAAAAAATGTAATTAATATTCCACTCACCAAAGGCATTGGTGGTATTTTTCTTTCAAAGAACCACACAACTGCTAAAGCAATTAAAGTTGCAACTATAAGTGGAGGTATTGCAACTGATAAATTTTTGTTATTATTATAATAAAAGAAAAAAAATATTGCTAATGGCCCAAAATCGGTAATAAATTTCAAAAAAGATTTATTCACTAAAAGATATTAACATATTTGCCACATCACAAAACATTAATCTTTTTTACATTGATTTTTATATTTAAATACTCATACTAATCGTAATGCCAATCCAAAAAGCCAAATTTTCAATCGGTGATATTGTTAAACATAAACACTTTGAATTTAGAGGTGTTATTTATGATGTGGATTTTGAATTTAACAATTCTGAGGAATGGTATCAATCAATACCAAAAAATGTCAGACCAAGAAAAGATCAGCCATTTTATCACTTACTTGCTGAAAATGACGAAATTACCTATGAAGCATATGTTTCAGAGCAAAATTTGCTTATGGACGACTCTGATGAGCCGATAAAACACCCTTTAATTGAAGAAATTTTTTCGGGAAAAAAAGGCTCAAGCTATTTTAAGCTTTCAAATTAAGCTTATCAATATTCCAACACATTTAGCTCAAATCTAGGCCATAAATATTCATTATATTTAATTTAAATTCTGATCAAGGATGTTAAACGTTATATTTAGTCTTATTGTCTCCCCTCTGCATTCTTGATCAGATAACTTTTTCATAATAGAAATTCCAAAATTAATTATTAAATAACAAATATGTTTAAAATTTTAGAACCAAATAGAATTTTTCAAATAACTTCTAAAGCTCCAAAGTATATTTTATTTTTATTTGTAGTTGTTTTGACAGTTGGTTTGACTGAGGCACTAATTTTATCTCCAGAGGATTACAAACAAAGTGATGCGGTAAGAATAATGTACGTACATGTTCCATCAGCATGGATCTCGCTTGGAATTTTTTCATCGATTACTTTTTTGTCTATAAGTGGTTTTATTTTTAAGAATAAAAATCTTTTTTTAATATCAAAAAGTTTAGCACCATCTGGATTTGTTTTTAATATAATTGCTTTAGTCACAGGAGCAATTTGGGGCAAACCTACATGGGGAACTTGGTGGGCATGGGATGCTAGGATTACATCAATGTTAATTTTAGCATTATTTTTTGCTATGTATTTAATAGCCTGGAGAATTTATGAGAAAGAAGAAAAAGTTTTCAAGATTACGACCTTTATAACTGTTATCGGTATTATTAATGTTCCAATTATTAAATACTCAGTTGATTGGTGGAACACACTTCACCAGCCAGCATCAATTAATATTTTAACAAAGAGCTCAATTCATTCTTCAATGCTTTTTCCTTTACTATTAATGACTGCGGCATTTGCTCTATTTTCGTTGTTAATTTTCTTAATGAAATATAATACAGAACTGATAAAAATTAAAAATAAAGGCTTAGATAGATTATGATTAATGAATTACTTTTTATGAATGGATATGTAGTATATGTAATGTCTGCTTTTGGCTTTACTCTTTTAAGTTTTTTAGGTTTGTATACGATTACGAAACTACAATTTGTTAAAGAGCAAAGTAAATTTGTTGCTAAATTTGGGTCTTTAAATCCTGAGAAAGCTAATTCTGCAAAAACACAAAGAATCAACAAAGAAATTTTAGCTGACGCCGCAAATAACTAACTTTTGAACCATGTATGGTCGCAAAGTTAAATTAAGATTTTTGTTTGTAACATTAATTTTAGTTACTTTAATTTTAACAATTTTTTTAGTTCTAAAATCTTTAGAGGAAAATGTTGTTTACTTTCAATCACCAACTGAAATTAAAAAATTATCGGAATTAGATTCAAATAAAATTAGAGTTGGAGGAATGGTAAAAAAAAATTCAATTAATGTAAACTCGGATGAAATTAACTTCGTTATTACAGATTTTAAAAATGAAATAAATGTTAGTTACTCTGGTGCTGTCCCTAATCTTTTTGCTGAGGAAAAAGGAGTTGTTGCAGAGGGATTTTTAAAAGATAGAAATTTTTTTTCAGCCATTAAAATTTTAGCTAAGCATGATGAAAATTACATGCCACCGGAAGTAAAAGAAGCTTTGGAGGAGAAATAAATTGATTTACAGTGTTATCGGTCATTACTCACTTATTCTAGGTTTGTGTGTTGGCTTAATTTTAATTTTTTTTTCAATTCAAAATTTTAAAAACTCAAATCAATTAGATGCTAAAATTTTATCGTTTTCTTTTCTACAATTATTTTTTGTTTTAATTAGTTTTTTAGCTTTAATTATTTCTTTTGTTATATCAGATTTTAGTAATGAAACTGTATTTAACAATTCACATACAACCAAACCGCTTTTTTATAAAATTAGTGGAACTTGGGGAAACCATGAGGGAAGCTTGCTGCTGTGGTTATTAGTTTTAACATTATTTATATTTATATTTTTATTAAGAACTAAAAATCAACCAATTAAGTATAAAATTTTAACACTAGTTTTTCAGCAAGTAATTATAATTGGTTTTTTTTTATTTCTCATTCAAACTTCAAACCCTTTTAATTATTTATTTCCAGTTCCAGATGAGGGCTTAGGATTAAATCCAATATTGCAGGATCCTGCATTAGCAATTCATCCACCAATTTTATATTTGGGTTATGTTGGCTCCTCTATTATTTTTTCATCTGCTTTAGCTGCAACTACCTTAAAAATGGTTTCAACAAGCTGGGCTATTCATATTAAAAAATGGGTTTTAATCTCCTGGATCTTTTTAACACTGGGTATTTTGCTTGGATCAATTTGGGCATACTATGAATTAGGTTGGGGAGGATTCTGGTTTTGGGACCCAGTAGAAAATGTTTCTTTAATGCCTTGGCTGGCTTTGACAACCCTTTTACACTGCGTTTTAGTACTTGAGAGAAAAGAAACCCTTACTTCTTGGGTAATAATATTGTCCATTGCAACTTTTACTTTGAGCATGTGTGGAACTTTTTTAGTAAGGTCTGGAATTCTAAATTCTGTTCATACATTTGCCAATGATCCAGAAAGAGGTTTATTTATTTTAATATTTTTATTTGCTTTAATTTTTTTGTCTTTATTTATTTTTTTCTTTTTTCATCAAACCGGTAAAAATAATTCATCTAATTTTTTTTGGTTAAGTAAAGAAACTTCAATTTTAGTTAATAACTGGTTTATGATGTACTTTCTGTCAGTAGTATTGATTGGTACAGTTTATCCTATATTTTTAGACGTAATATCCTCCCAAAAAATATCTGTTGGGCCGCCATTCTATCATAAACTTATTGCTCCATTTTTAATTCCTTTTTTATTTGCGATGGCAATCGGTCCAAGGTTGAAATGGATAAGATCTGATTTAAAAGATAAGATCTATTTAATTTTCTTATTAATTATCTGTATTTTATTATCTTTTTTTATTGTCAAAAATTTTAACACAAATATTCTTATTAATACTATCCTAATCTCCAGTGCTCTTTATTTATTTTTTATTACATTGAGAGATTTTTTTAATAAGAAATATAAAAATTTTGCTCAAAACACTGCTCATTTTGGATTTAGTTTATTGATTTTAAGTATTTTATTTAACAATTTATTTTCAAGTGAAATAATAACTAATTTAAAAGTAGGTGAAACTTATGATAATTCAAAAACAAAAATAGTTTTTGAAAGTATCAATCAAAAAAAAGAGAAAAATTATAAATCTATAATTGCAAATTTTAATATTACTAATTCCGACGGTATAAACAATAATTTATCACCTGAATTAAGAATATATAATCAGCCCAATATCACAACTAGTGAGGCAGATATTAAAACTACATTGATGAAGGATAAATTTATTGTAATTAATCTTGTCCAAAATCAGGATTATTTCAATGTAAGATATCAAGTTAAACCCTTTATGTTGTGGATATGGCTATCGGTTATTATGATAAGCTTAGGTGGTTTAGTTAGTTTTTTAAAAAAAAGAGTATGAAAAAAAAATTAATTCCATATTCAATAATATTAATATTTTTAATTATTTTTGCTGTTTTTTACAAAAGTTTAAAAGACACAAATATTTATACACCAGAGACGAAGATAAATAATGACATCCCAATTTTCTCGGCTGATCTTATGTATCTAAACCAGAATTCAACCTCAACTGAAATTTTTGAATTAGATAAATTTTATTTATTAAACATTTGGGCCTCCTGGTGTGTTCCATGTAGAGATGAACATCCAATATTAATGAGTTTAAGTAAAAATAATAAATTAACTATTATCGGCATGAATTATAAAGATAATAAAAAAAATGCTAAAAGCTTATTGGATGAATTAGGAAATCCTTATGAAAAAATCATTGTAGATAAAAATGGGACAATTTCAATTGAATGGGGAGCTTTTGGTGTACCTGAAACTTTTATAATTTATAATAATAAAATAATTAAAAAATATATTGGACCTCTCAATCAGATGCTGTTCATGGAAATACAAAAAACAATAAAATGAAATTATTTAAAAATTTTATAATTATTTTTCTATTACTCTTTTCTAATAATCTTTATGCAAATGAAAATAGTGAAAGAAATGAAATAACTAAAAATCTCAGATGTTTGATATGTCAAGGACAGTCAGTTTATGACTCAGACTCGGACTTTGCAAATAGCATGAAAATCTTAGTAGATAAGAAATTAAATGAAGGTTTATCAGAGAGAGAAATATATATTTATTTTAAGGAAAAATATGGTGATTGGATATTGTATGATCCTGGACTTAATAAAAATACATATTTATTGTGGTTATTACCTATATTGATATTTCTGTTTGGAGGTGCAATAATTTTTAAAAGCTCTATATTTAAAAAATAAATATTTGTTAGATATGAATTTAAAAAACTTTTTGGTATATTTATTTTTATTTTTTTTCAGTCTTGCAGTAAGTGCTGAAGAATTAAAAGTAAAAAATCAAAATACAGAATTTAATGTTTATACAGGAATGTTTGATTTTAGTGATGACGGAAAAAAATCGTCTTTAATAGGGTTTCAGCATCAAAATGAGGATTTAAATCGTGATACATTTTTGGGAAATCTATCACCTATTACTGGAGCACTAATAACTGGTGATAATGCTACTTATATTTATACAGGTGTACAGGCTCAATATAAAATAGGAGCCATAAATTTTACTCCCAGCTTTACTCCAGGACTGTACCACGAGGGGGATGGAAAGGATTTAGGTCATTTAATTGAATTTAAGAGTGAGTTACAGTTTTCTCTTGATTTATCTAATGATAGTGAATTAGGTTTTTCCTACAATCATATATCTAATGCAAGCTTAGGAGACAAAAATCCTGGGGCAAATAGTTATATGTTTAATTTCCTAAAAAACTTTTAGAAGGATGTATGAATTTAAAAGATTGTCATAATTTTGCAGATTTCAGAAAACTAGCAGAAAAAAAGTTACCTTCACCTATATTTCATTATATTGATGGAGCTGCTGACGACGAACATACGTACGCTAGAAACACAAGTGCATTTGATGACGTAGATTTAGTTCCAAATGTTTTGAGAGGAGTAGAAAATGTCGATCTATCTACAACAATATTTGGAAAAAAATTAGATTTGCCTTTTTATTTAGCTCCTACAGCTTTACAAAGATTATTTCATTATGATGGTGAAAGAGCTGTTGGTAGAGCTGCTCAAAAATTTAATACGATGTTTGGAGTATCTGCATTAGCGACAGTGAGTGTGGAAGAAATATCATCTATGGTTGACACACCAAAAATGTTCCAGTTTTATTTTCATAAAGATAGAGGCTTGAATGACTCTTGTTTAGAGCGAGCAAAAGCAGCCAAATTTGACGTGATGGCGCTAACAGTGGATACAATAACAGGAGGAAATCGTGAAAGAGATCTAAGAACTGGATTTACATCTCCACCAAAACTAACTCTTTCTAGTTTGTTTAGTTTTGCAACTAAGCCAATGTGGGGAATTAATTATCTAACAAAAGGTAAGTTTGAATTACCTCATCTTCAAGATTTTGTGAAAGAAGGTACAAGTACAAATTCCTCAATTGGAAACTATTTTTCTACTATGTTAGATCAATCAATGAATTGGAAAGATGCTGAACAACTTTGTTCCAAATGGGGAGGTCATTTTGCATTAAAAGGGGTCATGTCTGTTGAAGATGCTAAGAGAGCGGTTGATATTGGATGTACAGGTATAATGGTTTCAAATCATGGAGGAAGACAACTTGACGGATCAAGATCTCCGTTTGATCAGCTTGCAGAAATTGTTGATGCTGTGGGTGATAAGCTTGACGTTATATGTGAGGGTGGAATTCACAGAGGAACACATATGCTTAAAGCATTGTCATTAGGTGCCAAAGCATGCTCAGGAGGAAGACTATATCTTTATGCTTTAGCTGCTGGAGGACAAACAGGTGTTGAAAGGGCTATCGAAAAGTATAAATCTGAATTAGTGAGGGACATGAAATTAATGGGTTGTAAAACAATTAGTGATCTTAATAGAAGTAATTTAAGATTCAGAAGATAACACCATGAATATCAATGATTGTTATAGTTTTGCGGATTTTAGAAAATTAGCAAAAAAAAAATTACCAGCCCCTATCTTTCATTATATTGATGGTGGATCAGACGACGAAGTGACTTTAAATAGAAACACTAACGCATTTAACGATTGTGATCTTGTTCCAAATATATTAGCAAGTGTTGGAGAGCCTGATTTATCCACAACAGTATTTGGTAGAAAAATTGATATGCCTCTTTTCTTGTCACCGACAGCAATGCAAAGTTTGTACACTCCTGAGGGAGACAAAGCTTCAGCAAGAGCTGCTGAAAAATTTGGAACGATGTATAGCATGTCTACAATGGCATCGTTTTCAATTGAAGAAATAGCCAATATCTCAAGTGGCCCAAAACTTTTTCAACTATATGTTCATAAAGATCAATCTATTACTGATGATTTAATTGATAGATGTCGTAGAGCAAATTTTGATGGGCTTTGTTTGACTGTGGATACTCTTGTTGCAGGAAACAGAGAAAGAGATCATAGAACTGGGTTTACCACTCCTCCCAAATTAACCTTGGAAAGCTTACTAAGTTTTGCTATGCGTCCAGAATGGGTTTTTAAATATTTAACAAATAAAAAATTCGAGTTAGCTAACATTAAACACAAAACTGACAAAGGAACTAACATTGCGAAATCAGTCATAGATTATATTAATGAACAATACGATCCTAAAATGAATTGGAAAGATGCAGAGTACTGTATTAAGAGATGGAACGGTCCTTTTGCATTGAAAGGAGTGATGTCAGTTGAAGATGCTAAAAGAGCAATTGATATTGGCTGCACTGCGATAATGATTTCTAATCATGGAGGAAGACAATTAGATGGTTCAAGATCTCCTTTCGATCAAGTGAAAGCTATTTCAGATGCAGTTGGTGATAAGTTAGAAATTATACTTGATGGTGGTATAAAAAGAGGAACGCATGTTCTTAAAGCGCTAGCTGCAGGAGCAACTGCTTGTAGTTTTGGTAAAGCATTTCTTTTCAGCTTGGGAGCAGGAGGTCAAAAAGGAGTTGAGAGATTATTAGATAATATGCAAAAAGAAATTAGAAGAAATATGATTTTAATGGGCTGTAAGAAAATTGAAGACTTAGATGCGTCAAAAATAATCTACCGTAACTAATCAATAAGTAATTGTCAGGATTATTGCAAAAACCTAAAATAGGTTATTTAAAAAACATGAATAGACATTAGACTACTTTTCGTCTAGGTTTTCATTTTTAAAAAAATGAAACTTGCAAAAAACTTAGATAATTTAGGAACTGAATCAGCTTTTAGTGTCTTAGCAGAAGCTAAAGCATTAGAAGCGAAAGGCCATCCAATGATCCATCTAGGATTAGGTCAGCCAGATTTTAAAACACCTAAGCATGTAGTCGAAGCTGCAAAGAAAGCTTTAGACGATGGACACCATGGATATGTAATGTCGAACGGAATTCCAGAATGTAGAGAAGCTGTTACAAGGTGGATTAAAAAACAATATAACGCCAATGTTGATGCTGAAAGAATTTTAATTATGCCTGGTGGAAAACCTACGATGAGTTACGCCATCCAATGTTTTGGTGAACCAGGAGCAGAAATAATTCATCCTACGCCAGCATTTCCGATTTATGAATCAATGATAAATTATACCGGTTCGACACCTGTACCATATGATCTTACTGAAGATAAAGATCTTAAATTTGATCCAGATAAAATATTATCTCTAATTACTGATAAAACTAGATTGTTAATTTTAATTAATCCAAATAATCCAACAGGTAGTTTTGTTGAAAAACCCGTAATAGATTATTTTGCAAAAGAATTAGAAAAACATCCACACGTTACTATTTTAAGTGATGAAATTTATAGTAGACAAATTTTTGACTATAAAGAAATGCCATCGTTTTTTCATTATGAAGCATTAAAAGATAGGTTAATAGTTTTAGAAGGATGGAGCAAAGCTTACTCAATGACTGGTTGGAGACTAGGATGGAGCTATTGGCCTGAAGAAATGATTCCACATGTAAATAAATTATTAATAAATAGTGTATCTTGTGTAAATGCAGCTGCGCAATTTGCAGGTATAGCAGCTTTAGATGGTCCAGATGATTCAATCAATGACATGCTAGATAAATTTACATTGAGAAGGAATTTAATCCATAAAGGATTAAATGATTTGCCTGGAATTGAATGTAGTTTACCAGGTGGTGCTTTTTATGCTTTCCCAAAAGTAATAGGTACTGGCATGAATGGTTCTGAATTTTGTAAAAAGGCTATGCATGAGGCTGGAGTTGCTATTGTTCCAGGAACAGCATTTGGTAAAACTTGCCAAGATTATGTAAGATTTAGTTTTGCTGCATCTAGAGATAATATACTGCAGGCTTTGGAAAATATAGGAAAGATGCTTTCTAAATAAGCTGTATTTTTTAAACTTTTTTTACTAATATTCAAATTTATGAATGAACAAGTTGAGATAGAATTAAAAAATCTTTTAAATAGTAGATACTCTACATCAGAGTCTACCAGAGGAAATTATGCTAGGGGAGAAGACACCTATGATCCGATTTTGTCAAAAGCAGTAGTCTTTCCAGAAAGTAATGAAGAGGTCTCAAAAATATTAAAATTATGTAATGAAAATAAAATTCCAGTAATTCCATTTGGTACAGGCACATCTTTAGAAGGTAATGTTGTAGGAAATGAAAAAGGTATAACCATCAGCTTGGAAAAGATGAATAAAATTTTAAGCGTAAACGCTGAAGATTTTGATTGTAGAGTTCAGGCCTGTGTTACAAAAGAACAACTTAATGAGTATCTAAGAGAGGACGGAATTTTTTTCCCAATTGATCCTGGAGCAAACGCAGCTTTAGGTGGCATGGCCTCAACTTCAGCATCAGGAACGATGGCTGTAAAATATGGAACTATGAAGACAGTTATTTCAGGTCTGACAGTAGTTTTACCAAATGGTGATATAATTAATACAGGTGGTAGAACTAAAAAGACTTCAGCAGGTTATAATTTAACTAATCTATTTGTTGGATCAGAAGGAACTCTGGGTATTATTACTGAAGTTCATTTAAGATTATCTCCCATACCAGAAAGTATTATGAGTGCGGTTTGTCATTTCCCTTCTTTAGAGGACGCAGTAATGACGGCTCAACAGGTTATTCAATATGGTGTTCCAATTGCAAGAATTGAGATGTTAAACGCAGATCAGATGGGGATTAGTATTAATTATTCAAAATTAAAGGATATTGAAGCGGTTCCAACGTTATTTTTTGAATTTCACGGATCAGAGTCTTCAAATCATGAAAATATTAAAATTGTAGAAGAATTATCAAAAGATAATAAAGGTAGTTCATTTAAATGGGCAAAAGATCTAGAAGATAGAAATAAACTTTGGCAAGCAAGATGGGATGTGTACTATTCTGTTAAAGCTTTAAATAATAACGGAAGAGTTTACTCAACAGACGTATGTGTTCCAATCTCAAAAATTACAGAATGTGTAAAATTTGCAGAAGAACAAGCAAAAAAATTTGGAGTTAGAGCACCAATGGTAGGACATATGGGGGACGGTAATTTTCATGTAGTTTTGCCATATGACCCTGAACAAAAAGATATTTATAAAAAACTTAGAGCTTTTAATGGTACATTAATTAGAAAAGCCCTAGAGCTTGAGGGAACTATTACAGGCGAACATGGAGTAGGTCTCCATAAAAAAGAGTATTTGCTTGAGCAGCATCCCGACAGTATTCCAGTGATGAAATCAATTAAAAGAACATTGGATCCAAATAATATAATGAATCCTGGAAAAATTTTTGATTTAAACTAATCTTTAATATGAAAAAAATTCTGATCACCAGAAGATTACTTAGATCTTGTGAAGATAATGCAAAAGAATTATTTGAAGCAAATTTAAATTTTAACGATGAGCTTTATTCTCAAAAAAAATTAATCGAGTTAAGTGATGGGCATGATGGAATATTATCAGCCTTAACCGATAAGTTGGATGCTGAAACAATTAATCAACTACCAGACTCGATAAAAATTATTTCTAATTTTGCTGTAGGGTTTGGAAACATTGATTTAGAAGCTGCAAAAAATAAGGGTATCGCAGTAACAAACACACCCGATGTATTAACAGATGCTACAGCAGAGATTGGTGTACTGCTAATATTGGGTGCATGCAGAAGGGCTTCCGAGGGAATTGAAAGAGCTAAAGAGGGCGGTTGGGTATGGTCAGCAGATCTTTTGATAGGAAAACAGTTAACAGGAACGCGACTAGGCATCTTAGGAATGGGAAGAATAGGTCAAAAAATTGCAAAAGTTGCTAAATCTTTGGGAATGATCATTCATTACCATAACAGATCTAAGTTGAGTGAAGATAAAGAAAAAGGTGCAACATACCATGATAATTTAAAAGACTTACTTTCAGTATCAGATGTATTGTCAGTTTGTTGTCCAGCATCAAAGGAAACAATTAATATGATTAATAAAGATACAATCGAATATTTACCTAAAGGAGCAATTGTTACAAACGTTGCAAGAGGAGATATAATAGAAGATGAGGCAATGATAGATGCACTTGATAGAAGAAAAGTTTATGCAGTTGGATTAGATGTTTATAAAAATGAGCCAAACTTAAATAAAGGTTATTCTAAACATAAAAGTGCATTCATACTACCTCATTTAGGAAGCGCTACTAAAGAAACTAGAACAGCAATGGCTAATTTAGCGATAAATAATATTGATGAATTCTTTAAAACAGGAAGCTGTAAGAACAAAGTTAATTAATCTAAATAAACAAATAATTCTACTCTAGATTGTATATTTCTTATTAAGTGTCAATCCGCGCACGTTTTTAGAAAGACTCTATACTATTTCTATGTTTTATTACGTTCGTTAATTAACAAGAGGAGAGAACAAAATGATTAAAAATAAAAAATCATTGAAAGGTGCAAAGACGCCTTCAAGACGTAAGTTCTTCAAAGTAGCAGCAGCAACAGGTGCAGCAGCAGCAACAGCTGTAGCAATGCCTAATATTGCGACTGCTGGAGGACACACTACATTAAAAATGCAAGCAGCTTGGCCTTCAGGCGCGAACATCTTTTTTGAAATGGCAGGAGACTATTGTAAAATGGTTGATGCAATGTCTGGTGGAACACTTAAAATTGATCTTCAGCCAGTTGGTTCAATCGTAAAAACTTCAGAAATTGGTGCCGCTGTGAGTGATGGAATTATTGATATGGGTCACTGGGTGACAGCATATTGGTATGGTAAAAATCCAGCAGCTTCACTTTTTGGTACTGGACCTTCATACGGACTATCATCTCAAGAAGTAATGGGATGGATGGAGTATGGTGGAGGAAGAGCATTATATGAAGAAGCAGTCGCTAGTGTTGGATATAATTACACTGGTTTCTTTGCTATGCCTATGCCAGCACAACCTTTTGGTTGGTTCAAAAAGAACGTAACAAAAGTATCTGATGTTAAAGGTATGAAGTATAGAACAGTTGGTCTTGCAACTAACGTTTTAACAGCTATGGGAATGGTCGTAAGACAATTACCAGGTGGTGAGATTCAACCGGCTATGAAAACTGGTTTGATTGATGCTGCAGAGTTTAACAACCCTACATCAGACTCGCAGTTTGGAATGCAAGATGTCTCTAAACACTATCACTTAGGAAGCTTTCACCAATCTCAGGAGATGTTTGAAATGCCTATAAACACTAAGAGACTGAAAAGCCTTTCACCAGCTCATCAAGCTATATTGAAGAATGCTGCTTACGCTGCAAACTCAGATAACTACTTCAAAGCCCTAGTTAGATATTCTAACGACTTAGGTAAATTGATGAATGAGCATAAGGTTAATGTTTATCAAACATCTGATGCTATCCTAGCAGAACAGTTAAAAGGTTGGGATAAAATCGTTGGAGAGTTCTCTGCTAAAGATGCTTTCTTTAAGAAAGTAATCGACTCTCAAAAAGCATACGCTAAGAAAACTATGAAGTATCTGTTGATGAATCAACCGAACTACAAATTAGCTTATGAAAATGAGTTTGGTCCAATTGCAAAAGTTAAAATATAATTAGCTTTTAAAAAATTTAAAAAAAGGGGGTTTAAAACCCCCTTTTTTTTTAGTTTAATTTAATATATCTATTCACAATGAGACCATTCATTAAATTTGCAGATTCTCTGAGTACTTCAATGGGAAAAGCTTTCTCTTGGTGTATTGTGATTTTAATGGGTGGAACAGTATATGAGGTCATAGTGGCCTATGTTTTTAATAAACCTACGTTATGGAATTTTGATTTTAGTATGCAGATGTATGGTGCTATCCTTATGATGTCGGGCGCTTATTGTTTAGCAACAGAAGCACATGTTAGAGGTGACGTTATATACAGATTATTTAAGCCAAGAACACAAGCTTGGATAGATTTTGTATTATACTTTGTTTTCTTTTTTCCTGGAGTCGTAGCTTTGGCGTTTTATGGATATGAGTATGCCGCATTAGCTTGGAAAATTAAAGAAACTAGCTGGAGCAGTCCTGCACAAATACAAATTTATATGGTTAAATCATTGATACCTGCCGCAGGTATTTTGTTAATTATTCAAGGTATCAGTGAAGTCTTTAGATCAGTGATTTGTATTAAAGAAGGTAAGTGGCCTTCAAGAATGGTTGTGGCTCAAGAAACAGAAGAAATTTTAATGAGAAAATCTCAAGAGGAAAATAAAGAAAATGCTATTTAGCCTAACAAATCCTGAAGTCGCTATCATGATGATGGGATTATTTTTGTTTGCAGTACTTTTAGGTTTTCCAATTGCATTTACCTTAATGGCAATGGGAATAGGTTTTGGTTATTACGCTTATTATGACCCGACAATGATGGAACATCTATTTGATAATAGGATATTTTCATTATTTGTAAAAAATACATACACAGTTATGGACAATAATGTTCTTACAGCTGTTCCACTATTTTTATTTATGGGATACTTGGTTGAAAGAGCTGGAATTGTTGCAAAACTATTTTTTGCAATTAGGTTAGCTGCACACAGATTGCCTGCATCGATGGCAGTCGCTGCATTAATTACGTGTACATTATTTTCAACAGCCACAGGGATTATAGGTGCAGTTGTTACATTAATGGGATTACTAGCATGGCCCGCAATGGTTAAAGCTGGATATGATAAAAAATTTGCATCAGGGATTATATGTTCAGGAGGATGTTTAGGAATTTTAATTCCTCCAAGTATTATGTTAATAGTTTATTCAGTAATTGCACAATTATCCCCTTTAAGACTTTTTGCAGCTGCTATTTTCCCAGGATTATTATTGGCAAGTTTATATATTGGATATGCAGTTTTTAGAGCTTGGCTGAACCCATCTATAGCTCCAAGACCACCAGCAGAGGACATACCTCCAAGAGCTCAAATTTTAAAAGAGGTTTTAGTTTCGTTTGTACCGTTATTTGGATTAATTATGTTAGTGCTTGGAACTATTTTAGCTGGAATTGCAACACCTGCCGAAGCTGCTGCTGCTGGAGCTTTTGGTGCACTGATTTTATCTTGGTTTTATAAAACTCTTAAATGGCAAAACTTTAAAGAGTCTGTATTCTTAACTGCAAAAACAACTGCTATGATTATGTGGTTATTTATTGGTTCTTGGACCTTTTCATCTGTCTTTTCTTATTTAGGTGGTCATGAAGTTTTTGAACATTTTTTTACATCTATAAATATCTCAACATGGCAATTTTTAGTAATTACTCAAATAATTATTTTTCTTTTAGGATGGCCACTAGAATGGACTGAAATTTTAATTATTTTTGTTCCTATATTTTTACCATTGTTAGAAATTTTTGGGGTTAATCCTTATTTCTTTGCAATGTTAATAGCTTTAAATTTACAGACATCTTTTTTAACTCCCCCCATGGCTATGTCCGCCTACTACCTAAAGGGAGTTCAAAAAACAAATGTAGAACTTATGCAAATATTTAGAGGAATAATGCCATTCTTGGGAATTGTTATTTTTGCAATGTTTTTAATGTACATGTTTCCAGCAATAGCTTTGTGGTTACCAGAAACTTTATTTGCTCAATAAAATAAAATGACAGACATCCTTTCGTTAAAAGTTGAAGAACTTGTTTCGAAAATAAAAGACTCTCAATTAACATCAGTTGAAATTTGTAAGATATATATAGAGAGAGTAAATGAATTTGAAAAAGATGTTAAGGCATGGGTACATCTTAATAAAAAACTTTTACTAGAAAAAGCTGCTGAAGCAGATGAATATAGAAGATCTGGAAAACCAACAGGACCACTTCATGGAATTCCAGTAGCTGTAAAAGATATTATAGGCACTCTTGATATGCCGACTGAGTGTGGGACCGTAATTAGAAAAGGAAAATCTTATTCACAGAATGCTGAAATAATTGATCTATTACTTTCAGCAGGCGCAATAGTAATGGGCAAAACAGCAACATCAGAGTTAGCTTATCTTGGGCCATCTAAGACTACAAATCCTCATGATCATACAAGAACACCGGGAGGATCATCTAGCGGATCTGCAGCTTCAGTTGCTTCTTTTATGGCTCCATTATCTATAGGTTCTCAAACTGGTGGATCTGTTATTAGACCAGCCTCATATTGTGGTGTAGTTGGATACAAACCAACTTATGGATTAATTTCTAGAAATGGTGTTCTTAAAACATCTGAAAAATTAGATCATATAGGCGTGTTTGGACGATCAGTTGAGGATGTAGCACTTCTTGCGAAAGTTTTAATTAAGAAAGATAACTACGATAACGCAACAGTACACTATTCAACAGAAAACATGTTGGATGAAGTAAAAAAAGGCCCTTTATTTGAACCAAAATTTATTTTTTATAAAACTGAACACTGGAAAATAATTGAAAAAAGATCGAGAGAAGCTTTTGAATATTTTATAAAATCATTCAAAAATAATATTGAAGTATTTGATACGCCTTCTTACTTCAAAGATATTCACAAGTATCATCAGATAATTCATGAGACAGATTTAGCAAACAATTTTGCACTTTATTATCAAAAGTATAAGAAAAAATTATCAAAATATATGCAAGATGCGATTGTAAAAGGTAACAAACATTCTGCAAAAGAATATGCTGAAGCAATTGATTTTATGAAAAGAAGTTATGACTCTTATCAGGAAGTTTTTGAGGATTATCATGGAGTGTTATCTCCATCAAGTCCAGGTGTTGCTCCTAAAGGTTTAAAAAGTACTGGAACCGCTGAATTTAACAAAGTCTGGTCGTATTTGGGAACACCATGTATTTCTCTTCCCGTCCTTCAAGGAGAGGGCAATCTACCTTTAGGAGTTCAGTTAATAGGCGCAAGATTTGATGATCATAGATTTTTAGGTATTGCTAATTGGGTAGAAAAGGAATGTAATAAATAAAATGACTAAATTTACAACATTTCTGGGAACAGTGCTTGCGGTAGTATTTTTAATTGGTCTCGCAACTACATTGACAAGATCACCAATGATCAGTTTTTTTGACATACTCCCTGTTTATATCTTGATGGCCATAGCAATTTTCATGTTGGTCTACGAAGCCTTTTTCGATAAGAAATAATTTTTAAGCATTAAATTGTATAAACAAAAAACAAATTTTTTAGCCTTTTCATTACTTTTTATTCAACCAATTTTTATGTCTTCTAATCTAATAGTTGCTAGAGGAGGTATTGAATTTGTTCCTCCAATTTCTTTAGCGTTTTGGAGATGGACGTTTGTATTTA
>CACLFK010000001.1 GCA_902606105.1 uncultured Pelagibacteraceae bacterium | reverse complement strand
ATATTAAACGTTATTTAATTTACTCCTATTTTAAAACTGATTTTTATTAATTAGGATCAATCATTGACCTATACCACATTTCAATATTTATATATTGAAAAATATGAAAACCTGTTACAGGTTTTTCTTGTTTACAATAATTTTGATATTCCTGTACTACTTTTTCTTGATTAAAAATCCCTCTATGTTTAAAACTTTTTGAATTAAAAATATCCATTATCCAGTCATGAAGCTCTTTCTGCATCCAGCTTCTTTGTGGGTCAACAATACTTCTTTTGGGTTGTTTCAGAATATTATTTGGCAGAAGATTTTTTGCTGCTTCACGCATAAAATATCTTTGAGTTACCCCATTTACTCTCGCTTGAGCTGAAGTTGAGAAAGAAAATTCAACTATCCTATGGTCAAGAAATGGAACCCTCGTCTCTCTTCCGACTGCCATAGATCCTCTATCTGCATATCTTAAAACCCGTGGAAGATTATGGTGAAATATATCAGTATATTGAGCACTTAATAAATTAGATTGAAATTTTTTTTTAAATTTAACACGTATTGGTTCATGTGCTGCTAGTAGATCGCTAGCAATACATTCTTGCTTTACAAAGGGCGTACCATCTTGAGTGGAGGAACCAACATTAGCTATAGAAGAAATACCATTAAAAAATTTTTTTAATCGATCTTTAGGCTCTACCCCATACATATCCATAAACTTAACCAGCTCATTAACACCTTGCTCAGGTCCATGGGACTCAATAATGTCCATAATATGTGGAGCAAAATAATATTCGAACCCTGCACCAATATGATCCCCTCCATGACCTTCTAAAATAATAGTAGGTCCATCCTTATATTCTTCATATAGTTTATGGGCAGATAAAACCCTTAAACTTGTTACTGGCATTTCCTCATTCCACAAAACTTTTTCAAAATAAGTAGGCACTTCTTTATAGGCTAAGGTAGACAATTTATTGGAAATTCCCAAAGAGTTAGCTACCTCTTTTGCATGTTGTCCCTCACCAGCAGAACCTGTGTCAAATTCATAAGTATAGCATTCGATATTATTCTTATCTAGTTTATCTACAAGACGAGACGTTAATATTGAGGAGTCTACTCCACCACTTAAAAAAGATCCTATTTTAACATCTGCCCTCAAACGTAAATCAATTGCATCTTCAAGCAATGACCTATATTGCTCAATTGCATCAGGCAAATTGATCACAGAATTATTTAGTGTAATTTCAGCTAAGTCCCAATATCTTTTTTCTTTTATATGACCATTTGAATCTATATTTAAAAAATGACCTGGCTTTAAAGAAAATACATTTTTAAAAAATGTCTGCTCACAATGATCTATCAAACCCCATCGTAGAAAATCATATATTGCTTCATGACTCGCTTCTTTTTTAAATCCACCACTAATTAGAGCTTTTATTTCAGAACCAAAATAAAACTCTTCATTCTGTCTTCCATAATAAAAAGGTTTAATTCCAACACGATCACGTGCAGCAAAAATTTTTTTATTTTTTTTATCATAAATCACAAAAGCAAACATGCCATTAAATAAACTTAGACATTCTTCTCCTTTTTCTATGAAAGCATAAAGTATCGTTTCCGTATCTGTTTTTGATTTCCAATCATCTCGTTTAAGCTTTTTACGAATTTCAGGCCAGTTATAAACTTCTCCATTAAATACAATTACAAATTGCTTACAATCAGAGATCATTGGCTGATGTCCGGCATTGGACAAATCAAAAATAGATAAGCGTGTATGTACTAGCCCTACACTACCAAATCCAAAGATGCCCTGATCATTTGGTCCACGATGACGAATGGACTGCATCATAGATGATAACCTATTGTTCTCTATTTTTTTATCCTTAAAATTAATTATTCCAGCTATTCCACACATTTAATTTAATTCAATAACTATTAATTTATTTTTTTATATTCTTTTGAACCTGGTGCCATAAATAATTTCCCTTATGATCATCACCTTCGCCAAATGCATAAACAAGTTTTTTACCCCACTCATCTTCATATTCTTTTTTAATTTTATTAAAACTTTCTTCTAAGTCTAAATTATTTTTTAAATCAGAAAACAATCTAGACATTATTTTTCCCACCCTTTTTTGTCCTTGATCATCTCGAAATGTATCAAATAAGTTTAAACAATCATCATGATCACCAATTTTTTGGTTTCCTAAAACAAATTTTTCTAAAGCTTGAACAATTTCATCAATTGTACTAAAAATTAAACTATCTTTTTTTTCCAGATAATACAAAGGATGTTCAAGAGTTCCAGGCAAATCCCAATAAATTGATTTGGAACCTGAGAGTGCTGCGATTACTCCTGCTGAATTTATCCCATAACAGAGTGATATGTCAGAAATATTTGTGGATGTTGACACTTTTAAGTCTGAGGGTAAAATTACAAGTCTATTTTCGTTTTTTAACAAGTTGACATAATATGCAATTTCTTTATTGCAAATTATTTTTTCAAAAGTCTTTCCTTTTGATTTGATAGTCGCTCCCCAACTTTTATGATTGTATATCATGCCTAAAATTTCTTTATAAAAATAAATCATAGAATAAAATGAATTCTGATTGGTAATCCCGTAAGTGCTATCTAAAATATTAACAACTAAATTAAGATCATTAGATAATCGTTGGCTAAATTTTTTTTCTCTTTCTCTTTCTTTTTCTTTTTCTTTTGTATTATTAATATTTAAATTACCATCACCAGCAATCAATCCAGTCTGAAATAAATATTTATAAGAAAAATCATGACAATGAAAGTAACCATCGTTATATTTTCCCCAAGAAAAAACAATATCGGCAAATCCCCAATGAAAATAAGAAACAGGGAAATGATCTACTGACCAATGATTCCAAACAAAAACGCCCTTCTCCATTCTAATTGCAAGCGCCATGACTAATGTGTTTGGCCAAAATTCCTGATGCTGATGAATTATTTTACATCTATATTTTCTAAAAGTTTCTCTAAAACAGTTTATTTTAAAAAAATATTTAATTTGAGTTAGCCAAATATCTACTTCTTGATAAGAGAAAGATTTAAAACATTTTACAGCTTTAAAAGTATTTATTAATAGCTTAACAGGATGATCCACGTGTATAACTGGGTGAGTCATATTTACTGAACGCATTCTACGATCATCTATCTCTCTTATAAGCTTTCTATTAATCTTCAGATCTGCACGATCAAAATATAAAACTAAATCCTTAGGGTCTATTTCGCTACTTTCAAACCAGAATAAATGTCCAGCTTCTGGATAACGATCAAAAATATTGAATATATGTTCTTCAAATATATGTGCTTTTTTTTTTTTATTTTTATAATCGTAACGAAAAAACTTATAACACCACGAATAAACTACTAGAGCAAAAACTTTTAATAGTTGAACAATTCTACTAAACCAAGCAAAAATATCAGGCCAAGTTATAAAATTTATATTTGGAACGTCTTTGTTTAACAATTTATAGAAAATATCATCAAACATAAATGACTCACCTATAAAACTAATTTTATCCACTTTATCTAAACTATTATTCTCATATTGTTGTTTTATAAAAAAAATACTAATCAATTTCTTTTTTATTAAAGAGTCTAAATGTGATTTAAAAATTCTTTGCCATTCATCCTCAAATAAATTCATTCCATTGGGTAAATATTGACTTAAAGAAAGTAGGTTATACATTTCTAAAACGTATTTATAAGTACCCTTTTCAGTTTCATAAATCATTGCTCTTCCTTTTATGTCTAATATCCCTTTTTCTGGTTGAATAAATTTAGCGATTGGGAAAAATTTAATAATAATATCGACTAATGATGAGGAGGATGTATAAAATATTTGTGTTTTTTTGCTCTGACTTAAAATCCAAAGAAATTTGATTACTGTTAATTTCTCAATCCAAATATGCTTTATTTTCATCATTCATATCAGTTAAAATTAACTATCTTGCTGTCATTTATTATCTCTTTATCTCTTAAAAAATTTAGAAATTTAAATAATAAGTAGTCATTATATCTTCGTGTAATACACTGTATTCCAAATGGAAGATTATTTGGACCTTTAAATAATGGTACATGTACTGAGGGCACACGACATAATGTCCAAATTAAACATGGGTCTGCTTTTTCTTCTTCACCTAAACGAGGCGCCTCACCTGAAGTAGAAGGAGATATAACAATATTATAATCAGATAAAAAACTTTCTAATTGAGCCGATAATTGATTTTGTTTATCTATACATTCTCTATAATAATCTAAATCTATTTTTTTTCCCTCTTCAATCATTGATTTCATTGCATCACTCACTTGATCTGGACTTGACTGATACTCCTCTCTAAAATAGTAAGAAAGGGCTTTGTTATAAATAGTATTATGTACATTGTGAGATTGATCAAATTCTTTAGGTAAATCAATAAATGAAACTTTAATACCTATTTCAAGCAAAGTTTTCATCCATGACTCTATTTTTTCTTTAGCATATGACTGGATATTTGACCAAACAGGAGTTTTAACAAAAGCAACTCTCCACATTTGTTTTTTTTTTATTTTTTTCAAATCAAAATTATCAAATATGTATGGATAATTCATTCCTTTAACACGCATTGCATCAAACATAATAGGCAAATCACAAACACTACGCGTAAAGCACGTAACATGATCTAATGTATCTAATGTTTTCAAAACACCCGTTCTTGGAACACACCCAAATGAAGGCTTATATCCATAAACACCGGTATAACTTGCTGGTCGAATTGTCGACCCTGCTGTTTGAGATCCAATTGCTGCTGGCACCATTCCTGTTGCTACAGCCACGGCTGAGCCTGTTGAAGATGTTCCAGCAATATGTTTTTTATTATGAGGATTTAATGTTGGTCCTGGTTCATGAACTGCAAATTCAGCTGTTACTGTTTTTCCAAATATATTTGCTCCTTCTCTTCGAAGATTAGTCACTACACGTGCGTCATTACCGGGCATAAAACCCTTCCAAATTGAGCTCCCCATAGATGTGGGCATATTATATGTGTTAAAGATATCTTTAATTCCAACTGGAATTCCAGCTAAGATATATTTTGATTTTTCTTCACTAATATTTTTATCTATATTTTCTGCTTGCTGCAAAATCATATCTTCTAAAAAATAAACCCAAGCATGAACTTTTGGCTCAATATCTTTATATCTATTTATGCAACTACTCGCTAATTCAACAGCAGTAATATCTTTTTCATGTATTGCTTGCACAGCATTAGTCACACTTAAAGTAAAAAAATCCGAATTTTTTACTTTGGACATAAGTTAATCTTTTTTGTTCTCTAAGTTTTCACCAGCCTTATGAATTTTTGGAAGTTTTTTTGCACTATTTTTTCGATGTTTCATTAAAATTTCTAAAAATTCCTTTTCTGTATAACCTGTAATTTTTAAGTAATAATCTAATGCTTCTGGACGTTTTTGATCATGTAACTTTGCTAATTCAAAACCCTCTTCTCTTGTCAGTAACCCAGCACGAATATCTTGCGCTGCAAAGTCGGTCCCACGGCCAAATCCTCGTTTAATAAACTTTGCATAATCATGAACACCTGGCATTTTGCATTCTACACTCTTATAGCGTTTATAAGTTCCTTCAACTTTTTCTTCTTTCCATCCATATTCATTAATTACAAGTTCTGTTTGTTTTTCTAAATCCCAAAACATATAATCTCCTAAAAAAATTCGACGAATGCCAACTTTATCAATTTCTTGAATACTTGGTTTAATAAAAGCACCCATTTCTTTTTTTTTAATAGCGTTACAAATCATATCTTCAGGTTTAACTTTTGCTGAATATTTTAAAAAATGCTCAGGATCAAGATCTCTCATTTCATCATATGTTTCTTTTCCTGATAATTCAGCCAATGATTCTCCATAAATTATAAGAGGAATATTCCATTTAACAGCTACCTGAAAAGGAAATGTTTCAACTCCTGTGTGACAATGCCAGCAAGCATCTCCAATTTTTTTTAGAGACTCACGTGCTACTCGATTAATTAGTGATCTTTTAGGGGTGAACATAATATGATCAACATCTAATTTTTCAATAGAAGTTTCTAAATTTTGTTTGCCTACTTTTGTAAACCAATTATGACTAAAAGTTACAGCTAATGGGTTCATATCATATACTTTTTTCAGCACATGAAGCTGAAAGATACTATCCTTACCTCCACTAATAGGAACCATACAATCATAATAATCTGGCGATTTCTGTTTATAAGAATTAAGTGTCTTTGCTAAAATTTTTTGGCGAGCATCCCAGTCAATATGCATTTTTTGCTCTGAAGCTCGACAGGCTTTACATATACCAAAATCATCAAAGTCAATACTTTCATTTGTATCCGGTAGACAACATCTAAGACAGTATTTAAGTTTAGAAAATAATGGTTTTCCGTAATTACTTGAATTGGAATTGTTAAATTTTTTGTCCATTTAATAAATTTATTTTAGTAAATCACATTTAGAAATTATATATTTATCTACATCATTATTTATAATTTTCTATAAGTTAATTGGTTTTACTTGTTGTATTTTTTTAGTTTTAGACGACTTTTTCATCAATTCAATTACTTGATAACTTTTTAAAGCTTCATTTGAATTTATAAGGGTTTTTTTATAATTACCATCTAACACTTCATCAATTAATAGTTTGAATAACGGTTTAGGTTTAATTTTTATTTCTTTTTCAGGTCCCAGTCTATAAGACAAGGTAGAACTCTTTGGAGTTATTTTTGTTTGATAAAATAATCGATTACCATTATCAGCGGCTCTTAACTTTCCTGATTTACATATAATTTCTAGCTCAAAAAAAGTGTAATCACTTTTTGCTGAATTAAATAAAACTCCGTTCAATCCATTTTTAAATTCTAAAAAAACATTAAAACGAGGATCGTCAGCTGCAAAGTTTTTGCTGTATGGTAATTTTTTTATTTTTTCTTTTTCTTGAATAGCATAAACATTTTTCACATCACCACAAATATTTCTTAAAAGGTCCACCATATGTATACCTATTGCGTGCATACCTGATGAACACCAAGCAGATAAAGACAAAATATTATTATTAAATTTTGTTTTTAAAACTTTTTTTAGAATTTGGTAAAAAGTAGATAATCTTCGATTATTAACATAAAGTTTAATATTGTTATTTTTACATAGCTTTATTATTTTTTTAGCATCAGCTAAATTTTGAGAAATTGGCTTTTCAAGTAAAATTTTTTTTGGATTATTTTTTGATCGTATAATTTTTTTAATCAAGGAATAATTAAATTTATAAGGAACACAAATACTCAAAATATCGATTTTTTTTTTTAATAGCTCATTAATTGAGTTTGTAAAAAAATTTATATCAAATTTTTTAGCAAATAAGCGAGCTTGCTCTAATTTTATGTCACAACACCCAACAATATAAATATCTTTGCGTGTCTGATAGGCACCAACATGTGTGCAAGGTTTTTCGCGATAAAGGTCGAATTCATCTAATCCCGCTATATTTCCACAACCAATTATTCCAACTCTAATTTTTTTAAACATTCTTTTTTAATTCCAAAACAATTCGATCAATCTTTTTTCCATCTTTTGTTATATCATTTTCAATAAGTTTTTTTTGCTCAAAACCAACTTTTTTAGCCACTTTCAGTGAAGATTCATTGGATGAAAAAACTTTTGTCTCTATTACATTTATATCTAATGTATTAAAAGCAAAGTTTGTCATCATTTTCCAAGCTTGGGTACCGTATCCTTTTCCCCAAAAAAATTTTTCTCCAATTATTATTCCAAAATTTCCTTTTTTTATTCCTGACTCATTTCTTATATTGTGTATAGCAGTAGTACCAATATGTATGTTATTTTTGTTATAAAAAATTCCCAAAACACAATCTTGATTTGAGTTTTTTACTTTATTAAAAAAATCTAACTGTTTTTCAGGCGTATTTCGATAGTGACCCTTATTCATATACTTTGTAACTTCTTTATCATTAAACCACTGCCACCAACGACCAACCACATCTTGCTGGTTTAATGTTTTTAAAGAAATTTCTTTGTCTTGGATATTTATTTGATTGTTATTAATTTTCAAAATTATACTTTTTTAAAATCTTATTAAAATTTGAAATTATAAAATCCATTTGTCTCTTTTTATTTGGTGGGTGAATAAATTTAAACCACAAAAAATTTATGTTTAAATTCTCTGAAATAGGTAGCGTATTTGAGCCGTATATTTTTGAAATTTTTTTATTTTTTGAACAAAAATAAGGACATCCATTTTTGTATGCAATCAGTTTTGAAAAAATTGGATTTTCATGCATCATTCTTCCATATCCACCTGTAAAAGGTATACCGATTGAATTAAGCTCTTTTAGTAAATTTTTTTTTTTAATAATATGATCTCCTTTCCACAAAAATTTTAATATGTATGGATAATATTCTGTATTTTTTTCAATTTTTTGAGGTATTAAAATTTTGTTAAGATTTTTTAAACCTTTAATTAAATAATCTGAGTTTTTTTTTCTTAGGCTATTAACTTTCTTTAAATTAGAAAATTGTTCTATCGCTATAACCGCCTGAATTTCTGTTAATCTATAATTCATTCCGATTATATTCTCATAATCTTTTTTTTTTAAATTATCTAATATTATTCCCTCTCCATGATTTCTTACTAGTCGACTTCTTTTAGCATAATTAACATTATTCGTTAAAAGCAATCCACCTTCTCCACTAGTAATATTTTTTGTTTCTGTTAGCGATAAAATTCCAATATCGCCAATAGTACCTAAATATTTATTTTTGTATTTACATCCTGGAGCTTGAGCTGCATCTTCTATTACTGGTATATCAAATTTTTTGGATATTTTCATTATTTCATCCATATCTGATGCATTGCCCCCTAAATGAACCACAATAATTGCTTTTGTATTTTTTGTAATTTTTTTCTTAATATCCTCAGGATCTATACAAAAAGTATCTTTTTTTACCTCTACAAATTTAGGGATTGCATTAACATATAAAATAGATGTCGCTGTTGAGTTAAAAGACATTGAAGGAACCAAAACTTCGTCTCCTGGACCAACATTAATTGATGCTAGAGCCATATGCAAACACGAAGTAGCTGAATTGGCAGAAATACAAAAATTAACTTTTAATTTTTTTGAAACATCTGACTCTAGTTTTCTCACATATTTACCTCCTAGAAATCGAATTTCTAAATCTTTTAATTTTCCTGCCGAGATAGAGTTTAAACTTAAAACTTTTTTATAATCTTTTTTACCTAAAGCGCCTTTGAAAGTGGACCAATTTTTACTTTTTAAACATTTTAATAACTCTTTTTTTTCATTTCCCAAAATATTTACCGTAGGATAAAATTTCATACTTTAGTTTTAAATAAATTTTTAAATTATTATTTATAAAAATTAATAATATTTACCATCAAAAAAAATTAATATACTTTTTATAATTGCTTTTTGATCCTTGATACTTAACATTGTCCATATTGGTAAATCAATTAAGCTTTTTGTCAGGTAAGTAGAATTTGACTGTTTTCTCCTATATTTAAGGTGTTTATAAATTGGTTGTGATGAAATAGTAGGAAATGAAACTCTTGTTTCAATTTTATTTTTTTGCAAGAAATTAATTAACTTATCTCTCTTTTTTGGATTAACAATTATAGAGTAATTATACCAACTATGCTGAGAAACATATTTTGGTTTTGATGGCAACATAATTTCATTTCTACTCTTAAAATTCTTATCGTAAAAACTGGCAATTTTATTTTTATTTTTAATTATTTTTTTTAACTTTTTAAGCTGTTCAATACCTATTGTGGCTGAAATATCAGTCATTCTATAATTATTTCCGACTATCACATGGTGATATCTTTTCGATTGACCTTGATTTCTCATCTGTAATAAAAATTTGTAAAGTTTTTTATTATTAGTTGAAATTGCGCCACCTTCTCCCGTAGTAATGTTCTTATTTGCAAAAAAAGAGAAAGAATGGGCAATAACTTGGCTACCTACTTTATTTTTTTTATATATTGATCCCAAAGCTTCAGCGCTATCAGAAATTACTGGTATCTTCTTTTTATTAGCAATTTTTAAGAGTTCATCATAATCAACCGGCATTCCTTTCATGTCAGTGACTATTATTAATTTTGTTTTATTTGTAATTTTTTTTTTTAAATCCTCAAGATTTATATTAAAGTTATCAGCATTTGAATCACAAAGAACTATTTTACCATTATTATAGGTTACAGCATTTGCTGTGGAAATGTATGTTAAGTCTGGTATTATAACCTCATCTGAGCTTTTTTTAATTCCAAAGTATTTCACTAGAGAGTCTAAAGTTGATGTGCCATTATTCATAGCTACTACATATTTAACATTTAAAAATTTGGCTAAATTTTTCTCGAATTCTTTAACTTTTTGACCCATTGTAATCCATTTTTTTCCTATTACAAAATTTACAGCATTTCTTTCTTTTGAGTCTAAATATGGATTAGCTACTGGTACAAATTTCTTATTATACATATCTATAAATAATATTTTTATCATTTATCAATTTTTCATAAAGCATCTGCCACGCATCAAATACTATAGTATTTTTTTTAATTTTACTTAATAACTTATGATTGATTGCCTCATAATTTTTATGATTATTCAAAATTAGAATTACATCAGAATTTTTAAAACCCTGGTCTAAATTTATAAAATTTAATTTATTTGTTTTATTATTTATTTTTTCCAGAACATAATCATGTACATAAATATTATTTTTTTTCTGTTTGTTTAAAATATTAAATATTTGTATAGAAGTTGAATTTCTTAAATCAGAAGTTTCGGGACTACCTTTAAATGCAAGTCCAGTGATAAATATTTTAATCTTTTTATTTTTCTTACCTAATTTTTTAAGATCAGAAATAATTGTATCACAAATTTTTTGTGGCATTGTCTCATTAATTAATCTTGCCGATTTTACCAAAGAAAAATTTATTTTTTGTTCCGTTAATGAATTATCAAGTATATGTGGATCTTTACTTAAGCAGGGACCTCCTACACCCGGGGATGGTTTGGGTACAAAATTTCTTGAATATCCTAAGTTAATTTTATCAACTAATTTTGAATAGTTTACTTTATATTTTGATGCAAGAAGAGACATTTGATTAGAATATGCAAAAATCGTATCTCTATAACTATTATCTATTATTTTTGAAAGTTCTGCTGCCTCTAGAGTTTGTGCGTTAATAACTGTGTGTGTTATCTCATTAAATATTTTCATAGAAATTTCTGCACTTTTTTCACAATAACCACCAATAATTTGAGGGTTTTTGATTAACTCTTTTATTGCATTCCCTTCTACAGTTCTTTCTGGACAAAATGAAACATAGAAATCTTTTCCTGCTTTCATCTTATTGTTTTTTTCTAATAAATTGATCAAAATTTTTCTACTAGTTCCAACAGGAACGGTTGATCGTAAAATTACTAAATCACCTTTTTTAAGTATTTTAGCTAATGATTTTATTGATTTTTTTAAGAAAAAATAATTTGGTTTTTTCAAATTATTAATTGGTGTACCTACGGATATTATATAAGTATCACACTTTTTAATATCTGAAACTAAGTTTGTAACTTTAAAATTTTTGTTAAGCTGTTGATTTAAAATTGAATTTATCCCTTTTTCGTAAAAAGGAAGTTTATATTTTTTCAAATTCTTTATTAATCCTTGATTAATATCGTAACCTTTAACATTAAATCCACTTCTTGCCATAACTAAGGCTAGAGTTAATCCAACGTACCCACATCCTAAAATACAAATTTCTCTTGATCTTATGCTATCTTCTTTAACTATATCTCTATACCTTACATATCCTAATAGTTTATTATTTTGATCAATACATGGTAAAATTTTAATTCTAGAATTTAATAACTTGTCAACATCATTGTCTAAATCTTCAAATCTTACAAAAATTGGCTTTCTTAGTTTTAGATCTTCTATTTTAGAAAGTAAGGATTTTCCACTTATTATCGCCCTCCTAAGATCCCCATCTGTAATTGTTGCTATTAGCTGCTTTTTAGAATTTGTTAAAAAACAAATTTGCTCTTCTCCTTTATCTATTACTTTTAAAATTTTTTTTAAATTATAATTTTTTTTAACTAATAATTGATCTGGATTTTGTAAAAAAATATTTTTGTTCATTTTTAAATTTTTGCCTTAATAAACGTATTACTTAAAATGTTAGTATTTGGTAATATAACGTTTTTTGATCCTATTATGGTATTTTTTCCAATTTTACTTGATCCAAGAACAATTGAACCAGGACATATGAAACTATTTTCACCTATAAAACAATCATGTTCAATAATTGATCCTGTATTTATAATTGTATAAGAGCCAATTTGGCTATTAGCATTTATGATAGTACCTGCAAATAGTTGGGTTCCATCGTGAATTTTACATGTTTTGGACACATATGAACTTTTGTGAATTAATTTAGGAAATCTAATACCTTTATTTTTATACTGTTTTATTAATCGCATCTTTTTTTTAGGCGATAAACCTAGTCCAATTCCAATTGCGGCAAATTTAAATTTATATTTTGTGATTTCAGCATCATCTCCTAAATATTTGAGTTTAGTTTTACTATTTTTTGCTTTATCGAAATATCCCTTAATTTTAAATTTATTTGATGACTCTATTAAATCTATTAAAGAATTAGCGTGACCACCAGATCCTATAATTACAATACTTTTCATTCTGAAAAATTGTTTTTGGAAAAAGTTATCATTTAGTAAAATTATTTTTAAAACTTATGATTTAAAATATTCGATATTAAGTTATTTTATAAAATTTAAAATCAAATAATAATTTTTTTTCCAGTATTTTGCGATACTTCGGAGGCTAGTATTAGTTTCATAGTATCTATTCCAACATCTAAATTTGGATGAGCTTGATTGTTGTTTTCAGAGCAGTTAATGAAATATTTTAACTCCTCAATATAAACTTTATTGAAATCTTTATCAAAATCATCCTCTATTTTAACAGTTTTTTTTTCAGCATCATAAATTGAGACTGTATTTTTATAAAAATCCCAGTGTATGTTTCCTTTAGAGCCTTTTATTTCTAACGATTTACTATGTTTTCTTCCAAATATATCGGTATGAATTGAAGCTAAAATTCCATTATCTAGCTCTACTATCATTTCAGCAATATCATCTGCTTCAATTTCTAATCCGCTTATTTTGTTGTTGAACGCCATAACAGATTTAAAATTACCAAACAAATGATGAACTAGGTCCATAATATGACTTTGATCTAAAATTGATCCCCCACCCAATTGTTTTTGAGCCATATAAAATGAATTATATTTTTCATAAGGATGCCAGTCGGGCAGGTATTCAGAAAACTCTCCTCTTACAAAGAAAATATCACCAATAATTTTTTTTTCTAAAATATTTTTTAAAAATTTTATAGAAGGCGAAAATCTGAATATATAAGCTATAAAAGTTATAAGATTATTTTTTATTACAATATCTTTAAGTTCTTCAATATTCTTTAAATCTCTTGATAATGGTTTTTCAATCATTAAATCTGCTTTTTTTTTTGCAAAATAAATTGCTTGATCAATATGATAACTTGTTGGCGAACAAATTATTGCTGCTTTTACAGGGATGTCGTCAAATTGATCAATATTATTTAAACAATTACTTATACCTAAAGATTTGATTTCACTCACTCTATCTACTCGTGGTTCAAGCACATAAATATTTTCTTTGTCTATATTCAAAGAAATAAGATTTCTTATATGTCTTTTGCCAATTGAACCACCTCCTGTTATCACAAAATTTTTTGACATTAGATAAGATCTCTTTCAAATATTAGTCTATCGCTATTTATTTTTTTCTTTACTTTTCTTCCTAAATACTTCTTAAAATATTTAGATGGTATTCCGTTCCCGGGTCTTTTAAAACACATGTTCTCATAAGTCAATTTTTCATTTTTTTTAATGGTCTTTTTAGCAATTAAGCTTTTGCACATAATTAATCTATTTTTCATAATTCTATTATTTATTTTTTTTTCACTCTTTCCCAAGCATTTCCAAGCTTTAACTAAATCGTTTTTTAAATAATATAGTTCATTTGCATCTATGGAAGCTTTTTGGTCAATGCCTGACATTTTTTTATCAAGTGTAAAATGTTTTTCAACAACTTTACATCCTAAAAAAATACTTCCAATTGCAGAAATATTTCCCTTTGTATGATCTGAATAACCAAGTGGAACATTAAATTTTTTATAATAATTCAATACTTTCATATTTGCCATTTCATTTGTTGCCGGATATTCAGATGTACATTGGAAAATTAAAAATTTTGATTTTTTCTTTTTTAAAAAATTAACAATCTCTTCAACCTCTTTTTTATCAGCCATTCCAGTAGAAAGTAATAATTCAAATCCAAAATTAATAGATTCCTCTAAAAAAATTTTATTATTGAAATTACACGAACTAACCTTAATTTTTTTTTCACCCATTTTCTTTAAATCCTGTAAACTTTTAAGATCAAATGGAGTGCATAAAAAATCTATCTTCCTCTTAAGGCAATAAAGTTTTAATTTTTTTAAATTAGATAATCCTAATTCACAATTTTTTATTATTTGCTGTTGTGATAAATTTGTAAATTCTTTGTTTTTAGCCTGATAAGGTGCTTTTTTTGCAAAAATTGAGATTAACTCATCAGCATAAAAATGTTGAAATTTTACACAGTCAGCTCCATTTTTTTTAGCTTCATCTATCATCTTTTTTGCAATAGGCATTTTCCCATTATGATTTATGCCTAGCTCAGCTATTAAATAAGGTTGAGAGTTAGTTGAAAATTTATCTGTATAAGACATCCTTTATATCATTTTCTAAATAGTAATTTTTGTACCAATCTACAGTTAATTTCAATCCTTTAATAAAATTGTTATCAAATTTTTTATAATCAAATAATTTTCTCTGATTTGGGCACCTTCTTAAGGTTCCTCCTTTTCGACCCTTTCCAGGTATTATAGAGGTATTTATTTTTAATATTTTATCGATTTCTTTAACAAGATCTATTATTTTTGTTTCTCTAGTAAATCCTACATTGAATATTCCATTTTCTTTTATTTTTTCTGAAATAAAAATAGTTTGTTTTACTGCATCTTTAATATAACAAAAAGCTCGAGTTTCTTTTCCATTACCTTGAATTTTAATTTTAGCTTTATTGAGTTTAAACCTATTAGTTGAATTAAATATTTTAAAAATAAGCTGAGGTATTACATGTTTAA
Organism: uncultured Pelagibacteraceae bacterium; assembly: GCA_902606105.1. Taxonomy (GTDB): domain Bacteria; phylum Pseudomonadota; class Alphaproteobacteria; order Pelagibacterales; family Pelagibacteraceae; genus Pelagibacter. The sequence continues at coordinate 106,708 of CACLFK010000001.1, read as the reverse complement.
GCCCCATGTTTTCACCAAAAATATTATGGGGTCTAATAATCTTATATTTAATATCGGTATTTCTTAGAAAATTAATTGTTATTGACTCAGAAATAATTTTTCCAGCAGAATAACTAAATCTTGGATTAAAAATATCCTCAATTTTTATCATTTCTTTCTCATTGGTTGGGACGCTAGTGGGTGTTCCATAAACTTCTGAGGAAGAAAACATTATAAAGTTTTTAATTTTTTTCGATTTAACAAATTCAATTATATTAATTATTCCTTTAACGCCAACATCTAGGACTTTCTCTGGATGTTTGTAAAAATTTTCAGTGCCATTTATAAAAGCTAAATGGTAGACTTCATCGACTTTCGTTAATTTTTTTACTAGTCTTTGGTTAGTAATGTCACATTCAATAGTTTTAATATTTTTTAAACCCTTAAATTTATCAAAATTACCTCTTATATTATTATCCAAAACAATGACTTTATTTTTATTAGACAGTTTTTTTACTAATTCAAATCCAAAAAAGCCACTACCACCTGTAACTAATATTTTTTTTTTTATCATTTTTATTTTTGGAATAATGTTTATTAATTTAATTTCTTATTCATTTTTCTTCTAAACAAATTTATTTGGGAGTGTATATTGTTTATAGATAAATCTCTTAATTCTAAAGTACAATATTTGGCATTTTTATTAAGATGCTTCCAAAACCAACTTTTTGAAGTCAAATTTTTGTTTTCATCTGCTATCCCGTTGTTATCACTTAAATGATAAGCCTCAATCCATTTATCTAATTTTTTAAGATATTTTACTGGGTCATAATTAAGTGTTTTTGAAGAAACTTTTAAATGTGCTACATCAACTAATAGTCTTACATTTTCATCTGTATTAATCATAATTTTTTTACATTCTTCTAATTTTGTCATCAAAAAAGGATTTTTATCAAATCTACTCAAATTTTTTTTTGTTAAAACATTATTTTCTACTAAAATCATTACATCATTTTTTTTGGCAAATTTTGAGAGAGTATTTAATCTTCTTATGAATAATTTTAAAATTTTACTCCTTTCATTAATAATTTGTTTTGGGAGAGTTTTGCCAAAATCCTCAACTTTAGGATCCACTAAAAATCCTGCATGAAAACTAAAATATTTTAATTTTAGTTTTGAACTATACTTGATCGCTTTTTTTAAATGCTCAAAAGATCTTTTAAAAACCTTATTGCTTGTAGAAGCTAGATTTATTATGAATGGATTTTTAGGAACTGGAAAATAATTGTGTAATAATAAATTCGTTCTATCAATTTTTTTTAGTTTCTTAAAAATATTAGTTTCATATGAACCTGATGAAAGTTCAATATTTTTAATTTTATTTGCCCTTAATTTATTTAAAAGTTTAGATGTTTGAATTTTCTTATTTAAACCTGTTGATATATATATTCTCACAAATATTTAATTAGTTAGATTAGTTAATGAAGTAATTTATATTTTTAAATAAAAACATTTTTATATAAAATAATCAACAACTTCATTAAATAATTTAAAAATTACTTTCAATTTTTAAATAATCTTAAATAACTAAAATTAATGAACCTATTAGTAAAATAACACAATGTGTTATATAAACAGTAATAGATAAATTTTAATAATCTATAATAATAATTATTTTTATATCTTGTGATATGAGGATTATTTTTCTTTAAAATATCTAATGAGGGTAAGATTTCAAATTTAAAAGGCTGAATATAAATTAATAACTTTGTTAGAAAATTTTTCTTATAGCTTATAATTGGTAAATAATTAAATTTATTTAAGTGATAAGAGAAGATAAATTCAGATTGTATGATTTGATATTTGCTCAAATGCTTGTTTAGTCTATATGTATTATCTTCCCCTAAACCAATAATTGGATTATTAGAAAATGACGTTTCAAATGTTCTCAATTTACCGAAAATTGTAGGTTTTGTAAGTTCCTGAGTAAAATTAATTTCTAAAAATTCGGCAATTTTTTGCATAGTTTTGATTGGATTTTTTTTAAGATTTTCAAATTTAATTGTCAAATTTTCATAATTTTTACTTTGTAGTTTTTCTAAAAGATAATAATTTTCTTTTTGAGCAAAAATTGAATGCGTCAAGTAATTTGTATAATTTTTTGTATATAAAGATTTGTTTATCCTATGATGTAACTTTAAAAAACTTAATAACTGCTCTCTTGGATCTCTTAAGAGGAATAAAGATTTATATTCTTTAAAATCAAGATCTATCTTCTTTAAATAATCATGATATGTCGCATCTATTATGAAATACTTTATATTATTAAGATCCTTCTTAATTGCTAAAGCGTATGAAGTATAAATATTTTCAATTATTTCTTTTCTAGTAAAAATTTTTTTATTTGAAATTAATTTTTTTAGTTCATCACAAAAGATTTCATGATTATATAATGAATAATCATCACTCTCTAATGATAAATTTGGATCGATTCTTTTACCTTTGAGCAATCCTAAACGTGTTTTTTCCTCAAGAAGTTTTATAAGATCATTAAAATTGATATTAAGTTTTTCATTTTTAAAATAATGATAGAGTTTCATTGTAAATGGTAAAGCTACTACCTCTTTATGATTATCAAGCAATGATAGTAATAACTTCAATCCACATCTTCCTGGACCGAATAAAAAACAAAATTTATAATGACTCATAAACTTTTTATATAGTAATTTTTTACCTGTATATATTCATAAATTAATTAATTTTGTGAAAAAATAGAGAAGCTAGATTTAAAATAAATATTTATTTCTTAATAGAATATTAAAATAACTAATTATTAAATTTTTTATAATTTTATTGGTAATCATCTACATGACTACTAAATTTACAGTATTATACTGTAAAATATACCATCTATATATTAAAACTTTTTTTTTAATTTTTTTTATGATTTCGTTAATAAAAAAATAGAACTTGTAAAAGCCAAAATTTTAACAAAATTTTTTAATTGATTATCGTTTATACTATTAGCTAAAAAATTTCCTAATAATATTCCAACGAATACTGCTGGAATATAATAATAATCTAAACTATCCAAAAATTCTTTTTTAAAAATAAATATTATAGAAACAAACTGAAAAATAGCTAAAAACAAGTAAAAGAAAATAATTTGAAATCTTTTATAATTTACATCCTTATCATAGGATTTTACAATTAAAAGAGATAATAAAGATCCACCTGAATTTGTGACACCATGCAACAATCCAGTTACAAAAATGATTATTTTTTTTAAATTTTCAGAAAAGTTTCTTTCTTTATCTAGATAAGAAAAAATTAAAACAAACCAAATTACAAAGCATATTAGCAAATTAAAGTTTATATAACTTATGAATTTTTTTAAAAAAAATAGACCTACAAATACAGATGGAAGACAAATAAAAAAAAAATATTTACCCATATTTATATCGATGCTGAGCCCTTTTTTAAATTTATGCAAGTAGATAAAATTTATAGTGCTATTAAAAATAGAAAGAGGAAGCAGAAAAAGCATTGTTTTTACGATATCAAATCCGAATAAAATTAATATTGGAGTGCCTAAAACCAATATACCTATTCCAGCTATCGTCTGAAACGTAGAAAGAATTATAATTAATAAAAAAATAAGATAATTTATTTCGTACATTTTATTTAAATAATTTTATCATTTACAACTATATTTTTAATTATGTTTTGCAAATTATTAATTTTGCTCTAAATATGAAAAAAATCTTTTAAAATAATGTCTCAAAAATTTAAGGGTATATGGTTTTACGGAAATGCTGGTACAGGCAAATCAATAGCTAGTAAATTTTTAAAAAAAAAAATTAAAAATTCAATTTTGTTAGATGGCGATCAAATAAGAAAATATATAAGTTTTGATTTAGGTTATTCAATCAAAGACAGAGAGACTCAGATAAAAAGAGTATTTGGTATTTCTAAATTAGTGAGACAATCAAATATGTTTCCTATAGCAAGTACAGTTTATATGAATGCAAAAATTAAAAATAAACTAAAAAAACAAAATATTTTATTAGTAAAAATTGTAAGAGAATTTAATAAAATCAAAAATAGAAAAAATATTTATAACAATAAAATGAAACATGTAATAGGAAAAGATATAAAAAATCCAAAACTAAGAAATAATTTAGAAATTACAAATAATACTAACATCAAAGAATTTTACAAAAAATTGTCAATAATTATATTATGATTGATGAGGAAGAATATCTAATATCTTATGCAAACTTAAAATTAAATTTATTTAAAAATCAAATTAAATTTTGTAATCCACAACTGCTTAAAAAATTTTACAAAAATATTTTTTTTGGATTCCCAATTTGTCTTCCAAGTGGAATAAAATATTTTGATTATAGTAAGGCTAAATACTTCGAAATAGATATTAAATTATTTTCAAAAATGATCTTTAATACCAATAATACTGATTATGTTGGGGTTAAGAAATTTTTTAGATATGGAAATGTATTTTCCTACAACGTTTCATTAAAGGATAAATATAAAAGAAAAGCTCAAAATTATATTGAAAAGACTAATATTTTAAAAAAAAAAATAAAAAATCTTAAATTAAAGAACAAAAAAATTTGTGCTATGCAAATTAGAAATGTTCCTCACTATGGTCATGAAGCAATATTCAGATATATACTGTCTAATTTTGATATTTTGTATTTAAATCCTATTTATGGTATTAAAAAAAAAAACGATTTTTCAAATACATATATTTCAAAAGCCTTAAATTTTATTAAAAAAAAATATAAAAATGTTGAGTTTGATCCTGTTTGGACAAATTTTCATTATGCTGGTCCTCGAGAAGCTTTCCACCATATGATTATACGACAATCACTTGGTTTCAAAAATTTTTATGTGGGAAGAGACCATGCGGGTGCTGAAAATCTGTACCCACAAACACTAGCAATAAAATTAGTAAATAAATTCAAAAAAAAAATTAAAATTATACCATTTATGTCTAAAGGTGGTTTTTATTGTAAAAAGTGTAAAAATTATGTCATTAAAGGATCATGTAAACATAAAAATTTAATTAATATCTCTGGAACTAAATTTCGAGAATATATGAAAAAAAAATTAATCTACAAACATGCTGATCAAAATATACAAAAAATAATTTTTAAAATTTAAGATATGACAAAAATTTTAGCCACCGTAGGCCCTGTTTCATCTAATAAGAATTTAAAATATCTCTTAGAAAGATGTGACATAGTACGGTTTAACATGTCTCACAATTCTGTAGAGTGGCATAATGAAAATATTAATAAGATAAAAAGAATAGATCCCAAAAAATTTATTTTAGTAGATATACCTGGAGCAAAACCTCGAACTTTAAACATTAGTCCTATAAAAATAAAAAAAGGACAAAAAATAATCTTTAGTCATAATTTTAAAAGTCAAAAAATTATACCTATTTCAAATCCCCTCCCAAAATTAAGCAAAAAGAGAATAAAAACATTTTCTATTTCAGATGGTTCGTATTTATTTAAATTTATAAATTTAAAAAACAAAAAACTGACAGGTATTAGTTTGCAGGATTTTTTGCTGCTTCCCAAAAAAGGTTTAAATATTCCATATTCTATTTGTGATGATAAATTTCAATCCAAAATATATAAAAAATTCATAAAAAAAATTGACAACATTAAGTATGATTGTATTGGTTTAAGTTTTGTTCAGCACTCAAAAATAATCAAAACGTTAAAACAACAAAACCAATCAAAAATTTTTATTTCTAAAATTGAAAATTATTTAGGGTATTCAAATAGGAAGGAAATAATAAACGAAAGTGATGCAATTATGATTGATAGAGGAGATTTGGCAGCTGAAATTGGAAATGAAAAGTTAACAGAATTTTCATCAAATATTATCAGTGATTGTAAAAAAGTTGGCAAACCAATTATAATTGCTACTGAAAATTTAAATTCACTAATTTCTAATCTAACTCCATCAAAAAGTGATATTTTAAACTTAGATTATTTTATATCAAAAAAAGTTGACTATATTATGTTGAGTGATGAAACTGCAACTTCAAAAAATTGGAGAAATACTCTTAAATGGTTAAAATATTATTTAAACTTAAAAATTAAGAAAAAAATTTCTAATAGATTTTCTGACATTCCAGAAATACTCAAAAATCTAAAAGATTATGTTTTGGTAGTATTTTCAAAAAAAGGTTTTTTTTATAAAAAGGTTTCAGCAAATAATTACTCAAACTTAATTTTATTTACAGAAAATCATATTTTATCAAAAGTAGCTAATTTAAAAGATAATGTTGAAGCTTTTTTTACAAAATTTCCAAAAAAAAATTTAGATAAATTTTTATATGGAAATATAAAGCGATATAAAAAATTAATATTTAAAAATAATGATAAAGCGTTAATAATTAATGTTACTTTTCCAAGAAAAAAGTCTAGAGCCAATACTATAATATTTGTAGATAAAAAAGATTTTTAATAATAAATTTTATCGTTTTAACTATTGATAAAATTACTAATTATTATTTATTAATGCTTAATAACAAATAATAAATAAATTTAGTTATATTAAAATTCTCTAGTATTCTTTCTATTATATAATTAAAATATTTATTTATTGATATAACAATAATTAGATATAAAAATACGACCATTTTATGACAACAAAAAAACCTCCAAATAAATTTTTATCAGCAATTGAAAAAGATAAATTCTCTAAAAACGGATGGTTAAAAATACCAAAACTCATAACTAAAAAACAAGTTGATAGTCTAAAGAAAACAGTTGATAAGTTTCTGAGTAAAATCGATAAAAGCTATGGTAAGAAGAATATTAATTTTCTTGTGAATGTAAAAAACGAACAAGTTGTTCATTCTTTTCACAAGATTTCAGACTCAAAAATAATAAAAAAATTTGCTACTCAAAAAAAATTCTTTAAGATTACCGAGAAAATAATCGAGAGTAAGTCTAAATTTAGAAAATGTGAACTTTTTGCAAAACCATCAAAAATTGGTATCAAATCTCCACCTCATCAAGATAATTTTTATTGGTGTTTAAAAAATGGTAAAAGTCTTACATTCTGGATAGCTTTAGATAAAAGTAATAAAAGAAATGGGGCGATGTATTATTATAATGGTTCCCATAAACTTGGTTTAGTTAACCATGTTGCGTCAAATATAAAGGGTAGCTCTCAGACAATCAAAGATAAAAAAAAATTAAAGATATTCAAAAAAATAACACCCTCGTTAAATGTTGGTGACGCACTAGTCCACGATTCACACACAATTCATGGAAGTACAAAAAATAATAGCAAAAAAAATAGGATGGGATTAACAATACAGTTTCAAGCTTTAAAAAGTAGAATTGACAGTAAAAGACAAAAAATTTATTTAAAATCACTAAATAAACAAATTAAAAAAAGATTAGATGCCAGGATTTGAAATAATAGGAAAAGAAGAAAAATTAGAATTAAATTCTATTTTTAAAAAAGGTTCAGTTTTATTTAGACATGGTTTTGATCTGAAAAGAAAAGGCTCTTACAAAGTTAAACAATTTGAGAACAACTTCAAAAAAAAATTCAAATCAAAGTATTCTTTAGCAGTCACGTCAGGCACCTCAGCCTTGAGAGTTGCTTTAGCAACTTTAGATTTAAAAAAAGATGATGAGGTAATTACACAAGTTTTTACATTTGTTGCTACTGTTGAAGCTATCGTTGAGTCTAACGCAAAACCTATAATCACTGAAATAGATGAAACTCTAAATATGGATCCAAATGATTTGTTAAAAAAGATTACGAAAAGAACTAAAGCTGTAATTGTGGTACATATGCTGGGGGTTCCAGCTAATTTAGATAAAATAAAAAAAATATGTGATAAAAGAAAAATATGTCTTATTGAAGATACAGCTTGGGGATGTGGCGGTAAATTTAAAAACAAATTTTTAGGGACTTGGGGTCAGATGGGTACTTTTAGTTTTGATTTTGCAAAAAATATAACTACGGGTGAAGGCGGTATGATATTATTCAGAAATAAAAATGCTTATGAAAAAGCAGCGGCCTGGCATGACCATGGTCACGAAAACAATCCTAAAAAGCAAAGATGGGAAGATACACGAAAATCTTCTGGATTTAATTTTAGAATGACAGAACTTCAAGGTGCTGTTGGAATTGCTCAACTTAAAAAACTTGATTTTATTATTAAGAAACATAGAAAAAATAAGAGTGAGATTTGGAAACTTATTTCCAAAAATCAAGATATAACTCAAAGAAAAATTCCTAAGGGAAGCTATGAAACAGCCGATGCACTTATAATAAAACTAAAAAATAAAAAGTTAGCATTAAAATTAAGAAAAGAATTATTAAAATTTAATATAAGTACAAAAATTTTGCCTGAGGCTTATACTTGGCATTTTGCTTCTACATGGTCTCATATAAATGAACTTAAAAAACAGTATAAGGATTTAGAAAAAAAATTTTTAAAATCAAAGAAAATAATTGAGAAATGTGTTTCAGTACCAATATTTTTAAATATGAATAAAAATCTTAAAAAAAAAATTAATCTAGCAACAAAAAATACATTAAACATTTAAATAAAGAATGTTACCCTTAATATCGATTATTATTCCTGCTTATAATCAAGAGAAATATATTGGTAGATGTATTAGATCTTTACTCTCTCAAAGTTTAAAAAAAGAGCTATTTGAAATAATTGTAATTAATGATGGAAGCAAGGACAAAACTTCCAAAGCTTTAGAAATTTTTGAAAAAGACTTAATAATTATCAAAAATAAAAAAAACTTAGGATTGCCAAAATCTTTAAATATTGGAATAAAACAAGCAAGAAGTAATTTTATTATAAGAGTTGATTCTGATGATTATGTTAATGAAGACTTTCTATCAATAATTATAAAATTTTCAAAGTTAAATCCTGAAATTGATGCTTTTGCATGTGACTACTATTTAGTTGATGATAACGAGAAAATTATAAAAAAAATAAATTGTCTTAAAAAACCAATTGCTTGTGGGATTTTATTTAAGATACATCATTTAATTGATATTGGCTTATATGATGAAAAATTCCTAATTAATGAGGAAAAAGATTTAAGAATTAGGTTTAAAAAAAAATATTCAATAGAGAGAATAGCATTACCTTTATATAGATATAGACAACATGAAAATAGTCTTACCAAAAATAAAACTAATAAAAAGAATTATGATTTAAAATTAAAAAAAAAGCATGAAAAAGAGTAATCATATAAAAAAATTTCTAAATAAAATTAGATTGAAGCCCTATATGATAGCAGAAATAGGAGTAAATCATGAAGGCTCTATTAAAGTAGCTAAGAAAATGATTCTGATGGCCAAAAAAGGAGGGGCTGATGGAGTAAAATTTCAAACCTACAAAGCTGAGCTTCTAGCTTCAAAAAACTCTCCTGCTTATTGGGATATAAAGGAAGAAAAAACTAAAAATCAATTTGAACTATTTAAAAAATATGACAACTTTGAAATTGCCGATTATAAAAAACTACATAAATTTTGTAAAAAAATTAATATAGATTTTCTCTCAACACCATTTGATGAAAAAGCAGTTGATTTTTTGGATCCTATGGTTCCGTATTTTAAAATTGCTTCTGCCGATATAACTAATTATCCATTATTAAAAAAAATTGCAAAAAAAAAAAAAATAACTTTTTTATCTACAGGTGCATCAAATCTTAAAGAAATTGAAAGAGCTTTACTTATTTTAAAAAAAAATGGATCACCTTTGATAGTTTTACTTCATTGCATACTAAAGTATCCAACAAAAGATGGTCTTGCTAACCTTAAAATGATATCACATTTAAAATTAAAATTTAAAAACAATATCATTGGATATTCTGATCATACTTTGCCCAATGATGAAATGGACAGTCTTACAGTAGCCTACTTATTAGGAGCTAAAGTTTTAGAAAAACATTTTACTTTAAATAAAAAAAAGAAGGGTAATGACCATTATCATTCAATGGACTATTCAAATTTGCTTCAATTTAGTAAGAAAATTAAATTTTTAAATACCCTTATTGGAAATTCAAAAATTAAAAAACCAATAGCGGAAGAAAAAAAATCAAGAAGACATGCCAGGAGAAGTATAGTGGTAAAAAAATTTATAAAAAAAGGAGAAAAAATTACTGAAAAAAAAATAATTCCTAAACGACCAGGTACTGGAATTTCACCAATGCATTGGTTAAGTGTAATTGGAAAAATAGCTACAAAGAATCTTTTTGAAGATACAATTATCAAGAGGTCAGATTTTAAAAAATAAGATTTACTATAAATGAAAAAAAAAATCTTGTTATTAGTTCAAGTAAGAATGGGTTCAAAAAGACTTCCAAAAAAATCAATTTTAGATCTTGCTGGAAAACCAATGATTTACAGAATTATCGAAAGGTTGAAAAGATGTAAATTGCCAGATGATATAATATTAATTACTTCTAAAAAAAAGGAAAATAAAATTTTTAAAAAAATATCTAAAAGCCTTAATGTTAAAATTTTTTTTGGTTCTGAAAACAATTTGGTTGAAAGGCATCTTCAAGCAGCTAAAAAATTTGGTGGACAAATCATAGTCAGAGTACCTGGAGACAACTGTCTGTCAGAGCCACGTGAAATTGATAAGATTATTAAACATCATTTAACCCAAAATAAAATATCATTTACTTCAAATCTTACAAATATATTTAAATCAGGATATCCAGATGGTTTGGGAGCCGAAGTATTTGATTATTTTACTTTAAAAAAAATAGGGGGAAAAAAAATTAATAAATTAAAAAAAGAACATCTAAGTTTAAATTTTTTTGACTACCAAAAGCAAAAAATAATAAATGGAAGTTTTTGTGAAGTGAATACAATAAAATGCCCAAAAGCCTTTTCATTTCCTAAACTAAGGTTAGATGTAAATTATCATAAAGATTATCTATTTATTAAAGGAATTTATGAGGCATTATATAAGGAAAATAACTTTTTTACTATTAGAGATATAATTAAACATCTTAAAAAAAAAAAAAAATTATGAAAATAATTCTGTTAGGCTCTTCGCCAGCAATGATGTTGCATGCATTAGTTTTGTCACAGAGATATGATAATATTGAAATTCATGAAACTAGAAAAGTAATTGGAGGATCATGGAAAACTTCTGATTTTTTTGATTTAAAAAATATTGAAACCGGAACACATATTTTTGCACCTTGGAAAAACAATATTATTTATAAAGATTCTCTCAAAATTTTAAAAAACAAACTTGGTCTTAAATTATTCAAAGTTAAACCTATTCCAGAAAGAATAATTAATAAAAACATAAAAAAAAGTGAGCTAAAAAAAATAAAATATTATTATGTAAAAGGTGGTGCTAATCAAATAATAAAAAAAATTAAATATTTAATTAATCAGAGAAATATAAAAATTTTTACTAACTCCAAAATTAATAATATTAAGTTTGGTAATCAAACAAAATTGTTTACAAACAAAAAAGAATTTTTTGCAGACCAAATTTACTTCCCTTATTATTGCAATTTTAAAAAAAATTTTTTAACTTTTAAGAAAAAAGTATCTGTACATTTAATTTTAGAAATTAAAAATCTTAAAAAATTTCCGAAAATTTTTTCATATATACAAAGTTGTCAATTTTCAAGATTTATCGATAGAGCGTCAATACTATCAAAAAATATATTATTAAAAAACAGGCTTTTGTTTTGTGTTAGACTTTCAGATGAGGGGAAAAAAAAGTATAAAAAAAATTCTGCTCAACTTACAAAGTTAATAATAAGAGATATGTTAATTTATTTAAATTTTAAAAAAAATTTAAATAAATTTAAAATTAAGTTTAAATATTTTAAGTATGAAACTGCATATCGTAACAAGGAAGATTTAAAAAAATTTAAAAATTTTATTATAAAAAATAATTTGAAATTAGTAGACACTAATGAATTTATGATATACTTAGGTAAAAACCTTAAATCTTTAAAAAAGCTCGACAATTATGTCTAAAAAAAATCAAGATAGTATATTTTATAAAACCGAAGGAGATAAATATTTTGAAAGAAATGGTCCAAGAATTAATAAATCTATTGTTAAGGCAGTAAAATTCTTAAAACCAAACTCTAATTCAAATATTTTTGAAATTGGATGCGGTTGTGGATCAACTTTAAAAAAAATTTATAGTCTTTTTAATTCAAATGTATTTGGTTTAGATACATCAATGAAGGCAATCAATTATGCCATAAAAAAGCATAATTTGAAAAACATGTTTCATGATACTTTTGTGTCTTTTAAAACAAAAAAAAAGTTTGATGTTATTATTACTGGAGGCTTCCTATACGTCACACCAGATCAATTATTAAAAAAAACATTTAAGAAAATATTTAAGTTGATGAAAAAAAATTCATATTTAATTATTTGGGATTATGACACACCTTATAGTTACATAAATAATTGGAAATATGATAAAAATTTAAAATCTTTTAAAAGAAATCTTTTAAAAGAAATCAATAAAGTGAATAAAAATTTTTACCTTGTATCTAAACAATTGCAGTTAAAAGATGGGACCAAAATAAATTCTTATAATAAAAAAACAAATATCGATCATATATTTACAGTAATGATTTTAAAAAAAATTGCCTAAAATTAACTATTAAATTTTTTTATCATTTTCTTTAAATTTGAAATTGATAAAATTTTCATTTTTTTTAGTCTATAAAAATCATTTTCAGTCGACCTCTTAAGGCCTTCTTCAATAGAAATTTTAGGAAACCAATTCAAATGTTTTTTAATTTTTGAAATATTTGCTATTGAAACTTCTATGTCGTCACTTCTTTTTTCTAAATTTATAAAATTTTTGTATGATAATTTATTCTTTAGCTGATTTATACTGATAGATTTTCCTGAACCTAAATTATATGTTTCATTATTAGATTTTTTATTTTCAAAAACTTTTAAAATTGCATCACACAAATCATCAATATATAAAAAATCTCTTCTTTGTTTACCATTTCCAAAAATTGTAATTTTTTTTTCTTGTAATTTTTGTGCCAAAAAAGTTGAGATTACAGCATTAGATTTAGGTCCATAGATATTGAAAAATCTTAAAATTGTATAGTCAAACTTGTTTATTTTTGAATATAACTTTAACATATTTTCACCAATCAATTTCGAGTAAGCGTAATAATGTCCAGGATCTAACGATTGGTCCTCTTTTACTGCTGTTTTGTCTTTATTTCCATAAACTGAAGCCGAAGAAGCAAAGATAAATTTTTTAATTTTATTATTACTACAAAAATTTAATACATCTTGAAGACCCTTTAAATTATTATTAAAATATTCTTTTTCATTATCCTTGCTGATTAAAATGTCTGCTATAGCTGCAAGATGAATTATTGCATGCACACCCTTAATTCTATTTATTTTATCAATATTACTTATGTCAATTTTATAAAATTTTGATTTTTTATTAGGTTTAATAATTTTGTTATTTGAGAAGTTATCAATTATATAAATTTTATAACCTTTCTTAATCAGGAAATCAGTTAGACTTGATCCTATAAATCCACAACCTCCTGTGATTATAATTTTCTTTAATTTCATTTTTTATTTCATAATTTAAAAATAATTAAAATAACTAAATTACATCAATTTATATACAAGATATTTATTTTAGCTAATTTTGTAAAATAAAGGATTAACCTGTTGAATAACCTGCTTATTTGCGAGATTAAATTTAAAGGTTGTTATCTAACTTAACTATAGAAAATTTAATATTTTTTTTTTTTCGTAAATTGAAAAAATAAATTAATAAGATTGTAATATCATAAAAAATTTTTTTCAGTGCATAAATCAAGCCAATTGAGCTATTAGTACTGGTCAGCTGCACGCATTACTGCGCTTCCACATCCAGCCTATCAACGTGGTGGTCTACCACGGCTCTATAGGAAGAACTAGTTTTGAGGTGAGTTTCCCGCTTAGATGCTTTCAGCAGTTATCTCTTCCATACTTAGCTACCCGGCACTGCAGCTGGCGCTACAACCGGTCCACCAGTGGTATGTTCAACCCGGTCCTCTCGTACTAGGGTCAACTCCTCTCAATTCTTCTACACGCATAGCAGATAGGGACCGAACTGTCTCACGACGTTCTGAACCCAGCTCACGTACCACTTTAATTGGCGAACAGCCAAACCCTTGGGACCTGCTCCAGCCCCAGGATGTGATGAGCCGACATCGAGGTGCCAAACACTGCCGTCGATATGAGCTCTTGGGCAGTATCAGCCTGTTATCCCCGGCGTACCTTTTATCCGTTGAGCGATGGCCCTTCCACTCAGAACCACCGGATCACTATGACCGACTTTCGTCTCTGCTCGACTTGTCAGTCTCACAGTCAGGCAGGCTTATGCCATTGCACTCTACGAACGATTTCTGACCGTTCTGAGCCTACCTTCGCACGCCTCCGTTACTATTTGGGAGGCGACCGCCCCAGTCAAACTACCCACCATACAATGTCTTGATGCCGGATGACGGCAATCAGTTAGATATCAAGAAAAACAAAAGAGGTATTTCACTGTTGACTCCACAAAAGCTGACGCCTTTGCTTCAATGTCTCCCTCCTATACTAAATATGTTTTTCCTAATACCAATGTAAAGTTGCAGTAAAGGTGCACGGGGTCTTTCCGTCTAACTACGCGAACTCCGCATCTTCACGGAGAATTCAATTTCACTGAGTTGATGTTGGAGACAGCGGAGAAATCGTTACGCCATTCATGCAGGTCGGAACTTACCCGACAAGGAATTTCGCTACCTTAGGACCGTTATAGTTACGGCCGCCGTTTACTGGGGCTTCAGAAGTTAGCTTGCACCAACCGCATTAACCTTCCAGCACCGGGCAGGCGTCAGACCCTATACATCCACTTACGTGTTAGCAGAGCCCTGTGTTTTTGATAAACAGTCGCTTCTCCCTGGCTTGTGCCACCCATTTGTAGTTGCCTAAAAATAGGTCTTCCTTATCCCGAAGTTACGGAAGCATTTTGCCGAGTTCCTTCAACATCATTCTCTCAAGCGCCTAAATATACTCTATTAATCCACCTGTGTCGGTTTAGGGTACGGTCTTATGATGGAGCTATTTCTTGGAACCTTTTCGCGGCAAGCTCAATCCATTAAGAACTTACAACTTACAAGATCCGTCACTACCATCTGGTTAAGGAATATTAACCTTATTTCCATCGACTACGGCTTTCGCCCTCGCCTTAGGTGCCGACTAACTCTGCGCGGATTAACCTTGCGCAGAAACCCTTGGATTTTCGGCGAAGAAGTTTTTCACTTCTTTTATCGTTACTTATGTCAGCATTCGCACTTCTGATACCTCCAGGATCCCTCACAGGTATCCCTTCACAGGCTTACAGAACGTTCCGCTACCGCTTATAAAACTCGAAAGTTTTATAAACCCACAGATTCGGTATATGATTTTAGCCCCGTTACATCTTCGGCGCAGAAACTCTATTAGACCGGTGAGCTGTTACGCTATCTTTAAAGGATGGCTGCTTCTAAGCCAACCTCCCGGCTGTTAAGGAATTTCCACATCCTTTCACACTTAATCATAATTTGGGGACCTTATCTGGTGGTCTGGGCTCTTTCCCTCTCGACCATGGACCTTAGCACCCACAGTCTGTCTGATGAAGAACAATACTTAGCATTCGGAGTTTTATTAGGTTTGGTAAGAATCTCTTCCCCCTAGCCCATTTAGTGCTCTACCTCTAAGCATCTATTTATTCATCGCACTACCTAAATAGTTTTCGCGGAAAACCAGCTATCTACGAATTTGGTTGGCCTTTCACCCCTTACCACAAGTCATCCAAAGACTTTTCAACGTCAACTGGTTCGGTCCTCCGGTTGGTGTTACCCAACTTTCAACCTGCTCATGGTAAGCTCATTCGTTTTCGGGTCTAATTCATAAAACTAATCGCCCTATTAAGACTTGCTTTCGCTGCGCCTACACCTAGATGGCTTAAGCTTGCTTTATAAATTAAGTCACTGACCCATTATACAAAAGGTACGCCGTCACTCTAAAAAGAGCTTCGACTGATTGTAGGCATGCAGTTTCAGGTTCTATTTCACTCCCCTAATAGGGGTTCTTTTCACCTTTCCCTCACGGTACTAGTTCACTATCGGTCACTGAAGAGTATTTAGGCTTAGAGGGTGGTCCCCCTATATTCGAGCAGGATTTCACGTGTCCCGCTTTACTCAAGAATTTTGTTAAACATTACTCATACGGGACTATCACCCTCTATGGTTAGCATTTCCAAACTATTCAAATTTTTTTAACAAAACTACTGGCCTAGTCCGCGTTCGCTCGCCACTACTAACGGAATCTCAATTGATTTCTTTTCCTCTGGTTACTTAGATGTTTCAGTTCTCCAGGTTGTCTCTTTAAACCTATGTATTCAGTTTAAAGTACCACATTAAGTGGTGGGTTTCCCCATTCGGAAATTTTCGGATCAAAACTTACATACAGCTCCCCGAAACTTATCGCAGTATATCACGTCCTTCATCGGCTTTCAGTGCCAAGGCATCCACTACACGCCCTTAAACGCTTGATTTATGCACAGAAAAAAATTCTGCGTTGAATCAAATTTTTATTTTGAACATTAGCTAATAACATCACTAATGTTCGGATATAGATATTGATATTAATTATTATTTTTATTTACAATTTTTTATAACTAAGTGTTCTTTGGTGGAGGATAGCGGGATCGAACCGCTGACCTCCTGAATGCAAATCAGGCGCTCTCCCAGCTGAGCTAATCCCCCATGATCTTATTTTGGTGGGCCGAGAAAGACTCGAACTTTCGACCCCACCCTTATCAAGGGTGTGCTCTAACCAACTGAGCTACCGGCCCCCATGCAAGAGAAACACTATTTTAAGAAGAGAAATGAGGACGGTCAACATTACCGATGTATATTATTTAGAATGAAATTTTACTTTCATTCATCCTTAGAAAGGAGGTAATCCAGCCGCAGGTTCCCCTACGGCTACCTTGTTACGACTTCACCCCAGTCGCTGACTATACCGTGGTCAAGGGTTTAAAACCTTGCCTTAAGGTAGAACCAACTCCCATGGTGTGACGGGCGGTGTGTACAAGACCCGGGAACGCATTCACCGTGGCACGCTGATCCACGATTACTAGTAATTCCAGCTTCATGCACTCGAGTTGCAGAGTGCAATCCGAACTGAGGTATCTTTTCGGGATTTGCTTAACTTCGCAGTCTTGCTTCCTGTTGTAGATACCATTGTAGCACGTGTGTAGCCCAACACGTAAGGGCCATGAGGACTTGACGTCATCCCCACCTTCCTCCAGCTTATCACTGGCAGTTCTTTCAGAGTGCCCAACTTAATGATGGCAACTAAAAGTGAGGGTTGCGCTCGTTGCGGGACTTAACCCAACATCTCACGACACGAGCTGACGACAGCCATGCAGCACCTGTGTTTCGTCCGGCCGAACCGAAAACTCTAATCTCTTAGAGTTGCGACGAACATGTCAAGTGTTGGTAAGGTTCTGCGCGTATCTTCGAATTAAACCACATGCTCCACTACTTGTGCGGGTCCCCGTCAATTCATTTGAGTTTTAACCTTGCGGTCGTACTCCCCAGGCGGTGTGTTTATCGGTTTCCCTGCGACACTGAAAATAAATTTCCAACGTCTAACACACATCGTTTACGGCATGGACTACGAGGGTATCTAATCCTCTTCGCTACCCATGCTTTCGTTCCTCAGTGTCAGTAATGATCCAGAAAGCTGCCTTCGCAATTGGTATTCTTTCTAATATCTACGAATTTCACCTCTACACTAGAAATTCTGCTTTCCTCTATCATACTCTAGCTGAAAAGTTTTGATGGCAGTTCCAGAGTTAAGCTCTGGGATTTCACCACCAACTTTTTCAACCACCTACGAACTCTTTAAGCCCAGTAATTCCGAACTACGCTAGGTCCCTTCGTATTACCGCGGCTGCTGGCACGAAGTTAGCCGGACCTTCTTATTCGGGTACAGTCATTTTCTTCCCCGACGAAAGAGCTTTACAACCCAAGGGCCTTCTTCACTCACGCGGCATCGCTGCATCAGAGTTTCCTCCATTGTGCAAGATTCCCCACTGCTGCCTCCCGTAGGAGTTTGGGCCGTGTCTCAGTCCCAATGTGGCTGATCATCCTCTCAAATCAGCTATTGATCACAGTCTTGGTAGGCCATTACCCCACCAACAAACTAATCAAGTGCAGGCTCATCCAATGGTGCATAAAGCTTTCTCCGTAAAGACTTATCCGGTATTAGCACAAGTTTCCTCGTGTTATTCCAGGCCAAAGGGCAGATACCTACATGTTACTCACCCGTCTGCCACTAAGTATTGCTACTTCGTTCGACTTGCATGTGTTAGGCGTGCCGCCAGCGTACGTTCTGAGCCATGATCAAACTCTCAAGTTTAAAAACGGCGCACACTAGCTTCCATATAAATTCTAAGAATAAAATTTATATGATGTTGAAGTGTGTACGACAAATTTTGGTAACCTTAACCGTCCACACTTCTCTTCTTAAATTTTTACTTTTTAAATAACTAATTGAGCAAAAAAGGCTCAATAAACCTCATTTATTTATTGTGTTTACAATAATTTTATTGAGGAAGTTCAGTGCTTATAGGCTAAAATAATAGGAAATCAAGCATTTAACATTAAAAAAAAGCCTTAAAATGGTCAAGTTTAACTGGTTTTTTTTGATTTTTAAGTTTCTCTAAACTAATAATTATATTCAATTCATTTTCAAATGCTAAAAATTTTTAAAAGTAAGATCAGAAAAAACATTCAAATTTTTGGACTAATTTTTTTATTTGTTGTCACTGTTGTTTCAACAAGTTATTTTAATTTCACAAAAGATAAAAATATCCAGGCTTATAACAACTTTATAAATAATATTTATTTTAAAAAAACCTTAAGTCACTTAGTTGATAATCTAGAGCCTAAGTACAAAAAAATTAAACATAAAATTAAATCTGGAGAAACTTTTGATAAAATTTTAGAAAGCTATTCAATTGAAAAAAGCGAAATAATTAAGATAAAAAAATCTCTTGAAAATAAAGTTAATCTTAATAAGTTAAATACAAAACAAATAATTCAATTTAATTTAGACAAAACAAACAATAAAATTAGTGAATTTGTATACCAAACTTCTAATACTCAAAAAATATTTTTAAAACGAAATATTGAAAATGATAAATTCAATGAAGAAATTTTATCAATTAAATTAAACAAAAAAATAGTTTATAAAGAAAATTTAATTTTACAAAGTCTTTATAAGGCTGCATCTGACCAAAATATTCCAGCTAATACAATAATTGAATTCGCAAGAATTTATGGTTTTAAAGTAGATTTTCAAAGAGATATTAGAAAACAAGATAAATTTCAAATTATGTATGAAATATTTTTAAACGAAAAAAACGAGATAGCTGAAACTGGAGACATTCTTTTTGCTAATTTAAAACTTAGTGGTCAAGATAACAGTTTATATTATTTTGATAAAGATGGAAGTGAAGGTCATTATGATAAGAATGGAAAGAGTGTTAAAAAAGCATTAATGAAGACTCCAATAAATGGGGCTAGACTTTCATCTCCTTTTGGAATGAGAAAACATCCCATCGATGGATTTAATAAAATGCATAGAGGAACCGATTTTGCAGCACCAATGGGAACTCCTATAATGGCATCTGGAGATGGTATTGTAAAAAAAGCCGGATGGTGTGGTGGTGGAGGTAATTGTGTAAAAATTAGACATAATTCAACTTATCAAACTATTTATGCTCATATGTCAAAATTTGCTCGCGGAATTAAAACTGGTGTAAGAGTTAAACAAGGTCAAACTATTGGATACGTGGGATCTACAGGTAAATCAACTGGTCCTCATTTACATTACGAAGTTATAGTTAATGGAAAAAAAGTTAACTCTCAAAAACTAAAGCTGCCATCAGGAAAGATTTTAAAAAATGATGAAAGAAAACTTTTTGAGACTAAAAAAATCAAATTGGATGTTTTAAGATCCGAAAAAATTATAGGATTAAATTAAGGATTTAAACTTGAGGCTCTGATACTTTTTCTTCGTCGTTCTCATTTTCTGAAACATTAGCTAGATTAGTTTTTGAAATTTCCTCATTTGGTATCTTGGTTTCCGCTGAAGGGTTAGTACTCCCCTCAATTTTATTCTCAGAAAATCTCTCTCTTCTAATACTTTCTCTTTCGTTCAAAACTCTAGTGAAATGATCAGCGTGTTGTAGATAATTTTCAGATAAAATTTTGTCACCATTTGAAGAGGCTTCTCTTGCGAGATCGTTATATTTTTCAATCAATTTTGGAGCATTGTGGTTGTTTCTTCCAGGCGCTTTTCTTTTAAAATTTTCATTGTTAGAGAAATTTGATCCAAATTTTGGTCTGTCCCCATTTGATTTGAAGTTTCTGTCATTTCTTCTAAAATTATGTCTTCTATTATTATTGTTCCTAAATGTTACCATGATTTTTAAAAGCTATATTTTTGTACAGACTATACATCGATCGTTTTTAGCAAGATCTTTGTTAATGCTGTTAATATAAAATCCCTCTTTTTTTAATAAACTAATTACTTTATTTTTTTGATCAAAACCGATCTCTAAAACAAATTTACCATTACTTTTAATCAGTTCAGATGATTTCTTAATTACTTTTCTGATTTCTGATAAGCCATCCAATCCACCATCTAAAGCTAGTTTTGGTTCAAACTTAGCAACATCTTTTTCCAAATATTTAATATTATTTTTTTTTATATATGGAGGGTTAGATATAATTAAATCATATTTGCCTAAAGTGAATTTGTCAACATCTGATTTGTATAATTTAAGTTTGGAGCTTACTTTGAGCTTAATAGCGTTTAATTTACTTATTTTTAAACAACTTTTGCTTATATCAATTCCTGTTCCATAAAAACTTTTTCTCTCTTTTAAAATTGATAAAAGTATACATCCTGATCCAACACCAATCTCTAATATGTTTAATTTCTTTTTATATTTAGTTAAATCTAAAACTTTCTCAATAACCAATTCTGTATCTGGTCGAGGTATCAAAATACCGTCAGATATAAAAAATTCTGAGTTCCAAAAAAATTTTTTATTTGTTAAATAAGCAATTGGCTTTCCATTTGATCGTTTCATAATCAATTTTTGAAAAGCATTTAAATCCTCTTTATGGAGATCTCTTTTTGAATTAAGCAAAATATATTTTTTGTCTTTTTGGATTGCCTTAGTCATTAGTATCTCGGAATCTAAATAAGAATTTTTAATTAAGTTCTGTTTTAAAACTTTTGCACCTTGAATAATTGCTGAATTAATATTCATTATTTTAAATTACTTAGGCTCTCTTCTTGGGCTTGTAAAGTTAATGACTCAATCATCTCATCAAAGGCTTCGCCTTCTAAAAATTCTTCTAATCTATGTAATGTTAAGTTTATTCTATGATCAGTGACTCTTCCCTGAGGAAAATTATAAGTTCTAATACGTTCTGACCTATCTCCTGTCCCAATTTTAGTTTTACGATCTTTTGATCGTTCTTGATCAATTCTAGATCTCTCTAATTCGTACAAACGTGCTCTCAGTATTTTCAATCCTTTTGCTTTATTTTTATGTTGTGATTTTTCATCTTGCTGAGAGACAGATAGTCCACTGGGGATATGGGTTATTCTTACAGCGCTATCAGTAGTATTTACTGATTGCCCTCCAGGTCCACCAGCTCTAAATACGTCAATTCTTAAATCTGAATCGTTTATCTTTAAATCAACTTCTTCTGCTTCAGGTAAAACAGCGACAGTTGCTGCCGATGTGTGGACCCTTCCTTGCGTTTCTGTATCAGGAACTCTTTGTACTCTATGAACTCCACTCTCATATTTAAGTGTTGAATAAATATTATTACCTTTAATAGAGGCTATAACTTCCTTTAGTCCGCCAGCATCACTTCTTGAAATTGAAATTAGTTCTAAAGACCATTTTTTTTTATGACTTACTTTTTCATACATTTTAAAAAGATCAGATGCAAATAAACTTGCCTCTAGCCCACCTGTTCCAGCTCTTATTTCAATAATAGCATTTTTTTTATCTGCTTCGTCTTTTGGTAGTAAAAATAATTTTAATTTTTTTTCATTTTTTTGATGTTGTTTTTGTAAATCACCTAACTCGGTTTCAGCCATATTTCTTAATTCTTCATCTGATGAAGTATCATTTAATATTTTTTCTAGTTCTTTCTTATCATTATCAAATGAAATATATTTTTTTGCATTTTCTATAATTTCATTTACATCTGAATATTCTTTTGATTTTTCTGCAAATACCTTTTTGTCTATAGTTCCAGAAGATAAATCTTTTTCCAAAGTAGAATGCCTTGATATAAGTTCTTCTATTGTTTTATTGGGTATCATTTTTAATTTTCGAGCTCAGATGCCTTTTTTTCAACTTCAGTAACTACTTTTTCAATAATGTCTTTAGTCAAAACCTTTTCATTTTGAACTCCAGACAAATAAAGCATATTAGTTCCTTTTCCACCTCCGGTAATACCTATGTCAGTCATAGCTGCCTCACCTGGACCATTTACAACACACCCAATTATTGAGAGAGTTATGGGTGTTTTAATGTGAGATAGTTTTTCCTCTAATATTTTTACAGTGTCAATGACTTGAAAAGCTTGTCTTGCACAAGAGGGACAAGATATAATTTTAACACCCCTGTTTCTTAGGTTTAACGATTTTAAAATTTCATTTCCAATTGTAACCTCTTTTGTTGGATTATCTGACAAAGAAATCCTTATTGTATCTCCAATCCCATCCATTAAAAGACTTCCAAGTCCTATAGATGACTTTATACTTCCAGATACAAAACTTCCTGCCTCAGTAATTCCCAAATGGAGAGGATAATCACATATTTTAGATAATTGTCTGTAAGCACCTATTGATAAAAAAACGTCAGAAGACTTAACACTTATCTTAAAATTAAAAAAATCTTTATCTTCTAATATTTTTATATTTCTTAATGCACTTTCCACTAGGGCTTCCGGACAAGGTTCTTTAAATTTTTCTAGTATATCTTTTTCTAATGATCCAGCATTTACTCCAATTCTAACAGAGCAACCATTATTCTTAGCAGCACTAAGAACTTCGTGAATTTTTGACTCTTCACCAATATTTCCAGGATTTATCCTTAAACATTTAGCTCCGTTTTCAGCAGCTTCAATTGCCCTTTTATAATGAAAATGAATATCTGCTACTACTGGGATTGATATGTGTTTAACTATTTCTTTAAGAGCGTTGGTTGACTCTACATCTGGACATGAAACTCTAACTATATCAGCCCCTTCCTCAGCAATATCATTAATTTGATTTATTGTTGCTTTAACATCTGTTGTTAGAGTGTTGGTCATTGATTGGACAGAAATTGGGTTATCTCCACCAATTTTAACATCACCAACATTTATCACTTTTGTTTTTCGTCTTCTGATATCTCTAAATGGTCTAACACTCATTTAATTAATCTAATTTAAATTCTTTATGTAAAGATGCAATTGCCTTTTTAACATGCTTTGCTGATACTAAAACTGAAATTTTAATTTCAGATGTTGAAATTACTAAAATATTTATTTTCTTTGCTGCTAAAGCTTGGAACATTCTATAAGTTATTCCAGGTGTGGTAATCATTCCAACACCAATAATTGACACCTTGGAAACATTTCTGTCAAAAGATAATTTTTTATATGTAATTCTTTTGTTTTCTTTTATTAGCTTTTCAGTTTTTTTAAGATCTTCAGATTTGATTGTAAAAGTCAAATCGGTATTTTTTCCATTTTGTGAGATATTTTGAATAACCATATCAACGTTAATCAAATTTTTTGATAACGGTTTAAAAATTGATGCAGCAACGCCCGGTCTATCTTTCACACCTACTACTGTAATTTTAGCATCATTTTTAGTTGACGAAATTCCAGTAATTATTTGGTCACTAAATGATTTTTTAGAATTTGTAATTAAAGTTCCAGACTTTAATGCAAAAGAGGATTTGACTTTAATATCTATTTTATTCAGCTTTGCATCCTGAATTGAAGTTGGTTGCATAACCTTTGAGCCTAATGATGCCATTTCAAGCATCTCATCGTAAAAAATTTTTTTAATTTTTTTTGCTTTTTTATGCTGTCTCGGGTCAGTAGTATAAATGCCTTCTACATCTGTATAAATTATACATTCATCAGCTTTAATATATTTAGCTAACATTATTGCTGTAGCATCAGATCCACTTCTACCAATAGTCGTAATTCTAAAATTTTTATTAATTCCCTGGAAGCCAGTAACAATTGGAATGCCACCACTTTTAATATATTTATTTAATTCCTTTATATTTATTTTATCTATTCTAGCACTCGAGTAATTACCCTCTGTAACAATAGGTAGCTGCCAAGATAACCAAGATCTAGATTTTAAGCCAATATGTTTCAATCGGCCTGCTAGAAGCGCACATGAAACTTGTTCACCGGTAGATACTAGTGCGTCATATTCTGCTAAATCAAAATTGTTACTAATTGACTTTGATTTATTAACTAGATCATTAGTAACACCACTCATAGCGGAAGAAATTACAACCACTTTATATTTTTTCTTTTTATAAGAAGCTATAATTTTACATACTTTTTTAATTCTATCTATGCTACCAACAGAAGTTCCACCAAATTTAAGTACTACAGTTTTCATGATCAACTAAATAATTATTTAATTAATGTTTGATAAAATACATCTTAATTGCTATGTCAACTAATTATCTTACATGAGTAGCGTAAACAAAAAAGAAATAGAAAAATTTTCAAATATGGCGGATGAATGGTGGGATCCCCGTGGAAAATTTAAACCTTTGCACAAATTCAATCCAATAAGGATTAAATACATTAAAGAAAATATAATTGAACAATTTAAAACCAGAAATAAAGCTAATCCTTTATCTGGAATTAATATTTTAGATATTGGTTGTGGTGGGGGATTACTTTCTGAACCAATGTGTAGATTGGGTGCCAATATTACAGGTATAGATGCATCAATTAAAAATATTAAAATTGCGAAACTTCATGCAAAAAAGAATGGACTTAAAATAGATTATATTTGTTCGTCTCCTGAAAAATTAAAAATTACAAAAAAATTTGATGTAATACTCAATATGGAAATAGTTGAGCATGTAGAAGATATTTCTCTCTTCCTAAAATCATGCTCTAAACTTCTTAAGAAAAATGGATTGATGTTTGTCGCAACGATTAACAAAACTTTAAAGTCATATGTGTTTGCTATAGTTGGAGCAGAGTATGTTTTAAGATGGTTACCAATCGGAACTCATGAGTGGGAAAAATTTGTTAAGCCTGATGAGCTTAAAAAGATTTTGACCAAAAATAATTTATCTTTAAAAAAGTTTAATGGAATGCATTTTAATATAATTAAAGATGAGTGGAGTATTACAAATGACCTTTCAGTTAATTATATTGCTAAATTTTTAAAAAATTAATTTTCCTTATCTTCTACCCATGGAAATATCTGAGCCTCTATTCCCTCATCTTTTAGCTCTTTAAGATCTTGTGTTGAGGCACTTCCATATATGCCTTTAGATTTTTTTTTATTATTATAGTGGATTGATCTTGCCTCGTAAGCGAAATTGTCTCCTACATATTTAAAATTATTTTTAATAAACTTTTGATAATTTTTAATAGTTTTTTTGATTTTTTGGTATTTTACAGTATTAAATTTTGTTTCATATTTAGTTTTACTATTTATTAATTTCGGAGCCATTAAAGTTTTTTCTACTTTTAATGAGTTACAACTATGACAATTTAAAAATTTTCTTTTTTTTAGCTTTTCATATTCATTAGATGACGCAAACCAACTATCAAATTTAATATTACAATCTTTGCAAATTAACTTGTATTTAATCATATTTAATAAATAGGTTTTAAATAAAAATTTTCAATATTATTTAGCTTCTGTAGTCTGCATTAATATTTATATATTTCTTGGTTAGATCCATAGTGTATGAGGTAAAATCTTTTTTTCCCGTGTAAACCTCAACACTAATATCAATATTTTCATTTTTCATATATTTAGACGCTACCTCTTCACTGTAATTTTGGTACAGTTTCCCATCTTGAACTATTTTTATATTTCCTAATTTTATACATAGTTTTTTTAAATTAATTTTTGGTCCAGCTTTGCCTATAGCCATTATAATTCTTCCCCAATTTGGATCCTCACCTGCAATTGCAGTTTTTACTAAAGGTGAGTTTCCTATTGAAAAAGCTATTTTTTTTGCTTCTATTTCATTTTTACATTTAGACACATTAATTGAAATAAATTTTGATGCACCTTCACCATCTGCAACAACTCTTTTGGCTAAATTTAATAGAACGTTATTTAAGGCTTTATCGAAGTTTTTTATTTTATTTTCATTTATACTTTTTATTTTTGAATTATTAATTTTATTAGTTGCAAAAATAGACACCATGTCATTTGTGCTAGTATCTCCATCACAAGAAATGGCATTGAAAGTGTTAAAGATATTTTTTTTTAATAATTTACTTAAAATATCATTAGATAAACTCGCGTCTGTAAAAATGTAAGCTAAAGTTGTCGCCATATTGGGATGTATCATGCCAGAGCCTTTAGCAATCCCGTAAATTTTAACTTTCTCACTTCCTATATTGCATTCTTCCATTGCAATTTTTGGCTTAGTGTCAGTAGTCATTATTCCAAGAGCAGCTTTCATCCAAATAAATTTATTTTGTGTGTAACGAATTTTATTAATTAAATTAGGTATTTGATGAGATATTTTTTCAAATGGAAACTCTTCTCCTATTGTTCCTGTGCAGCCAAATAGAATTTCTTTTGGATTTATTTTTTTAGGTATATCCTCGTCTTGCTTTTGTTTCTCTGTCAAATTTTTTGATACTAAATCTGCTAATTTTTTTAAACTTTCATATCCTTCTTTACCTGTAAATGCGTTTGCATTTCTTGTGTTTACAATTAAAGAAAATACTTTTTTAGTTTTTTGATTTAAGTTCCATTTTATATTTTCAGACACAATTTTAGACTGAGTATATAGCGAGGCATGATTTGCACCATCTCTGAAATAAAACATTGCTAAATCATCTCTATCATTTTTGTATAAATTTGCGCTTAGTACTGAAATTGATAGACCATCAATATGATCTAAGTCTTGAAAATCAATCATTTTAGTATTTTTTGATTGTGAAGATAAAAAATTTGTTAAATTAATTCCCATATTGTTTAAATTATTTATTTAATACATATATTAAACATAATATTTAAAGAATAAATCAAATAGTCATGTTTAATCCATTAAATCTAATCTCCAAATTTATTAAATCTAGCAACCAAAAAGAGCTTGATAGAATCAGCAAGATTGTTGAAAAAATTAATTCGCTAGAGGAAAAATTTATAAATTTAAGTGATACAGATTTTCCTAAAAAAACTTTAGAACTTAAAGATCTAATTAAAAATGGAAGATCATTAAATGATATAATGCCTGAAGCTTTTGCACTTGTAAGAGAAGCTTCGAAAAGAACTCGAAAAGAAAAACATTTTGATGTTCAATTAATTGGCGGTGTTATTCTTCATGAGGGTAAAATCGCTGAGATGAGAACAGGTGAAGGAAAAACTTTAACAATCACGTTGGCAGCTTATTTAAACGCACTAAGTGAAAAAGGAGTTCATATAGTAACTGTTAATGATTATTTGGCAAAAAGAGACTCAATAGAAATGGGATTAATTTATAATTTACTTGGGTTAACTTCGGGGTTTATTAATAACGACCAAAGTGATGAAGAACGTAAAAAAAATTATGATTGCGATATAACCTATGCAACAAATAGTGAATTAGGATTTGATTATCTTAGGGATAATATGAAATTTTCACAAAACGAGATGGTCCAAAGAGAACATTCATTTTCGATTGTTGATGAAATAGATTCTTGCTTAATTGATGAAGCGAGAACACCTTTGGTAATATCTGGGTCTGCTGAGGATAAGACTGCACAGTATCTAGCAATTGATAAAATAATAAAAATTTTAAATGACAAAGATTTTGAAATTGATGAAAAAGAAAAAAATATTCTTTTAACAAACGATGGAATTAATAATGTTGAAAAACTTTTTTCAAATGTAGGAATTTTAAAAAATGATAATTTTTATGATCCAGAAAACCTACATTTGGTTCATCATGTTAATCAAGCTTTAAGAGCAAATCATTTATTTGAGAAAGGCAAAGACTATATTGTAAAAGATGGAAGTTTGAAAATAATTGATGAATTAACTGGTAGAATTCTTGAGGGTAGAAGATTTGGAGATGGCTTGCACCAGGCACTAGAGGCAAAAGAAAAAATTGATGTTCAGGCAGAAAATCAAACCTTAGCTTCGATCACCTATCAAAATTATTTTAAACTTTATAAAAAGCTAGCAGGTTGCACTGGTACTGCATTAACTGAATCTGCAGAGTTCTTTGAAATTTATGATTTACCAGTTGTAGTAATCCCCACTAATAAAGAAATGATCAGAAAAGATTTAAATGATTTAATATTTAGAACTGAAGAAGAAAAAAATAATGCAATTGTTGATAAAATTATTCAACGAAATGAGCTTGGCCAACCAATATTGGTTTTTACATCGAGTATTAATAAATCTGAGGTTTATTCAAATTTATTGAATAAAAAAAATATTAAACATGTAGTTCTTAATGCTAAAAATCATGAAAATGAGGCTGAAATTATAGCCAATGCAGGTAAAGAAAGATCTTTAATTATCACAACCAGTATTTCTGGACGAGGAGTTGATATTCAGCTTGGAGGAAAAAAAGGATCTATACCTGATGATCAGCTCAAAATTAACAAGGATAAAATAAAGTCTTTAGGTGGCTTGTTTGTAATTGGCACAGAAAGAATGGAGTCTAGGAGAGTTGATAATCAAGCAAGAGGTAGATCAGGACGACAAGGGGATGAGGGTAGTTCAGTATTTTATGTAAGTTTAGAAGATGACTTAATGAGAATTTTTGGTTCTGAGTCCATGAATAATATGCTTGAAAAGTTAGGGCTTAAAGATGGAGAAAGTATAGATCATCCTTGGATCAATAAAGCATTAGAGAGAGCGCAACAGAAAGTAGAGGCAAGAAATTTTGATATTAGAAAAACCCTAATAAAATTTGACAATGTGCTTAATGATCAAAGACATGTTGTTTTTTCTCAAAGAAAAAACGCTATGAGTAGTAGTGATATTTTTGGTTATTCTGATGAATTTTTAAAAGAGATAATTAAGGACTTAATTAAACTAAAGATTGAAAAACTTTCAAATCCCAAAAGTACAGAATTTAGTAACAGAATTAAGCAAATACTAGGAAAAAGTTTCACAGATAAAGAGTTCGAGGAATTAATTGCATCTAAAGATGAAGAGCTTAAAGAAAAAATACTTTCAAAATTTAATGAGACAAGAAATGAAAGAATTAAAATTCTTGGAGAAGATTATGCAAAAGATATTGAAAAAAGAATTTTTCTACAATCAATTGATTTAAATTGGAAATCCCACATTCAATATTTAGAACAATTAAGACAAGTTGTTGGTTTAAGGTCTTATGGTCAAAGAGATCCTCTAGTTGAATATAAAAAAGAAGCTTTTGATTTATTTTCAAATCTCTTAGAAAAACTAAAATTAGACTATGTTACAATCTTGATGAATCTAAAAGTTGTTACAGAACAAACTAAAAAAGAAGATAATAATACTGAGATTTTGCCTCAAAAAAATCAAACCAAAAAAATGGGAAGAAATGAACCATGTTTTTGTGGCTCAGGTAAAAAATTTAAACACTGTCACGGTGCTTTATAATTTTAAATTAATAAAAAAATCAAACCTAATAAAATAACACTTATACCAATACCAATTTGTATTTTTTTTGATTTTAAAATATTTTCAAATTTATTTTTTTTGACAGTTAATGAACTTAAATCTTCTGTTGTACTAATAAATCCATCATTCCTTCCAATCTTTAAAAACTTATTTTTTCTTTCATTTGCTATCTCCTCTGGAGATAAGTCTTTGAAGTATTCTAAATTTTGTGTGATAGAAGTTTTTAAGTTTTCAAGCATCGTATCTCTATCTCGATGAGCACCACCCAAAGGCTCAGGAATAATTTCATCGATAACTTTTAATTTCAATAAGTCTTTTGCTGAGAGTTTCATTGCTTTTGCAGCGTCAAGCATTTTCTTTGGGTCTCTCCAAAGAATAGTTGCACATCCTTCGGGAGATATAACTGAATAGATCGCGTTCTCAAACATTATAACTTTATTTGAAGATGCTAGAGCGATTGCTCCTCCAGAACCGCCCTCACCAATTATTATTGCAATTGTTGGGACCTTAAGTTCCATACAACATTCTATTGATTTTGCAATTGCTTCTGCTTGACCTCTTTCCTCTGCGCCAACACCTGGATACGCACCTGGAGTATCTATAAAGGAAATTATTGGAATATTAAATTTGTTTGCCAAATTCATTAATCGAATTGTTTTCCTGTATCCCTCTGGTCTCATCATTCCAAAGTTCCTCTCGATTCTGCTATCTAAATCCTCCCCTTTTTCCTGTCCAATAACTAAAACTGAATTTCCTTTAAATTTTGCAAAACCAGTTAAAACTGATTTATCTTCACCATAATGACGATCACCAGACAATGAAATAAAATCTTCAAATAAATTGTCTATAAAAAATTTAGATTTTGGTCTGTCCTCATGTCTTGCAACCATAGTTGTTTGCCATGGATCTAAATTTGAGTAAATATTTTTTAGTTTTTCATCTAACTCTGCTTGAGTACTAGATATTTTTTGAGTATCCACTTCTGAGAGTCCTTCTTGATTATAAGGATCCTTTAATTTTTCTATCTCATTTTCAAGATTTTTAATTTCATTTTCAAAATTAAGGTAATTTTTCATGATTTAGTTATATCGGATAGTTAAATTATAAAAAAGGCCATAAAATGATGAATTATTTTAAAGGTAATTGTTATTAATTGACTAAATAATTTTAACAGATAGAAATCCATGATCGGGAGAGACTAAACAATTTTTAGCGCCGAAGGAGCAACCACCCCGGAAACTCTCAGGCAAAAGGACCGATGCAGGCATAACACTCTGGAAAGAGATTAAATTCCGCCGAAGGAGCAAAACTCTCAGGCAAAAATACAGATGGGGTCACGAAAGTGCTATGCAAGAAAAATACATAAATATTAAAAGTTTGAAAATTTCGAGTGATCTTGTTCAATTTGTTAAGGATGAGTTACTTAAAGAAACAGAAATATCACCAGAAAATTTTTGGGCAGGTTTCGAAAAAACTGTAAATGAATTAGCACCTAAAAATAGAGAATTAATAAGCATTAGAAAAGATTTACAGAACAAAATTGATGATTGGCATATCAAAAATAAGGGATCCGAATTCAATTTTGAAGAGTATAAAAAATTTTTAATTGAAATAGGCTATTTAAAAAATGAAGGACCTGATTTTCAAATTGAAACAAAAGATGTTGATGACGAGATAGCAAAAATTGCAGGGCCTCAACTGGTAGTCCCAGTTATGAACGCAAGATATGCTCTGAATGCTGCAAATGCTAGATGGATGAGTTTATATGATAGTCTTTATGGGACTGATATTATTGAGCAATCAGAAGATAGTGTTTCAGAGAGATATGACCCACTAAGAGGTGAAATGGTTATTAAGTATGGCAGAGATTTTTTAGACAAATATTTTCCATTGAAAGATTTAAGCTGGAAAAAAATAACAAGCTTTGCCGTAAAAGATGGAAAGCTAAAAATTCTTAAAGGTGCTGATTTAGTTAGCTTGATAGATGAAGATAAATTTATTGGTCATAGAGGCGAAAGTGATAATCCTTCTGCAATTATTTTAAGAAATAATAATTTGCATATTGAAATTTTAAAAGATTCTAGAGCGTTTGCTGCTCAACAAGACCATGCAGGTATAAGCGATATAATAGTGGAATCAGCAGTATCAACTATTTGTGATAATGAAGACAGTGTAGCAGCAGTTGACTCAGAAGATAAAATTGTTTGTTACAGAAATTGGCTAGGTTTAATGCGTGGAGACCTAAAGTCAAAATTTGAAAAGGATGGAAAATTATATGAGAGAAAGCTAAATCCAAATAGAAGTTATATTTCTAGGGATGGTAAGGGTTTAAAATTACATGGCAGAAGCCTTCTGCTTGTAAGAAATGTTGGGCATTTAATGACGAACCCATCCATTATTTTAGATGATGGATATGAAGTGCCAGAAGGTATTTTAGATGCATTTATAACGACAGCTGCAGCACTTCATGATTTAAAGAAAAAAAATAATTCACGAACTGGATCTATATATATTGTTAAACCTAAAATGCATGGACCAGAAGAAACAGCATTTACAGATTTAATTTTTTCAAAAGTAGAAGAAGTTTTAGGATTAAAAAAATATACATGCAAAATAGGAATAATGGATGAAGAAAGAAGAACATCCTCTAATTTGAAAGAGTGTATTAGGTCATTAAAAAATAGAGTATTTTTTATAAATACAGGATTTTTAGATAGAACTGGTGATGAAATGCATACATCAATGATGGCAGGACCTATGATTAAAAAGGGAGAAATGAAGTCATCAAAATGGATTACAGCTTACGAAAACAGAAATGTGGATATTGGATTAAAATGTGGTTTTTCTGGTAAAGCTCAAATTGGTAAAGGTATGTGGGCTATGCCTGACAAAATGAAGGATATGATGGAACAAAAAACAGGCCATTTAAAAGCTGGTGCAAATTGTGCTTGGGTGCCATCTCCAACTGCTGCTGCTCTTCACGCCCTACATTATCATGAAATAAATATTTTTGACGAACAGAAAAAAATTTTAAACAGGGATCAAGGCAAACTTGATGATCTTCTAACAATACCAGTGGCAGATAGAACCAATTGGTCTGTTGAAGAAATAAATAATGAAATAAGTAATTCAGCCCAAACATTACTTGGATATGTGGTGAGATGGGTTGATCAAGGAATAGGTTGTTCTAAAGTTCCAGATATTAACAATGTAGGTCTAATGGAAGATAGAGCAACTTTAAGAATTTCCTCGCAACATATTGCAAACTGGATACATCATGGAATTACTACAGAAATTCAAGTAACAGAAATTATGAAAGAAATGGCAAAAATTGTTGATGGTCAAAATAAGAATGACTCTAATTATATTAAAATGAGTGACGACTTCGAAAACTCAATAGCTTTCAAAACTGCATGTGATTTGGTATTCAAAGGCAAGCAGCAGCCCTCTGGATATACTGAACCATTATTACATATTAATAGATTAGAAAAAAAATCTAATCTGAATTAGAAATTAAATTTGAACGGTTTTTAAAAGCTGAAAATAAAGTTCCATCATCTAAACTTTCTATTTCGCCACCAACAGGTAATCCTTGTGCTAACTTTGTAATTTTTACATCTAAATTTTTTAGACTATCTTGAACGTAATATGCAGTTGTCTGTCCTTCGACTGTTGCACTTGTTGCTAATATTACCTCTTCAATTTTTTCTTTATTTACTCTCTCGACTAAAGAGTGTACTAGAAGATCCTCTTTTCGTTGACCTACTGAAGAAATAGTTCCACCTAATATATGAAAATAACCTTGAAAAATATTTGAATTTTCAATTGACCATTGATCAGCAATGTCTTCAACTACACAAATTTTGGAATACTTATTTTTTGTATTCTCACAATTAACGCATCCGCTCAAATTAGACTTTAGTGATCCACAAGAATTGCATCTGATTACATTTTTGTAAACCTGAGCCAAAGTGTTTGCCATTGGTTTCACTAATTCATCTCGATTATTAATTAGTTTAAGAACAATTCGTTTTGCAGATTTTGGACCTAAGCCAGGCAACCTAGATATTAATTTTATTAATTCTTCAATCTCACTAATATTTTGCATCTATTATAAGGGCCATTTAAAGCCTGGTATACCAAATCCACCGGTAGCTTTTGAAATTTCTTCAGAAGTCTTCGATTTTAACAGTGCTTTAGCGTTATTATGAGCGGCAACAATTAAATCTTCAATAATAGCTTTGTCTTCTTTCATAATTTCATCAGATAATTTTATTGTTTGCATTTCACCTTCACCATCAAGAGTTATTGTTACAGAATTAGAGCCAGAAACGCCCTCTACTCTTATTTCCTTAATTTTCTGTTGGCTTTCTTTCATTTTTGCTTCAAGCTCTTTAGCTTTATCTAAAATCTTACTGAAATCAGTCATTTTGACCCTCATCGTTTTTTATCTTAACGTCTATTAATTCTGCATCAGGAAAATTTTCTATTATATTTTTATAAGCTTCTGAATTTTTTGCTTCATCAATTAAAAGTTTCTTATTGTTAAGTTGTTTTTCTTTTACAGACATTTCGCCTTTAGATTTACTAAAAGTAATAATCCATCGCTCAGCAGTCCAATCAAAAAGTTTCGATGATAAATCTTTAACAAAATCTTTATCTAAACTATCGTTAAAAGATATCTCTATTCTGCTTTTTTCAAATTTTACTAGGTTGACATTTTTTTCTAATTCATATTTCAATTTGATTTCTTTTTTTTCTGAGCAGATTAATAATAGATCGTCAAAAGAATTTATAAGTATTTTATTTTCTGCCTTAATTTCAGTTTGTACTTGTGGTTTATTCTTTTCTTCTTGGGAAATATTTCTTATTTGATCTATTATTTTATTTGAGGTTGTATTTTCTTTAATTTCATTGGTTACTGTTTTTTTAGTTTCAGGCTCAATTTTTTTTTGCGGTTTCACAAACTGTAAATGCATTAATCTGATTAGAAACATCTCAATCGACAAATGTTGATTTGAGACTATGTCCAATTCTTCAAGAGAGCTAATTGCAAATTGCCAGAACAGTACTAACACATCAGAGTCTACTTTATTTGAAATACTTTTTATTTTCGAAAACTCCTCATCATTTAGAGAAAAATTTGTACTTTCTAGTGTTAAAGAATTTATATTTTTAAAGTAATACAACAATTCTAAGAAATCATTTATGAATACTTTAGGTTCAACACCTTGATCATAAATTTTTCTATAAATATTTATTACTTTTGTTTCTTCACCTTTTAAAATAAGTTCAAATAAATCTATTAGTTGAGATTTATCAAAGTAGCCAAATATTTTTTGTGCTGAGTTCAAATCTAATTCAGTATTTTCATCCAAGCTTAATAAAGCCCTATCTAATAAAGATAATGCATCTCTAACTGATCCCTCAGAAATTTTTACAATTAATTTTAAAGCATCGTCAGTAACTTTACCATTTTCTTTATCTTTAATTTTTTTTATAAATTCAAATAATTCTGATGATTTAATTCTAGATAAATCAAATCTTTGACACCTAGATAAAACAGTAATTGGAATTTTTTTAATTTCAGTCGTTGCAAAAATAAACTTCAGATATTCTGGTGGTTCTTCTAATGTTTTTAAAAGAGCATTAAAAGCCTGTTTGCTAAGCATGTGCACTTCATCAATTATAAAAATTTTATATTTAGCTGAAGTAGGTCCATATCTGGAAAATTCTATAAGATCTCTAACATCATCTACACCAGTTTTACTAGCTGCATCCATTTCAAGGACATCTATATGGCTTGAGTTGATAATAGAATCACAATTCTCACAGAAATTTTCTCTACATATTTTTTCGATACCATTTGAACAATTTAATGCTTTTGCAACTATTCTTGCTGTTGTTGTTTTTCCAATGCCTCTAATCCCTGTGAATAAATATGCATTTGGAATTTTGTCTGCTTTAATTGAATTTGTTATTGTTTCTGCAACCACTTCCTGGCCTATTAGATTGTCAAAAGTTTGCGGTCTATATTTTAATGCCAGTACTTTAGAATTATTGTTCATATATATTAGGAGACTAGAACCTGAATAACTGTCTCTACGACTGCTTCTGTTAAGATCTGGTCGGGTTCAAGCAGCATCCACCTCTAGCCTCCAAAAGTATTATAGCAGTTATATTTTCTAATCTACAAGAAAAGATTATTACTTATTTTCTCTCAACTTATCTGCTTCAAAAACACCTAAGACGTGAAAATCTTCACAATGAAGACCTAGTTCCTCTAAAGATTTTTGAACTTTTTTATCTTCAATGTGTCCATCTAGGTCACATAAGAAAAAATAAGAATCGAATGTATTTTTTTCGGGATAACTCTGAAGTTTAGTTAAATTTACTCCATTAATTGCAAAACCTCCTAGTGATTGATAGAGAGCAGCTGGTTTACTTTTGAGTTTAAATAAAAAAGACGTGATATAATTTTTATCATTAAACTCTGGTTGAGAAATATTTTTACCCATAACTAAAAATCTTGTTAAATTTCCATTCTCATTTTCTATATTCTTTTTTATTACCTCTAGCCCATAAATTTCAGCGCTTAAAGATGAAGCTATCGCGGCTTGCTTTGAATTTTTAGTTTTTGAAATCATTTCAGCTGAGCCTGCAGTATCTGCTCTAATATGTTCTATTAATTTATTTTCCTTTATAAATTTCGAACATTGAGAGAGCCCCTGAGCATGAGAGTACACTTCTTTAATATCTTTTAATTTTGAACCTGGTTTACCTAACAAATTATGTTCAATTTTTTGAAAATGCTCCATATAAATATTTAATCTATGTTTAAATATCAAATACTCAATTCCAATATTCCCTGTTATTCTATTAGACTCAGGAATAATTATTTTGTTTTCTGGTTCAAGTGAAGCCTTACTAAAACACTCATCAAAAGTTTTACAGGGTATAATTTCAGCATTTGGATCAACCGATAAAGCTGCTAAGTGAGAATATGCACCAAATGCGCCTTGAAAATATATTTTACTCATTAATCTTTATATTCCATAATTTTTTTTAAGGCTATATAATCTTCTTCAGTGTCTACTCCTATTGGAGGAGATTTAGCTAATGCAACATTTATCTTGATACTATTATCTAGTGCTCTTAGCTGTTCTAATCTTTGCTCGATTTCGTTTTGAGTCTGATTTAATTCAACAAATTTTTCAAGAGTTTGGGCAGAATAACAATAGATACCAATGTGATGATAAGTGTTGTCTAATTTTTTAGATATCCTTGAAAATCCTTCTGCTTCAGAAAAGGAGTTATCTTGAAGATTAGATTTTGTTTGAACTTTGACGATATTTTCATTTTGAAAATCTTTTTCATTTTCTATTTTTGCAGCAAGTGTCCCCATTTTTGATTGGTATTTAATCATTTTGTCTTTTAAACTTACTATATCTTCTATATTAATAGCTGGCTCGTCTCCTTGTAAGTTCATTATTAAATCCACATCACTTAAATTCATTTTTTTGAAAGCTTCATATATTCTGTCCGTACCAGTTTTATGGTTATTACTAGTTAAAATGGCTTTACCTCCATTCATAGTCACATCTTCAACAATTTCATTATTTTCTGTAGCTACTACTACATCTCCAATATCAGCATCTTGAGCTCTTTTAAAAACATGCGAAATTATGGACTTATTATTAATCTTTAACAAGGGTTTCCCAGGCAATCTGGTTGCTCCTAGTCTAGATGGTATAATGATCAACGTTTTCATAAATACTGAATTAATTATACCTATTAAATACCAATAGAGGCAAATTTATACAGATAATTTTGGTAAATTTTTAATTTATCGTGATATATGTTCAAAATTATTTAATTAAAAAATGGATTCTTTCGAAATTAATAAAATAGTTGCTGCAGTTCTAATGGTTGCGCTTTTAGTTATAGGTATTGGAAAATTATCAGATGTCATTTTTCATGTAGAAAAACCAGAAACACCAGGTTATGCGGTAGATGTAGAAGAAGCAAAAACAGTTTCATCTTCAACAGAAGCTAGTGTGGAAGAAAAAATTGATATTAATGCATTAATGGCAATGGGTGATCTAACCCACGGAGAGAAAGTTTTTAAGAAATGTGCTGCATGTCACTCCATTGTTAAAGGTGGAAAAAATAATATTGGTCCAGCTTTGTATAATGTGGTTGGAAGGAAAATTGGTATAGTTGAAGACTACAAATATTCGAAGGCATTAGCTTCTTACGATAAAGAGTGGACTCTTGAGGAACTTAACGGTTATTTAATCAAACCTGCCAAATGGATCAAAGGAACAAAAATGGCTTTTGCTGGATTAAGAAAAGAAAAAGATAGAGCTTCTGTAATTAAATATCTAAACCAAAACTCAGACAATCCTTTACCATTACCTTAGTTTTCCAAAACAGTATAATAAAATACTTTTTTGAACATGAACTCTATTTAGAGCTTGCTCCCAAACATGGGATTTTTTTCCTAAAAAAATATCATCACTTACTTCATTGCCTCTTGGAAGACAATGTAAGAAAATACAATCCTTTTTTGCATAACTCATAAGATTTTTGTCAATTTTAAATTTTTTAAATTGAGCTATTTTTTTCTTCTTATTAACTTTATCATTTAAAGAAATAACTTTATCGGAAAAAATTACGTCTGCACCTGAAGCTGCTTTTTTTGGATCATTATAAATAAAAATTTTCTTTTTATTTTTCTTAACCCATTTTCTTACTTTTATTCCAGGTTCAAATTTTCTTGGACAGCCTATACTCAATTTGAATGAAAATTTAACTGATGCTGCAATAAGACTGTCTAAAACATTATTAGAATCTCCAATCCAGCAAATATTCAGTTTTGAAATTGGTTTTTTCTTTATTTCTTCAACCGTAAATACATCGGATAAAACCTGCGTCGGATGAGATGATGGACTAAGACCGTTTATTACCGGGATCGAAAGATATTTTCTAAAATTTTCAACCTTTTTATCTTTATCGGTTCTCAACATAAATCCATCCCCATATGTTGAAAGAATTTTTGCAGTATCTTCAATGCTTTCGCCACCCTGTCCAAGATGAAGCTCGTTTGATCTTAAAGTTAAAGTGCCTCCTCCAAGTTGTTTAATAGCTAAATAAAAGCTTAATCTAGTTCTTAAACTTGACTTTTCAAACATTTGGATAAGCAGCTTTCCTTTTAAAGGAGCACCTCTATCTACTTCAAGTGTACTTAGTTTTTTTCTTAATTTTTTTCTTCTCTTTGCATCTATTATTATTTTTTTAAGGTCTCTAAACGGGATATCTTTTAAGTTGATAAAGTGTTTCATTTTAATTTAATTCTTTGCAAACTTTATTTATTATTTTTAAAGCTTGATTAACCTCGTTTTTTTTAACATTTAGTGGTGGTAAAATTCTGACTACATTTTCTGCTGCACGTATAGTCAATAACTTATTATCCATAAGTTTTTTTATAAATTTTGTCTGGTCTGTATGTAGTTGAATACCAATCAAAAGTCCTTTGCCTCTTATATTCTTTATTATATTTGGATAAATATTCTTTATATTATTCAATTTTAACAAAAAATATTTAGAAATACTTTTAACATTTTTTAAAAATTTTTTATTCGAAACAATGTCCATAACTGTATTTCCAACAGTCATTGCTAATGGATTGCCACCAAAAGTTGAACCATGTGTTCCTGGTGTCATACAAGCAGCTACTTTCTTATTCATTAAAACTGCCCCAATAGGAAATCCACCTCCAATTCCTTTTGCAATCGGTACAATATCTGGCTTTACTTTAGATTTTTCAAAAGCAAAAAAATCACCAGATCTGGCTATTCCACACTGAACCTCATCTAAAATTAGTAATATTTTTTTTTGATCACAAAGCTTTCTCAATTCCACTAAACACCAATCAGGTATTACTTTAATTCCACCCTCCCCCATGATTGTTTCAACCATAATAGCAGCTGTATTTTTGGTGATTTTTTTCTTTAAAGATCTGTGGTCTCCAAATACAAAATGATCAAATCCACTTACTTTTGGACCAAATCCCTCCGTCATTTTCTTTGATCCACTTGCATAAATTGCAGCTAAAGTTCTTCCGTGAAAGGAATTTTTAACGCATAAAATTTTGTTTTTATTAGTTTTACCAATTGAGTAGAAATATCTTCTGGCAACTTTTATTGCTGCCTCTGTAGCTTCTGCACCACTATTCTGAAACAATACATAGTCAGCAAATGTTTTTTTACACAATTTTCTTGCTAGTTTTTCTCCTTCTGGAATTTGAAATGCATTTGAAACGTGCCATAATTTTTTTGATTGAGAATTGATCGTTTTTATAAGCTTTGGGTGCGCATGACCTAATGAGTTTACAGCGATACCTTGAACAAAATCTAAATATTTTTTGTTACGAGTAGAAAATAGATAACTTCCTTTGCCATACTTGAAGGAAATTTTTTTCCGATTATAGTTTTTTGCTAAATAGCTCATAATTTAATTTGTTTTTATAAATTTTAATTATTAGATACAAGCTATGATTGAAAATGAATCTTGTAACTACAAGCAATATATATGTTGATAACTATGATATTTTGATTGTTTATTTAAATTTAATATCAGTATATTGTTATTACAAAATTTTTTAATACTATATATTGATATATGAGTTGGACAGACGAAAAAGTAGCAAAGTTAAAAGAACTTTGGGGTAAAGGCAGTACTGCGAGTCAAATTGCAGAAATTATAGGGGGAATAAGTCGAAATGCTGTAATAGGAAAAGCTCACAGGTTAAACTTGTCTGCTAAAATTAAAACCAGAACTACAACCTCAAATCAAAATTTTGAGGTTTCATTAAAAGAAAAGAATATTAAACGCAATAGAGGCAGAAATAACAAGTTTAAATCTTTAATAATAGAAAAAGACTTTGAGCCAGAAAACCCTAAACAATTAGAGGAGCTAGACGATAGTTCGTGTAAATGGCCAATTGGTCATCCAAATGAGAAATCTTTTTATTTTTGTGGAAGATCATCTTTAAAAGATTTTTCTTATTGTAAGTTACATCTCTTATATGCATATCAGCCTAAAGGAAAAAAAGAGGAAGTGGCTGATAAAGAGAAAGAGGAAGTGCATGAATTTATAGAAAAGAAAATACAATCCGCGTAAATTTTATTACTTTTGATCTATAAATTGTTCTGTTCCCTATATTTTTTTGTAGAAAATTGCCCACCTTCCTTCCACATGTAACAATATTTTTTAACTTCGTCATCAAAGTATCTTATGCTTGGTATACCAATATCCGAGTTAGTTTTATACTTGCCGGATGCAATATTATTGTATTTCAAAAGCCGCAATTGATCACGAGTTAAAAGAGGGTTGGGCATGATTTCAAAAATTTTTGCTGAAATATTTGCTATAGTCAAAGGCATAGGTAATAATATTCTTTTTTTTTCAATTAGTTTTAGTAATTTTTGTATTATTTCCTTAAAAGTAATTATTTCTGGGCCTACACATTCAATAATTTTTGAATAAATATTATTTGAAATCACGTAATAAATAATATTAGTAAGATCAGAACAATGTATTGGCGAAAATTTAGTATCTCCATTATAGTAAAGTGGAAAAAAAGGAAGCCTATTTAGTAATGTCATAAAATTTGTAGTAAAATTATCATCTACTGAATAAACAACAGATGGTCTTAAAATTGTTGCTAAAGGAAAGTTTTTTAAAATATTAATTTCACCTTCTAGTTTACTCTGTGCATACTTGGAGACTCTTGCGTCATTTATACCTAGGGCAGATAAATGAATTAGGTGTTTCAGATTATATTCTTTGGAAAGTTTTGCCAGTAACGAAGGGAAAACATTGTGAATATTTTTAAATGTATTCCCATTTTTTTTTTCAAACAAAATGCCAATTAAGTTTATGCATATGTCAGATTTTTTGAAAAGGTCTCGGATTTTTGTTTCGTTAAATATATTCGCCTCTACAATCTCTAAGTAACCAACATTTGCTTGAGTTTTGATAATGTAACTTTTTTGATGAATATTTCTTGTAACGACAGTCACCCGAAAGTTATTCTTTGTGAGCTTTCTTATAAGGTTTCGACCGATTTGGCCACTACCACCAAAAATTAGACAATTTTTTGCTTTCATATATATATGTTTTAAAATGAGTAATAATATACAATTGTACAAAAACGATCTACCAGATGATTTGAAATTAGGCAATATAATAGCAGTTGATGGAGAGTTTATGGGTCTAAATGTCAGAAGGGATCCTTTGTGCTTGATACAATTATCTTCAGGTAACTCGGACGCACATATAATACAGTTTGATAGAAATAACTATAGCGCTCCAAATTTAGTCAAAATTTTAAGTGATGAGAAAATAACCAAAATTTTTCACTATGGTCGAGCAGATATATCTCACATCAAATATTATTTGAAAACTGAAACAAATAACATACTTGATACTAAAATTGCATCAAAACTTGCTAGATCTTATTCTGATAAACACTCTTTAAAAACATTAATTAAAGAATTTATTAATGTAGATATTAATAAGCAATTTCAGAGCTCAGATTTCGGTGGAAAGCTTACACCTGCTCAACTAAAATATTGTGCAAATGATGTTATTTATTTGCACAAAATACATGAAGAATTAATTAAGATTTTAGAGAGAGAAAAAAGAATTAATTTATATAATGATTGTTTAAAATTTTTAAAGACTAGAGTT
This sequence comes from uncultured Pelagibacteraceae bacterium, assembly GCA_902606105.1. Lineage (GTDB taxonomy): Bacteria > Pseudomonadota > Alphaproteobacteria > Pelagibacterales > Pelagibacteraceae > Pelagibacter. The sequence goes on along the minus strand of CACLFK010000001.1, from coordinate 63,955 downwards.
GACCTAGATTTAGCTCTCTTTAAAGATGATATCTGGTCACACTAATGATAAAAAAAAAATTTATCCCAATTGCTAAAGAAGTAATTAATTTAGAGATCAAAGCACTTCAAAATTTAAAAAAAAAAATAAATAAATCTTTTAACCAGGCAGTAATTGAAATTATAAAATGTCAATCAAAAATAATTATCTGTGGTGTTGGTAAAAGTGGTCTCATAGCTTCAAAAATTGCTTCAACACTAGCATCAGTGGGTACACCATCTTTTAGCCTTTTGGCAAGTGATGCCTCTCATGGAGATCTAGGCATGATATCTAAAAAAGATATTTTAGTTCTCATAAGTAATTCAGGAGAAACCGCTGAATTAAGAAGTATAATTCAACATGCTAAAAGAAACAAAATATTATTAATTGGAATTGTTTCGAGAAAAGACTCTGTTCTTTACAGAGCATCAGATATTAAACTTATAATACCAAAAGTTATAGAAGCAGGTGGTATTGTTCCTACTTCAAGTACTACCGCGCAGCTTGCGCTTGGAGATGCTTTAGCTATCGCTACAATGAAACATAAAAAATTTAGCAAGATAGATTTTAAAAAATTACATCCTGCAGGAAGTCTAGCTGCTCAGTTAAGAACTGTGGAAGACATTATGATAACAGGTAAAAAAATTCCTTTTGTAAATGAAAATTCAAAAATGGGTAGATCTTTAAAAATTTTAACGAATAAAAAATTGGGAATTTTAATTGTTAGAAATAAACATAAAAATACAACAGGTATAATAACAGATGGTCAAATTAGAAGATTTAGTCAAAAAAATTTAAACTTTCATTCATTAACTGCAAAACAAATAATGACTAAAAACCCAATATCTATTAATAAAAGCGAATTTGCTGCGAAAGCACTATCGATAATGAATAAAAAAAAAATAACGTCAATTCTAGTTAATAATAGAAAAAAACCAAAAACTACGATTGGTGTAATACACGTTCACACAATTCTACAATCAAATATATCGTAGATGTTAATAAAAAAAATTGTAGTATTTTTTCTTGTTCTTTTATTTTTTTTATCCTTAATTTTTTATTTGTATACTAATAATTTAAATAAGAATACTGAAAATAATTCTAAAGTATCTGACGATTTAGTTTATAGCTCAAATATTATAGAGAATGTTAGATATCAATCGAGTGATGCAAAAGGAAATAAATATATTATCAATGCTTTAACTGGGGAGATAGATTATTCAAATCCAAACATTATCTTTCTTACTGCTGTAGAAGGCAATATTATACTCAATACATCAGAAATCATAAATATTAAATCAGATTTTGGTAAATACAATTCTGAAAATTTAGATACAATTTTTTCTAAAAATGTAATAATTAGATATTTAGATAACAAAATTACAGGAGAATATCTTGATTTTTCAATGGATAGGAGCACAATGATAGTGTCTCAAAATGTAATTTATACAAATCTAGAAAATATTTTAAAAGCAGATGTGGTCGAAATGGATATAAAAACCAAAGATACTAAGATTTTCATGTTCGAAGAGGGGAAAAAAGTAAATATTAGAAATAAAAACTGAATGGCTATAATAAAAAAATTTAGAATAAAATCTTTTAAAAATAAAGTTTCAATAATTCAATTAGAAAATATTTCGCTATCCTATGGAAATCGACTTATTTTAGATAATATTAATTTTACGATTAATGAAGGTCAAATTTTTGGTATGCTTGGACCAAATGGAGTTGGAAAATCTACAATTTTTAATCTTATAACAGGATTGATAAGTCCTAGAGTAGGTAAAATTAAAATCGCTGGTGAAGATGTAACTAACTATCCAGTATATCTTAGAACAAAAAAATTTAAGGTTGGATACGTTCCACAGTACGGGGGTTTTTTTAATGATCTTACATTGGTAGATAATTTAAAAGCGATTAGTGAAATAGTAATTGAAAATAAAAGCTACCGGAATGAAAGGATAAATTACTTAATTTCTAAGTTTGAGCTTGATAATTTAAAAGATATTAAAGCAAAGTTTTTATCTGGTGGACAAAAAAAAAAGCTTGTAATTGCTCTATCATTACTTAGTGAGCCAAAGGTCCTATTATTGGACGAGTGTTTTGCTGCCCTTGATGTTTTGACTATTAAAATGCTTCAAGAAATAATAGTAAATTTACAAAATGAAAACCGTATTACTATTTGTATTTGCGATCATCAGGCTAGAGACCTTTTGGCATGTGTGGACGTTGCTATGATATTAAGTAACGGTAAAATTATTGCTCAAGATACACCGTCAAACCTTGTGAAAAATATTAATGCAAGAAATGCATATTTTGGCGATAATTTTAAAATTAATTAATCTGAAATGGCAAATTCAGTAATAATTAAAAATAAAATTAGCAAATTTAGAAAAGTTATTTCAGTTAGTGGAGACAAAAGTATTAGTATAAGGTGGGTTTTATTTTCGTCTTTAGCAAATGGAGTATCTAAAGCAAGCAATTTATTAATGTCAGAGGATGTGCTAGCAGCAATTAAGGCAATTAAAAAATTAGGTATAAATTCAAAAATAATTAAAAATGAATGCAAAATTTTTGGTAAAGGTATCGATGGATATGTTTATAAAAAAAATATTAAAATTGACGCTAAAAACTCAGGAACTTTAGGTAGACTTATACTCGGGTTATTAATTAACTCTCCATACCCAATAAAATTAATTGGAGATAAGAGCTTATCTAAAAGAGATTTTACTAGGGTCTCTAAACCTTTAAGTAAATTTGGTGCTCATTTCAAATTAAATAATAATAAAAATTTACCTCTAACAATTACTGGTTCTTCAAAATTAAAGTCAATTAAATTCATTGAAAAAAAAGGTTCTGCACAATGTAAGAGCTCTGTTATATTGGGAGGAATCAGATCAAACGGTACTACAGTTATTAAGGCAAGAAAATCAAGAAATCATACTGAAATCTTGTGCAAATATTTAAATTTACCAATCTCCGTAAGTGTAAAGAAAAACTTTGATGAAATTAAAATAAGAAGAGCAAAAGTTATTAAACCTTTAAACTACAATATCCCTTCTGACATAAGCTCTGGTGCTTTTTTTATGGTATTAACAGTACTTTCAATTAACTCAGAGTTAATAATAAAAAATGTCAGTATTAATCCATCTAGAACAGGAATAGTCACGATCTTAAAAAAAATGGGTGTTAAAATAAATTTCAAAAATAAGAAAATTTATAGAGGTGAAAAAATAGCCGATATAAAAATAAAAAGTCCTAAATTAATTAGATCAATCAATTGTCCATCAAATTTGAACAGTGGTGCAATAGATGAGTTCCTTATAATTTTTTTAGTAGCAGCTAAAGCAAATGGAATTTCATATTTTAAAAATTTAGGAGAATTAAATCAGAAAGAAAGTCCAAGACTTGAATGGGCAAAAAAAATCTTAACTAAGATGGGAATCAAAGTAATAAGTACCAAAGATAAAATTAAAATATATGGGAATCCAAAACTTGATATTAAAAAAAAAATAATCATTAAAGATTATCTTAAAGATCACAGAGTTTTTATGACAAGTGTTATAGCTGCATTATCATTTGGTGGACAGTGGGAAATACATGATAAAGACTCTATAAAAACATCTTTCCCAAATTTTTTAAAAATAGTTAAAGAATTAAAAAAATAATGAAGAAAATAAAGAACCTAATTAAAGTAGCTATTGACTCTCCAGCTGCAGCTGGAGCTGGAACTCAAGCTAAATTAATTTCTGAACATTATAATTTGCTTCATCTAGATACCGGTCGTGTTTATAGATATATTGCAAATATAAAAATTACAGAAGTAAAAAAATTTAATTATAAATATTTACGAAAAAAAATAAGCAAACTAAAAATTAAAGATTTACAAAATAAAAGGCTTCTCTCTGATAAAGTGGCAACTATTGCATCTTTAGTTGCTAAAGATAAAAAAATAAGAAAAATAGTTTATAAATTTCAGTTAAAATGTGCTTATAATCCTCCAAAAAAATATGCAGGATCTTGTTTAGATGGTAGAGACATATGTTCAGTAATAATGCCTGATGCAGACATTAAATTATTTATAACTGCTAGTGTGAAGACTAGAGCAATGAGAAGATACAAAGAACTCAGAGCAAAAAATAATTATGTTGACTACAGAGAAGTACTAAAAAGTATTAAAAAACGTGATAAAAATGATATAAATAGGAGAATTTCTCCTCTAAAAAAAACCAAGGATAGCATCTTGCTAAATACTAGTAACCTAAGTATAAGACGTTGTTTTTTAAAAATTAAGAAAATAATAGATAGGAAAATTGCTAATTAATGGAAATTTATAAAGACTTATCAAATCCAGTCTCTCAAGAATTCGAAAAATTACTTAACAGCCAGCTTTCAAAAATTCAGATAGAAGAAGGTAAAATTATTGATGGCAAAATAAATAAAATAACGGAGAAATTTGTCTTCCTTTTTGTTGAGGGATTAAAATCTGAGCCTGTTCTAGATATTAATGAATTAAAAAATATGGGTTTATCAGAAAAGATTAAAATAGGTGAAACCATTCCCGTATTATTAGAAAAGATTGAGGATAAAAATGGCGAGGTACTTGTTTCTGCTTCCAAAGCTCAAAAAATTAAAGGCTGGGATAAATTAGTTGAGGCTTATGAGAAAAATGAACCTATTATGGGAAAAATTACCTCTAAATGTAAGGGAGGATGTATTGTTGAACACATAGACACTGGGTCTTTGATGTTTTTACCTGGATCTCAAATTAGCGACAAACCATTGAAAGATATTAGTCATTTAATGAATGAACCACAAAAGTTTGCATTGATCAAACTTGATAAGGTTCGAGGAAACGCCTGCGTGTCAAGAAGAGAAATTATTTCTTCATTTAAAAAAGAAGATAAAATCAAAATAGTTGAAAAATATAAAGTAGGTGACATTATTAAGGGAGCTGAAGTTAAGGGCTACAGTTCATTTGGTTGTTTCTTCAATGTAAATGGAGAATTAGATGTTCTGGTTCACTTGCAGGAAATTTCATACTCAAGAGTAAACCATCCTGATGAAGTGTTTAATATCGGTGAGAAACATGACTTAAAAGTTATTAGTGTTGATAAAGAAAAACTTCAAGTTGGATGTTCAGTAAAACAACTATCACCAGATCCTTTTGAGCATATAGAAAATTATACACTTAATGTATTGTACAAAGTCAAAGTAGTTAAATTAATGGATTTTGGAGCGTTTTGTGAATTAGAACCTGGCTTAACTACTTTATTGCACTCAAGTGAAATGAGTTGGGATAAGAGAAGCGTATCTGTAAAAAAATTATTTAAAGTTGGAGATGAAATAGATTGTATTATTACTGAGATTGATAAAGATAAAAGAAGAGTGGCAATCTCACATAGATTAACTAAAGAAAACCCTTTTGAGACATTTGAGAAAAAATTTCCTTTAGGAAGTATTACTGAAGGTGAAATCGTGAATAAAAATGAATACTCACTATTTGTTAAAATAGATGGAATAAATGTAGACGCCTTTTTACACTGTAATGATTTAACTTACCTAAATAATGGTGAAGAGGAATTAGCTAAATACAAAAAAGGCGATAAAATTAAGGTAAAAGTTTTAGAAATAAAATCCTCAGAGCAAAAAATTAGAGTTGGTTTAAAACAAACTAAAGCCGATCCATTTGATTTCTTCAAAAATAAAAAAAAAAACCAGACTATTACGGTCAAAGTTATTTCAACTGATAACAAAGGATTAGTTGTGAGACCCGAGGGATGTGAGATGGATTTTCAAATAAAAAAATCTGCAATTGCTATTAATGCAGCAGATGCTAGGCCAAATAGATGGACTGGTGGAGAAAAATTAGATTGTGCTATAGCAGATTTAGATACAAATAAACGTAAAGTTTCACTAAGCATAAAGCTACTAGAAGAAATTGAAAAAAAAGAAGCTTTAGATAAATATGGATCTGAAGGATCTGGTAAAAATCTTCCATTTTCATCACTATCTGAGGACTTAAAGAAAAAAGAAGAAGATAAATAAATTAAGAAGATCAAAATTGGCTATTGTAAAATCAAAGCTTTTAAAACAACTTTCTAGTAACTACCCTAATTTCTTAAAAAAAGACTTAGAAAAGTTTACCGATATAATTTTAAACGAAATAAAAAAAGCTCTTAGAAGAGGAGACCGAGTAGAACTAAGAGGTTTTGGAGTATTCTCTACAAGTGTTCAAAAAGCCAGGATATCAAGAAATCCTAAAACTGGAGAGAAGGTCAATACTCCTGAAAAAAAAACTATTCACTTTAAAATGTCTAAAGAGTTGTTTAAAAAATTAAATAATGAAGAATAAAATTATATTTGTTGCGTGTGATGCATCAAAGATAAAAAAAATTAAAGATATTATAGTCCAAACAGAAAATGATAAATTAAAGATAGTACCAAAATTTGGGTTACAATTTTTTTACTCAAAAAATGGAAGAAAATACCTTGAAAAGTTTAAAAGAGATTTTTGGTTAGATTTAAAAATAAATGATATTCCACAAACTGCTCTTTCAGCAATTGATAGTTTGAAAGATTTAAAAAAATGTAGGTATATTACGGTTCATGTTAATGGTGGTTTTAATATGCTTAAAGCTGTTAAAAAACATGCTAACAAAATCAACAAAAAATTAAAAGTTTTAGGTGTTACAATATTGACAAGCTTAAATAATAAATCGTTGAAAGAGATAGGCCATACTAGAAATGTTCAACAACTGGTTTTAAGACAGGCTGCACTTATAAAAAAATCAGGTTGTGATGGGATTGTATGTTCTCCACAGGAGTCAAAAATGATTAGAAAAAAATTTAAAAATTTGTTGATAATAACACCTGGGATCAGATTGCCGGGAGATAAGTTAAATGATCAATCAAGAGTGATGACTCCAAAAGATGCTTTTAAAAATAAAGTTTCAGGAGTAGTAATGGGAAGATCACTTACCAACGGTAATATTAAAAAAAATATAAAAAAATTAATTGATCATTTAGGTAAATGATCAAAGGTTCCAAAATATGTGGGGTTTCTGATCAAAATACATTGAAGTTTATAGTTAACCACTTATATCCACCTAAATTTGTTGGTTTTATATGCAACTATCCTAAAAGCCCAAGATATGTAGGGTTTAAAAAATTAGAAAAATTATTAAATATAAATAAAAATAAAAGTCTATATGTGGCTGTCTTAGTTAAGCCTGATCAAAAAATATTAGAGAAAATTAAAAATCTACCTTTTGATTACTACCAATTATATGATTGCACGCCAGGACAAATAAGCTCTATTAAGAAAAAATATAATAAAAAAATTATCACCGCATTTACTGTTAAAGACAAATCAGATTTGGAAGGGTATAAAAATTTTAATGATGTATCTGATATTTATTTATTTGATAGTAAGGGTTATGAAAAAAGTGAAAAATTTGATCATAGTCTAATTAAGGAGATCAAATTTAGTAAAAAATTGATGATAGCTGGTAATATTAAATACAATGATGATTTAGAAAATTATGGAAAAATAGCAGATTTTATAGATTTGTCTGGAGGCTTAGAAACTTCTGGATTAAAAGATCAATCAAAAATAGAAATTTTTTTAAATAAGGTAAAACAAATTAAAAATGAGACTTAAAAAAGATGTTCCATTAATTGATCAACATGATCAATTTGGTTTTTGGGGAGGAAAATTTGGAGGAAGCTTTATTCCTGAAACTCTTAAAAAACCTGTAGAAGATTTGACGGAAGAATTTAAAAAATTAAGAAAAGATAAAAAATTTATAAAAAAAAGGGACTATTATTTTAAAAATTATATCGGGTCTCCAACTTCTTTTGTAAAATTGGAAAATTTGTCTAGTCATTTAGGTGGAGCTCAAATATGGGCAAAAGTTGTCTCTGAAGCTAATGGAGGTGCTCATAAAATATATAATGCAACAGTGCATGCTCTTCTTTGTAAGGCTATGGGTAAAAAATATATCGTTGGTGATACTGGTGCAGGTTATGCTGGAAAAATGTTAAGTATGGCAGCAAAGAAGTTTGGATTGAAATGTAAAATATTTATGGGTGCTAAAGATATTAAAAGACAAAAACCAAACTGTGAGGCAATGAAAAAAAATGGGGCTGAAATTGTTCCTGTGTATACTGGTAGTCAAACTTTGGTGGATGCTGTTAGTGAATGTATGAGGTATTGGGTATCAAATTGTGATAATACACATATGTGCGTTGGTAGTACAGTGGGTCCAAATATATTTGTTAAAATATGTGGTTGGAGTACTGCTCAAATATCTAGAGAATTAAAAGCACAATTAAAATCTGAATTTAAAAAGATTCCAAAAAAAATTAAATTAATTAATTGTGTTGGTGGTGGAAGTTCAGCTTATGGCTTTTGGAGTGAATTTATAGATTTTAATAAAAAACAAATTGAGTTGATTGGAGTTGAGGCAGGTGGGCCAAAAAAATCAAAACTTCATGCTGCTCCCTTAAGTAGAAATGCAAAAATCGGAATTCTACATGGTGCTGCATCATATGTTTGCCAAGATAATGAAGGTCAAATTAATGAAACCGAGTCTATAAGTGCTGGATTAGATTATCCAGGTGTAAGTCCTATTCATTGTTTCTTAAAAGATACTAAACGAGCAAGATATACTTATGCAACTGATGAGGAGGCCTTGAATGCACATGTAATGGTAACAAAGTTTGAAAACCTTAATCCAAGTTTAGAGCCTAGTCATGCATTTGCTGAAGCAATTAAAATTGCTCCAAAACTTAGTAAAGATACAATTATAATTGTAAATTCTTGTGGGGATGCCCAAAAAGATAGGGATATTTTGAGAGAAAGATTAGGAAAAATTTGATGGCCTCATTAATTAACGAAGCTTTTAAAAAAGCGAAAAACGCGAGTAGACCTGCATTATTAACTTATACAGTTGCAGGTGATAATACTAAAAAACAATCTTTAAAAATCCTTAAGTCAATATCAGCTCATGCCGACATATGTGAGTTAGGCTTCCCACATAACACACCTATTGCAGATGGTGGTCAAATACAAAGTAGTGCCTATAGAGCCATTAAAAATGGAATTAAAATAAATGATGTTTTTGCAATTGCTAAAGAATTTAAGTTATCAAAAAAAACAATTCCAATTATTTTAATGGGCTATTATAATATGATCTATCAATATAATGAAGATAAATTTCTTAAAAAATGTAAAAATTCAAAAATAGATGGTCTAATTGTTGTTGATCTTCCATACCCAGAAAATAAAAGTTTTTCTAAAAAATGTAAAAAACAAGGAATTAATTTTATACAACTAGTATCACCAACAACTTCAAGTATTAGATTAAAAAGAATTATAAAAGATTCTCATGATATGATTTACTACATAAGTATGTTGTCAACTACAGGAGGTAAATTAAAAGTTTCAGCTAGAAAAATTTTAGAAAATTATTTTAAAATTAAAAATCAAAACAAATCAAAAAATGTTGTAATCGGATTTGGTATCACTGAAAAAACTATAAAATCACTTAAAAAAGCTGATGGTTTGGTTGTAGGAAGTGCAATTTGTAAGGAATTATCTAAATCGATTAAATACAGACAAAATGCTGTCACAAATGTTACTAATGTAGTTAGAAGATTAAAAAATAAAATTAAATGAACTGGATTACAAAAATAATAAAAGCTGGTGAGAAAATCAAAACAGCTATCAAAGAAAGAACTTCGAAAGAAGACATTGCAAATAGTGATTGGACTTCATGTTGTACAGGCCCAATACTTAAAAAAGATTTAGAAAATAATTTATGGGTTTGTCCTGAATGTAACAAACACCATCGAATAAAACCGAAGCAAAGATTTGATATTTTGTTTGGTAAAAATAATTATGAAATATTTAAAACGCCTATTCCAAAAGATGATCCATTAAATTGGACTGACTCAAAAACATACAAAGACAGATTAAAAAGTGCGCGAAAAAAAACGGGGCTAGAGTGTGGAATGATGGTTGCTTCTGGCACTATTGATAATATCAAAATTACTTCTGTTGCATCTGATTTTGATTTTTTAGGTGCCTCAATGGCTGCTGCTGAAGGTGAAGCTTTTTTGTATGGAATTCAACATGCAATTGAAAATAAAACACCTTTTTTATGCATTAGTGCTGGTGGTGGAATGAGAATGATGGAAAGTTTAATTTCATTATCTCAAATGACTAGAACTACTCTTGCAATTAACGAATTGAAAAAAAATGGTTTACCCTATTTGGTATGTATTACAGATCCTACCGCAGGAGGAATAACAGCCTCATATGCAATGCTTGGTGATATCAATATTGCAGAACCTGGTGCGTTGATTGCATTTGCTGGTGCTAGAGTTATTCAAGGAACCGTCAAAGAGGAGCTACCAGAAGGGTTTCAAAAGAGTGAGTATGTTGAAAAAACTGGATTTGTTGACCTGATAGTTGAACGAAAAGAACTAGCATCTAAAATTGGAACTCTATTATCAATATTGTTAAAGAGAAATTCTGTTATAAGCTCTGAACAAAATGAAACTGCAGAAGATAGTCAATCGCTTACAAAAGTTGCATCCTAAAGAGATAGATTTAAGTTTAGATAGAATAAAAAAACTCTGTAAAACCCTTGGAAACCCACAGGACAAATTAAAAGCTATTTCGGTAGTTGGAACTAATGGCAAATATTCAACTATTCAGGCTATATTCGCAATTTTAAGAGAGGCAAATATTAAGTGTAATGTTTACACCAGCCCCCATATCAAAAGAATAAACGAAAGATTTGTATTTAATAATGAAGAATTAAATGATGATGATCTTGGAATTCTTTTTGAGGAAATTGAAGAAGCAAATAACAATGAACCAATAACTTTTTTTGAAATATTAACTGCAGCCTATTTTTATAATGCCTCAAAATACCCTGAAAATATTAACTTAATTGAAGCAGGGCTATTTCACCGTTTTGATGCAACAAATATACTAAGAAATAATTTAGCAAGTATTGTAACCTCTATTGGTTTGGATCATTTAGATTGGCTACCTGAAAATGAACAAACAACTAAAAAAATAATATTTGAAAAAACCTCAACTTTATTAAATTCTAATATTATTATTGCAAAGCAAAATTCTATTGAAATTGTTAATGAAATAAAAAATTCAATTGCAAAAAATTCTTCAAAAAAATATTTTTTTAATAAAGATTATAATTATTTATTTAATGAAAATGGTTTCATTTTTTATGAAGATAAAAATGGTAGTATTAAACTTCCAATTCCAAACGTTAAAGGTCAATTTCAATTAGAAAATATTTCAACTGCAATAGCAACTTTAAGATCAATTGAACTATTAAAGGTAACCGAAAAACATATTAAAGATGGTATTACTAAAGTTAAAAGTATTGCAAGACTCCAAGAAATCAGTTCTGGTAAACTCAAAGAATTGGTAAAAAATAATAAACTACTTGTTGATGGATCTCATAACCCTTTAGGAGCAAAAGTTTTAAATGAATATTTGGAAAGTTTGAATTGTAATAAACATATTATTCTAGGTATGATGGGGAATAAAGATCATAACGAATATATGAGTTACTTTAAAAATATTGCCTCCTTGACTACTATAGATATCCCTAATCAACCAAACTCGATCAAAGGAAAAGTATTGAAAAACAAACTTAATAGCTTTGAAAACGTTAAATATAAAGAAGGTATTATTGATGCTATAAAGTCAATTCCAGTCAAGGAAGATGATATAATTTTGATAACGGGATCTTTGTATCTTGCTGGAGAGGTGTTAAATTTAAACTAGATATTTTCGTCCAGGAATTCTTTCATATGACCCTCTGGAACTCCTCCAACTTTACGGCTAACTTCTTGTCCTTTTTTATATATAATCACTGTTGGAACTCCACGAATTCCAGCTGCTGAACCTGTATTAATTCCAGCATCTTCAATATCAGTAATGTAAAAATTTGCTTTATCTTTGTACTCGTCTGACAATTTATCCATCACTGGCTTAAGGGCTTTACATGGACCACACCACGATGCTGAAAATTGAATCACTGATACGTCTTCATTTTTAATTTTACTGTCAAAATCCTCGTCTTTAAAATCTATAAGCATAAAGTCTTTCTATAAATTGGAGCCTTAAAGTCAACTAGGCAATTTCATATTTTTTTTCAATTGACATTATAAATTCATTAATTTCGTCTAATTTTTTCAACTCATCCTGATCGTCACGATTAGAGGCTTGATCTCTCAATGTATCAATTTCGGTATAAGCCATGCCAATAGTTTGCCATTTTTCCTTGTTTTTACTCAATATTCTCCTAGCAATTTCACTTTTAATATTTTTGTATAAATCGGGGGGTAAAATATGAGGTGCCTCCTGGTAAATGATTTTTTGACCAAACCAGCTGCATCGTTTGTCTTGGAACTTATCTAATAATCTTAATTTATCTTCCCACGATGAACTATGCCATGTTTTAAATAATGCAGTATCTTTATTGGGAATAAATTTTTCATACAACGTCTCTTCTGGAAGTAAATCTTCTTGTGTTTGAGTTTGAGCTTTCTCTTCAGCAGCTTCCCTATTAATAATTTGAATATTTTTGCAAAAATTTTCACTACTTCTCACTAATTTTGCTCTTTTCAAAATTGTTTCTAAATCTAATTCTGAATATGCTTTTTCTTTTAATGCAAATTTTTTATCTAAAACTACTGGAGCCTTATTAGTTTTTAGTACTCTTAGTGCTTTTGGACTAATTTTTTTTAAGTTCGCTTTAAGCTCATTGACTGACAAATTTAAAAAAGGTTCTGGATCCCTTCTTAAATCCCAAACATATCCCCACGATGCATAAGTAGGATGAAAACAATGTTCTTGATGAAGTGTACAAACTAGATACATCATATTTCGTCCTTTTACATTTTCAAAAATAGAATAAATTCCCTCACTTTTTAAAAGTGACTCAACACTACTTTTTGTTGAAGTACTTAAAAATTTTTCCCAATTATCTTTATGTTGATCTTTAATAATTCTAAGAATTTTTAAACTTGTAAAAGCGTCATGATAAGCAGTGTGTTGTTGAGTTGTATCAAATCCTTGTTGTCTTGCTAGTGCTTCTAAAGCCAAACTTTCATTTCCTGCAGGAGTTAATTCTGTTTTTAAAGTTTCAGAGTTTATAGTTTGAGCAGCTCTTGCAACATGTAGACCATCAGATTCTTGATTGGGTGAAGAGTGAGTTAAATAAGGATATCTGTTTCCTTTAAAAAAATTAAAGTGAAACATTCGACGATCAAAATTAAGGTTGCTCCAACCCATGAACAAAGATGGAGCTGCTTTTGAAAAGAAATTTTCGACAGCTCCTAGAAAATCATAATGTGAATAGTTCCCTTTGGTAAGTAGATCAATACTTGTAGAATTTACTAGAAGTGCTTTTGCACTTGGTACTTCTCCTTCTGGCATACGCCCACGAATATTTAACTTCCCAATTTCTTTAAGGTTTTTATCTACAACTACAGCACCAACCTCAATAATACTTCCCCATATAGTCGAATTTGTAGTTTCGGTATCGTATATTACTATTTTATCCATTTTAATATTTAGGCTAAATTTGAAAGCTCATTAAATTTTTTTAATCTTCCCAAAAATAAGTTCTGATAAACAACTAAATCATGACTTTGAATTTTAAATTCCTGGAACAATTTATCTACTGTGCAAACTAGAATTACACAAGAAGTGATATTAGAGTTATACACAATGTTATGAGCCAAAGAATATGCGCTCGTTTGTAGAAGCCACGAGTCAATATACTCTGATTTTTTTGGTTTATTGCTCTGTTTAAAATCTATTATTGTTTCTCGTCCCTCATAAACTCCCACACAATCTGCGGTACCAGCATATTTATCTGGATAGTAAAGTGTACATTCAACTCCCCAAATTTCTTCCAATCTATTATTTAATCCTTTCTCGATAATTTCTTTTGCCATTAATTTATATTGTTCATTGTCATCAAAAAAACTAAGATTTTCTCTTCCAAGAAGATATGACTCTAAATAATTATGCATCTGGGAACCCCTGCTACTTGCTGCTTTTGTAATTGCCTTAGCCTCTTTGTAGCCTGTTCTCTCACGCCAATTAGCTAATGCTGCCTTATCCTCCTCTGATCTTGTGGCATCTAAAATTGAGGTAACACTTGGCAGTTTCGCTTCACCTAATAAATATCTTCTTATACCATCTACTGTAGCTCTTGAGGATTTTGGATAATCATATTTCTTATTCCACTGCATGTGATTTCTTATATTCTTTATTGGAGAAAAATAGAAATTAATTTTTGGCTTGTTTTGAGTGATCAACAAATTTTTCTACATTTTCAGTTTGAACAGCTTTTTCAAGTTGTTCAGGATCTTTAATACTTTCAAGAGTTCTTGTGATTGATCTAGCATCTGTTCCAAATTTATCAACAACAGACATAGCTTCTTCTAATTTTTTTCTAAGAGAAATTATATTATCAAAGTGTTTTCCAAATCTTGAACTGATTGTTTTTAGATGATTATATATTTCTGTTGCACCCTTTTGAACTTTCAATGATTGAAAACCCATATGAAGAGATTGTAAATAAGCAGATAAAGTATTAGGTCCACAAATTACAACTTTATATTTTTTCATTAATTCTTGAGTTAATAATTCTTTAGTACTTGGATCTTGGAATTCAGTTAATTCTTTATATAAACTTTCAGTCGGTGCATAAACAATTGCAAAATCTGTAGTTTTTGGTGGAACAATATATTTTTCATTAACACTCTTAGCTTTAGCTTTAAAAGCAGTTGCTAGTTTAGCTCTTGCATCTGCAATAGCTCTTTTATCATCAGCATCATAACCATCTGTAATTGCTTTAAATTTTTCAACAGGAAAATGACTGTCAACTGGAACCAAAACATCTCCTTGGAGCTTAATTGCAAATTCAACATTTTCACTGGTATCCTCTTTCATCTTTACATTTGTCATAAATTGAGATGCAGGTAATAAATCTTTTATTAAAGCATCTAAACTAAATTCGGCTAGCGTTCCATATTTTTTAACTCCAGCTAAAATTTTAGTAATCCCTTCTTGGCTTTGATTTAATAATTGCACTTGTTGGTTAAAGTTTCCAACTTTCTCATCTACTTTAGTTAAGGCCTCAGTCATATCTTTTGTTACACCAGTTGAGAGATTATTAAACGATGTCGACATTGTGCCAAGGGAAGTATTAATAGTATTATTTAAGGTATCTTTAAGAGTAACTATTTCAGTTTTTAAATTAGCTATTTCTTCTGCTTCTTTGTTTTTATCTAAATTATCATCATTTTTATTCTGATTGATAATTAAAAATATTGCTAAAGCTACACCCACAAGAATTATTATTAATATAACAGTTTCAATACTCATATAATCTTTATAACCGTATTTTTTTTTATTTAAACGGTGATATATTTAATTTTAAATAATAATTATAGCGGCTATTATTCCAGTATATGGCAAAAAAACTAAAAGCAAAAAAGCAACCAAATATTCGTAATTTTATAAGCAAGTTACATTTAAAAAATTTTAAAAGTTTTTTTGGTCCTGTAGGAGGACCTACAATTGATATAAATTTTGCACCTAGGATAACCTTATTATTTGGCAGAAATAGTGCAGGAAAAAGTTCAATTATCCAAGCTATTAAATTAATTCAACAAAGTTATGATAATGATAGTGATTTACTTTTGAATCCTCCTCAATCTTATTTAGGTGGCCTAAACTTTCCTTCTTATCAAGATCTTGTTTCAAGAAAAGAAATTATAAAATCTATATCTTTGGGTTTAACAGCCGGAGAATGCTTACAAGATACTAATGGTAAAAAACTAAGTGAATATGATTTTAAATCAATAATAAAAAAATTTTCTTATTTAAATAACAAGATAATTTGTAATGAGTTAGATTTTTACTCTCCATCTGATGACATTGATAAGTTTCTTTCATTAAAAAATTCTTCCTTAAATGTTGATGGTTTGTCTGAAAATTATTATAAGTCTGAAATTTCTTTTTTCGAAAATAAGTATGCATGGAAAGAACTATTCAAGTATACGCTTAAACACAAAAAGAAAATAATCCCTTATTTGGAAAGATGTTTAGATTTTTCTAAAGAATGGAAAAAAATTACAAGTAAGAAAAATAAAGATTCTGATAAGGATATTGATAAATTGTTTCATCAATCTTTAAGGCTTGGAACTTTTCATCCAATAAATTTTAGATTTATAAATGATCAGATTGTCAAAAAACATATTAAATTTGTACAGGGTATGACTAATAACATAGATATTTTTATAAAATATATTTCCAACGATATTAAAAAAAGTAAAACATACGCATATAGAAATAATAAAACTTATTCAGCTGATCAATTAATTGAAAACTTAAAAAAAATGAGTTGGAAAATTGGAGGTAATGAAGAAAGAGAGTTTCTGCATAAATCTTTACAAATAAACACTTCATTATCTGACCTATTATGTTTTGTAGTTTCAATGATTTGTGGTTCAAAATATCCTAATGTTTTTGCTTTTGATCCAAATAATAGTCCAGAAGAACGTGAAAAAACTTTAAGTTCTAGAAAAATGATAAATTTTTGTAATGATAGATTATCTTCAACAATTGAATCTATAAGAATTTTTTCAGGACAAAAACCATTACCTACACAATACGAGGATATTCAAACATTTGAAAAAGACTTTGTGGGTTATAATTATGAATTTTTACATCAAGTAATTTCAAGTCACAGGCAAGAAATAGATAAATGGTTAAATCATTTTGGATATGATTTTAAAATAACAACAGAATCTGGTGGACCTACTAGTGTTACATTAGTGCAGCATAAAAAAAAGGGATTTAAAGTTGATTACAAACAAGGAGGTTTGGGAGCAGAAAATGTACTTCCAATTATCGCACAGTCAGTTGCTGCAAAAAATAAAATTTTAGTTTTTGAGGAACCGGAGAGGAGAGCGCATCCTAGATTACAAAGCAAATTAGCAGATTTAGTGGTAAAATGTAGTTTAAATAACCAATTCATAATAGAAACGCATAGTGAAAATTTTCTTCTAGGAGTTTTAAAGAATATTCGAGACCGAAAAATTGACCCAAAAGATGTTCAGGTTTCATATGTGCATATTGATAAAGATCAATCTAAAATTGATGAATTAAAGATTAATGAACAGGGTAACTTTGAAAGCAATTGGAGACATGGTTTTTTTACAGAACGACTAGATTTGCTTTAAAATGATTAAATCATTTGTTGTTACTCCATATTTTTTAGATACTGCAAAAGAAGATCATGCTCTTAGTGAAAATCTTTATAAGTTTAGTTTATTACACAAAGAAGATTCTTTCAAAGAGGTTTTATTTTTAGTTGTCGATAATAATTCAGATTTTATTAAAAAATATAAGGATATTGTAAAACAAATTGGTGGAAAAAATTTAAGACTAAAGTTCTTTGTAGAGGACTTCATATTAAAACTCAAGAGAGAAAAAGCAAATATTAATAATAAAAATTTAAAGATTGATATTTTTTTTAATGATGCATCAGATTTAGAAAAAATACCTAAAATAGATCCTCAACCATATATATCTTTTCCTATTTCAGAGAACAAATTAAAAGATGTTATTCAAAATCTAACTCAGTTTGCAAAAAAAATAACAATTTTTGATCCATATATTTCACAACATATGACAAATTATTCTAAAACAGGAATTAAACAAATAAATAATTATTTAAAAAATATTAATATTAAAAATAGTGAAAAATTTAAAATTTCTATTCAAGATAATCAGAGCTATAAATATTCTTTGAGAGAAATTTTAAACTTTATTTTGTCAAATAAAAAAGAAAATAATCTACAAATTAAAATATTATCTACAATTAGAAAAGATGATAAAAAAAACTTTCTCGAAATAATTAAGAAAATTCAAAATGAAATTTTAGAAAATAATAAAAATAAAGAAAAATTACAGGAACTTTTATTTTTAATTAAATCAGAATTATATGATAAACAAAATAATTCAATAGTTGCAGAGCGTATAAAATCGGTCATTTCAAAATGTTTTTTAGATTTTGAAGAAAGAGCAAAAATAGAATTTGATTTAATTAACGAGTGGAAAAAAGAGGGAAAAGAAAATCGTAAATTTTACAAAAAAGGATTTTTAATAGAAGGAGATGATGATAGAAAAGTAGTTGTTGATTTTGGGCAAGGTTTAAATCTTTTTTCCAAAAACGTTAAAAAAACCCGAATTAGAATTAATGGCAATATAAACTTTAAGATTGTAAATAAATACGAAATACAAAATAACCCAGAATACCAAATCAGAGTAATTACTAATAAAGCTGAAAAACACAAATATTCTAGTATTACGCGATTTCTTCAATATGCGGACAATACTAATAACATTCCTTTAAATTCATGAAATAAACATAATTATTTTGTAAATAATTAAATAATTTATATCCGTTGAAAAAAAAAAAATAGCGGTTATATAAATTATTAAGAGCAGCCACCAGATTATATGAATAATAATCTCGGCCGGGTGGCAGGCCAAAAAGCTCTAGTAACACTGATAAATTTTACTAATGCCTCAGATGCATTGGTGTCTGAAGAGTTAAAGCTTGTAAAAAACAATCTAAACTTAGCTCAAGCTTATTGCAATCTATCACTAGATAATCGCAAAAAATCCATAATTTATAGAGCCGTAAAACACTTATTAAAAACCTCAAATTATTATAACAACAAAGAAAATACTGAAGACGTTGTTTCAGAAGCATTATTTTTGCTTAAACATGCATCTTTAAAATATTTTGAGGAAGTAAGAACAATTAATTTTGAACAATTTGCAACTATTCATATTAGAGAAGGTATTAAAGGATATCTAAGTAAAACAAATGGCTTAAGTAGCTCAGATCAAAATAACTTAATTCACACAGCAATAAAAATAATTAAAAAAAAAACTAATAATAATCGTTTGAGTTATGATCAAGCTAAACATTTAGCCAAATGTTATAATCTTTGTGAAAAGAATGGATACAAAAAAATTTGGAGATTAGAATCGCTTCATTTTGATAAAATTTCACTTTGGCAAAAAGTTACAAATGAACATGGTATTGAAGAAGAAATTTGTATAGCAGATCAAAAACATATAAATTTATATGACAATAATTTTCAAAATGATTTCAATGATCCCTCGATAATATTTGATGAAATTGAAAAACAAAAAGAATTAAATAATTACAAAATTATTTTAAATAACTTTAAAAAAACTTTAATTAAAAATAACGAAAAAATTATTTTTGAAAAAAGATTGTATTGTATTCCTGAGAGTACTCTTAAACTTAGAGAGTTAGCAAAATTATTAAATTTATCAATACAAAGAGTAAGTAATATAGAAAACAATATTAAAAAAAAATTAAAAAATTTTTATTTAGTTGAAAATAAAAAAACAACGGACATTAAATAGATATGAGATTTAATTTTAATAATAACAACAAACAAAGGAGGTCAACTTCAAATAATATAATTGGCTTTGGTAAAAGCAGCTGTCGAGTAACGGCAACGCCTCGTACTCTTGGATCACTTCACTATCCTTTCTTTCATAACCAAGGGTCTTTCAACAACTGCTCTACCAAAGCTAACAATACCAAAATTCATTTTAGAAGTTTTGCTAATCGAAAGTCATGTTGGAAATTTAAAAATGTTTTAAGACATAAGTTTAATAAACTTTCTGACAAAAAGTTAACAATAAGAACCAATGTTAGAGGAACCAAAATTCAATATTTTTATGGAGATAATAAATGAGTAGCGAAATAGATTTAAAAAATAAAATAAAAGCTAATTCATCTTTATTTACTAATTTTGTAAAAAATGCAGTCAGTGCATCTCCTAAAGTTCAAAACAACTTTCTAGATGTATCAGCTCAAGTAGCACTTACTATTCAAAAAATAATTGAGGATGCTAATTTAGTAATAGACCTTGATTACAAAGGTAAAGACTTTTGGACAGAAAACCGTTCTAAAACAGCATGTTTTATAGATGGTGGTGTTGATAAAACATCTATTATTAGTAGCGCTCCATTAAGCATTAGAACTGGTAGCTATATCGTTAAACCAGATGCAGAACGTAAGAACAGAGAATTCTTTGAAGAGAGCATGGTCTTCTTAGGTGATTTATATGACCCTAAAAATGAACTTTATGATCTTGCAGATGATGATTTTGAGGAAGATCAGATGCTTAATAAGAAAAAAGATGGTGCTCGTATAATTTTTGAGGCTGTTACAATTGTTAAACATATTTTACTCAATAGAAAATTTGATTATTGTTTCTTACACGGCCCTATTGAAGCAACTGTAATGCCATTTACAGTTATGGGTTTTCCAACTTTTACAAAATTTGCTGTAGAAAATATGCTGCCCTTCTATAACAAAAATAAACTTAACGCAGAAGCTAGACATTTTGTAAATGTTTATTTAGAGGCTCTTAATAATATTAAAAAAAGTAAATTCCCAATTTATGGAATAGTTGAAACATCTGGTTCAGCTCCATATGTCAAAAATCTATTATACAGTTATAAAACAAAAGGGGTTATCTCAGACAAAGATTTTAAAAATACTTTAGCAACTATTAAAAAGTATAAAATTACAGACTCGCACTTACTTGAAATTATACTAAAAAGCGGTCAAGCATTAAAACCAATAGAAATTAAAAAACAAATAAAAGGCTTTAGCGTAACCTCAGGTTCAGCTTGGGAAGATAAAATGGACTCATTTCCAAGCGTTAATATTGGTTATATCAAAACAACAGATCATTCATCACCAATTAGAATTGAATCTTTATCCTCACCTATAAATATTAAAAAAGATTATGAATATATTCTAGCAACTGCAAGATTACTGCCTAACTATGGTTTCCCAGTTGGCTTAAACGTAGTTGATAAATTTGCAAAAATACCAAATTGGATGAGCAAAGCTTCTAGAAGATATTACGCAACTCATTTATTAAAACAAGCTGTTAAAAGTAAAGATCAAAATACAATTTCTCTTGCTGTTAAAATTTTATCAAAAAAAGTAAGGTCTTGGAGAAATAGACCTCTAGGAGGTCTAGCAAGATAATGAATAAAAATAAATGGCAATCAATTGGTACAGTTCTAGGTGAAACAAACATAGATCACTTCTACTTTAGCTTAAAAAACTATAAAGCTAAAAAAGGTGACATCATAACAACTGAATCTAAAATTCCTTCAAGTGAAGGTAACATTGTTCCAGTAACAGTGTGGGGCAAAATATCGTCTATTGAAAGTTCAAATGCGTTCTTTCCAACAGAAGCTGCTCAAGAATTAACTAATGAAAATATAGATATTAGAGACACTATTTTACCAACCACAAGAGATGAGCTGATCTGTAAAGTAATTATTTTAGGATTTACTTTAAAAGATAATCTAAAGTTGATGCCACTTAACTATCCAGTATGCCCTGCCTCAGCTGTTAGCTATCCATCAAGTGAAGATGTTGAAGCTCTATTAATCTCAGACTTAGACTCAGATCACCCTTTATTTATAGGGAGTTTACTTGCTAGAGATGCTGTAAAAATAAGGATTGATGCCGATAATTTAGTCTCACGTCATGTCTCTATTTTTGGAATGTCTGGCTCTGGAAAAACGGTAATGGTTCGAAGAATTATGGATGAGCTTTTAAAGAAGCAATATCCAATGTTAGTTTTGGATATCCACGGAGATTACTTAGGTTTTATTCAAAAGCAAAAAAAATTATACCCAGATAATAATGTTAAATTATTTTACCCCAATCTATCTGTAAGTTCTGAAGATAAAGAAATTATCTACACTTTAATTGATAAACTTGGAAACACTCTAACAGATCCTCAAAAAGACTTTTTAAGCTCATTATTAGAAAAAGTTAAATATGAAGGTGGAAGTTTACTAAAATATATTGAGCTACTTGCTTATAAAGCTAGAGAATTTGCATCAGACTCTTCAAAATCTTTTAAAAATATAAGACCTGCTTCTATGTATGTAGTTGTAAGAAGCTTAGGGCAAGTTGCAAAAAAACTAAAAAATATGGAACAAACCAATTTTAGACATAGACAGAAAATGAGTAAACTAAAGTTTGAAGAATTACCAGATGCAGGAACAGAACCAGAAAAAATTATTGCAAAAGGCCAATTAAGTATTTTATATCTTAAAGGTTACGAGAATTTACCAGCTAGTGCAATTGTATCAATCTTATTAGAAAATCTATTTAGACACAGACAAGAAGTAGAAGAAGAAATTCCACCTTTTTTAACTATCATTGAAGAAGCTCATAATTTTATTCCTTCAAGATCTGAAGATAAAGATCATCTACCATCAGTTGAAACAATAAGAAAAGTAATCACTGAGGGTAGAAAGTTTGGAACTGGAATTATGATAATATCACAAAGGCCATCAAGATTAGATGAAACCATAGCATCGCAGTGTAACAGTCAAATTATATTTAGAATGGTTAACCAAAAAGACCAAAGAGCAACAACAAGGGACTCGGAAACCTTAAGTGTTGATGATTCTAAACAATTGCCAAATCTTGCAAATGGCCAAGGTATAATTAGTGGCCAAGTTGTTAATTTTTCTCTTCCTGTTCAAATCAAATTTGATGCTGAATTAATTAATGATGACATTGGAAATGAAAATTTCATTACTGCAGTTGAGAACTGGGATGATAAAGACTCAGTTAAACAACGTAAAAAATTTGCAAAAGATTTTTCAAACATAACTGCAATAGATAAAAGGAGAGCTAATTGATTATTTCTCCTTTCACGATAAATTTCATTTTAATTATGATGAAGATAACTCTAATTTTATATGGAGTTCTAATATTTTATATTTTGGGGAGCTTTGGAAAAATCCCTAAATATGCAATGAATTTAGTATGGTCATTTAGCTTGGGTGGATGTTTATTTTTAGCGATAGGTCTTTTTCTAAATCATTATCAATTAATAAAAGGTGGTCTGTTTATTATCGGAATACTGGCCACTTTATTATTTCACACTGTCTTAACAAAACATGAATTATTCAAAGAAAGGGACGATGAAAAAATCAATCCCAAATAACAGATCTTTGGAATGTCCAGTTTGTGATGGTACAAAAAAAGCTAAAGTGATTAAAAACATTGCTCAGATTGGCAAATATCATCTCGGCAAAGAAGTAACTGAGGAATGTAAGTTTTGTTCCAAAAAATACTCAAAAGAACTTTATGAACCAGAAGAGGTAACATTACAATAATGACCAAAGTACTAACTGTTGATGATCTTGAAATAGAATTTGAAAAACAAAATACAGATCATGCCTGTAAATGGTGCGTTTATATTAGACTTAGAAAAAAAGACAAAGAACAAACCATTCTTATGATACGGACAAATAATAAGCCCTTTACACGGTTCACTGCTCATTTAGGAAATATTGTTAACCAATCAAAAGAAACACTTAAAGATGTTTTGGCTAACTCCATGACTGATATTGAAGAATTAAGAGAGATAGAAAAAAATATAGCTAACGATATTGAAGAAATATCAAGAATTAAAAAAGATAAATGATCCATCTTTACTCTAAAATAAATAAATTAAGTATTGAACTAGATAAAAATACTAATCCTAGAGTACTAATGAGTATAATAAGGAATTTTAAAAACATAATCGACGATAGGTATGAAGTTGATATGCAACTAATTTTTACCTTCAAGTGTCTTAAATTTACTCTTAGTAAAAAAAGAAAACCTTATTTAAAATTAATAGAAAGTTAATTGGAAAACATAATCAAAACAAACTTAAGACTTAATAAAAACATCAATTTATTGATTAATATAATCATGCATTGGATTTCATTCCTTTTCACGCGTTTACGTTTTTTTTCATTGTCTCCCTTGTTGCGTAAACCTCATGATATGAAGAGGAGTGGAACCATTACTAATTACAAATTACTAACTTTAAAAAAATCTAACTCCAACAGGAAATCTATTAAATGAAACAACTTTATCTTATTATTGCTTTGCACTTGTTTCTATTTTTACTATTATTTGCTTATCACGCACAAGCTGATGAAGATGAATGGCAAATAGATAGTTTTGAAACTTTATCTTATGCGAGAGTCTCTGGTGAGGTAATTCATGGAGATAGTCTTAATTTTTTTATACAATCTAAAAATAATTGTGAAAAAGTTTGGCATAATTTTACATTTGTAACTTCTAAGGACCCTGGAGATATAAAGCAGCTTTTAGATAAGCATATCCCAATTACAATTAATGGTGAAGAAGTAACAGCTGTAGTTGAACATATATCTCCTTTTTTATCCGGCTGGCGAGTTCTGTTTACTATCGGGGTTTATCCCATTAGAGAATACATTCATCATTTAAATAATTTTTATATTGAAGAAAAAACATTTGAAATTGCAATTGTTGATGGCATAAATTTTAAAGCAGAAAAATACTTTGACATATCTATTAATAGTTGGAGATTAGAGAAATTAGTTCCTTCAGTTCTAGAAGCTCATAAACTTTGTAAACAAATAAATAATATTGATAGTTAATATGTTTAGAAATTTTATTATTTTTATAATGTTGGTGCCTAATATTTTGCAAGCAGATGAAGGTTTAAATCTTACTTGTGAAAATATGTTGTCATTACTTGGCAAAAAATATGAACCTTTGATTTTTAAAGTTGAGGTAACTGGATTTCACTATTTTGATATAAACCATAATAAATTTGTAACGGTTCCTAGTAATGAATTAGAGTTTGGAGAAAACAGATTTACAGTCAAATTTCCAGAATATGAATTAGGTTTTCAAAGAATAGTTTTTGCTGGAGATACTAAACCAACTATCACAATGTCTAAATATGACTATATTAATAATAAATTTCTTGATCATTATGAATGCTCAGTTGTAAAATCTTATATTAATTAAGTTTTTAAAATGCCAAAAAAAACTCAAAATATTAAAAAAAAAAATAAAATGGTTGAAATATTATATACTAAACAATACTCACCTAAAAAAATAAAACCCAAAAAAGGTAGGGGAAGTTTTAAAAGAAATAAAAAATAGTATATGGATGTAATTTTTTTATTAAAAGTTTTATTCTTTCTCGCTTTGATAATTTCTTTGTATGCAGTTCTAAGAAACCTAAATATAATTAAAATAATTTTAGTTTATTGGAAAGATTTAATACTTAGAAAGTAATTTAATTAACTTTTTAACCTCAAATTTTTTAGAAGATGATTTTGATGTCATCATACATGCTTGTGACTTCAATATATGACCATCTTTTAAAATACGTAAATTATTAGCTTTTAAAGTTTCACCTGTTGAAGTTATATCAGTAATAATTTCACTTGATCCTGTAAAAGGATAAGCCTCTGTGGCTCCTAAGCTACTAACTAATTTAAATTGCGTTACGCCTTTTGAAAATAAAAATTCTCTAGTTAAATTTGGATATTTGGTTGCGACTCTCAATCTTTTTTTCTTTTTATCTTTAAACTCAAATGCGATTTCCTCTAAATCTGCAACAGTTTGTACATCAATCCATGGATCAGGAATCGCAACAACCAAAGTTGCTTTTCCAAAAATATATTTTTTTGTAACATTGACATTCTTTTGAATATTAATTTCACTTTCTTTTAATAAATCGTATCCAGAAAAACCAAGATCTAAAGAACCATCACCAAGTCGTTCTATTATTTCTCTTGCATGTAAGTATAAAACTTTAATTTTTTTTAATTCCTTTATAGAGCCCAACAAATCTCTTTCTCCTCTTTCTGAGATAAGACACAAATTGTTTTTTTTAAATATCTTTAAAATATCATTTCTTAATCGACCTTTACTAGGAACTCCAATTTTAATATTATTATTCATATTTAAATTCTTTTAGTTGATCTTTGTACAAAGAATTTATTTCTAACAATATTTCTTCGTTTAACATGTCTTTGTAATTTTTTTTGGGGCCTAAATGAAAAAAATTAATTTTTTTGTTTTCTTTTTTTTTCAGAACAGCTTCGGGAAAACCATTTTCATTTTCCATTTTTTGCATTCTGCTAAATTCACACGATTTTACTACTTTTTTTGCCTTATCCCTTTTAAAAGATTGTTTTGATTTCGAAATTAATTTAACAAAATTGATTACCTTCTCTAAAGTTTTAAAAGTTTGTGTATGTAAGTCCTCATATCTAATTGTTAAAACTGGAAATATATTATTCTTTATCCAACTATTTTGGTGTGTCTTCCAAGAAAATAGAGGAATAAAACCCAAGTATCTCTCTTTTTCTTTATGTAATAAACACCTTTTCTCATCTTTCATAAAATTAAGTGCTTCTGCGTAGCTTGTTTTATCAAAATGGTTAAATATTGAGCTAACTACATTTCTAGGGTCTCTTACAATGTATATTGCCCCTAGACTATTTTGTTTATTAGTAAAAACATTATCTTCAATTTTACAAAGTGCATTATGCGTTTTAAAAAATTTAATTTTTTTATCCTCATTAATTTTTTTTTGAGCATCCAGCCAATATCTAGCAGTATCTTCTGGTCTTTCAAATTTATCCTTATAATTTTTAAAATAATCAAAACTAGGAAACTGATCTATGTGATTTAAAACATCAAAATTAAATACTCCATTTTGTGTGTAGAAATATGACGCAAGCATAGATCTTAGCCAAGTGTTACCACTTTTTGGATAAGAAGCGAGCCAAATAATCATTATAAATTCAAAGCTGCGCCTACAGCTGGTATTTTTTTCTTGGATCCTAAATCAGATATCAACATATCATAACGTCCTCCGTTGATAATATTTAAAATCCTTTTTTTTAATTTAATATCAATCTTAAAAACCATTCCTGTATAATACTCCAGTTGTCTTCCAAATGAAGCTGAGAAAATAACATTTAGTTTAGAAACCTTATTATTAGATATTGGAAAATATCTTTGATCCACTACTAGGTTAATTTTATTTTTTCTAAAAAATTTATTAAGTTCTTCTGCTGCATTTGCTATTGGACATTTAATTTTTAAAAAATCTTTAATTATTTTTGAAACATTTTTACCAGACCTAGTTCTACGTGGATCTTTGATTTTATTATTAAATCTATCTAAAATTTCTTTAATTGATCTTCCTGCTATAACTTTTGATAAATCATTTTTAATCATCTTTAGATATCGTTTTTTATCAATATCGACTATTGTCGGATCAACATCTGAATTTGTCTCCAATCTTTTTAAAAGATCGTTAAAATACTTTTCTCTCCAAAAATGTCTTGAGAGTCTTAATTTCCATCTTTTGGGTATATCTAATTTGGAGATAACTAAATTAAATATTTCAACGTTTCCAATCGTTAATGTGCCGGTTAAATATTTGATATTTTGGAGAGCTTTTAATGATGTATTAATAATTTCTATGTCATCCTTTTTTTCATTTTTTGATCCTAAGATTTCAAAACCAATTTGATTTCTTATAATCTTGTCTTTTTTATTTTGTGCTTTTCTATAAGCTTGGCCGCTATAAAAAATTTTTTCTTTACCTGATAGATTTTCCTCTAAATACCTCAAACATGAGACTATTGTTAAGTCGGGTCTTAAGCATAATTCCTTTCCATTTATATCTGTAAAAGAAAACATGAATTTCCTAAAGTTCTCTCCTGACCTTTGAACAATATGATTGGCTTCGATGACAGAAGGTAAATCAATATTCTTAAACCCTCTAGATTTTACTGATCTAAGGATATTTTCAGATAAGTTTTTTGACTTCATTAATTAGATCTTCTTTTGGAATTGTTTTGTTATTTTCGCCCTTGATACCATTTAGGTTTTTTATAGTAACAGTGTTATCTTTAAATTCATTTTCACCACAAATAATTGCAACTGATAAATCTCGTTTATTTGCAAAAGTTAGTTGTTTACCTAGGTTTTTTTTACTGTCTAAAAAAATTTCAGCATTAATATTGTTATCTCTTAATTGATCAACTAATTCATAATAATTTTTTAAAAATTTTTTATCCATTACACATACTAAAACGGGTTTTTGGTCCTCTACCTTAATTTGATCTAATTGCATTAGAGCAAATAACAGTCTATCAACTCCAAAACTTATTCCAGTACCTGGAATATCAACCCCTCTAAATCTTGATATGAGTTTTGCATAGGCTCCACCTGAACATATGCTGCCAATATTAACTTCCTTACCTTTATTATTTGTGACTTTGAAATTTAGGTTTGTTTCAACAATGAAATCTGAATAATAAGCTAATCCTCTCACAATCGTAAAGTTCGTTTTAACTTGATTTAAATTTGATCCATATCCAAGGACCTCAAAAACATTTTCTAATTCACTTATACCTTCTTGAGATAATTGATTGTTTAAGGTTTGTTTTAATTCTTTTAAATCTTTTATTTTTAAGAAACTTAATATTTGTGTCGCTTGTTCATTTGTTAAATCAGCCCCTTTGGTAATTGCTCCACTTTGATCTTTTCTCTCTTTCTTTAATAAATCTTCAACTCCCTTTAGACCAAATCCTGGCTTATCCAATTTATCTATAGCTCTAATAACTTTGACTTGTTTTTCTTCAGATATTTTTAATTCATCAATTAAACCTTGCACAATTTTTCTATTGCTTACATTAATTGTAAATTGATCTTTGTTCAAACCACAGTCGGATAATGTATTAGATATTAGATTACAAAGTTCTGCATTTGCCTGAGCTTGATCAACATTCCCAACAATATCAAAGTCTGCTTGCATAAATTCTCTATACCTTCCGTTACCAGCTTTTTCGTTACGAAAAACATTTTGAATTTGATATCGTTTGAAAATTGATGGAAGTTCTTGGTTGTTTTGAGCCACAAATCTTGCAAGTGGACTAGACAGATCATATCTAAGAGTAATATTTTTCTCTCCATCTTCGAATGAAAATACACCAGACATAGGATTGGCCTCATCTTCTGCCAAAAAAGATCCAATATTTTCACTAATTTCAAACGAAGGGGTTTCTAGAGGTTCTGCTCCAAACTTAATAAAATTATTCTCCATAGCTTTTAATAGCTTCTTTTTGAGAATAAGCTTATTATCCCAACGATCTTCAAATCCTGAAGGTAATCCAGGTACTAATTTTTTTTCTTTATTCATTTTTTGGTACCCGGGCTGAGAATCGAACTCAAACTTAAAGTTCCACAAACTTTCGTGCTAACCGTTACACCACCCAGGCATCCTTTGTTTTTATATTATTTTCGGTGGATTTAAAATTATATTATAAATAAATAGCCTATAGGCTATGGAAGCTATTTCTATGAATGCTTCTTGAAGTATTTCTAAATGTAATATTTATAATCATGAACAGTCTTTTAGACAAAAACTGCTATAACGCAAGTATTAAGTAAATAAGGAGGAGCACCTAATCTAATTAGATAAAACATCCTTAAAATTAAAAAAAATTAGTCTACTTTCTTTAAATTAACTGCAGAAGGACCTTTGGGGCCATCTTCTAAAGTAAATTCGAGTTTATCTCCCTCATTTAAGTACCTTAGTCCAGCAGCCTTAACTGCGCTTGCATGGCAAAATACATCCTTTTCCTTGTCGTCCCTTTCTATAAATCCAAAACCCTTCTTTGAGTTATACCATTTGGTAGTTCCTTTAATCGTTTCACTCATCTTATTTCTTAGTCCTTTGTTATTTATTATAAGAAATAAGTTAATTTTTTTTTGAATTATTTCAAGATGAAAAGTAACTGGTGGTGCCTCGGGAAGGATTCGCACCTCCGACACAAGCCTTTTCAGGGCTCTGCTCTACTCCTGAGCTACCGAGGCAAGATTTTAACCTCTAAAGATTATTCTGCCTTTTGTAAGATCATAAGGTGTCATTTCTACAGTCACATTATCACCTTGAAGAACTCTAATTCTATTTTTTCTTAACTTACCTGCTGTATGAGCTGTAACCGTATATCCATTTTCTAACTTAACTCTAAACATAGCATTTGGAAGTAGATCAATCACTTTACCTTTAAATTCCAGTAAGTCTTGTTTTGACAAATTTATTTTCTCCTAATTCTTTTTATTACTGATTGAGCGTGTCCAACTAACCCTTCGTAATTTGCTAGTGTTATAACTGATGGTCCAAGACTTTCAATACCCTTTTTTGATAAGTTTATGTAAGAGATTCTTTTATAAAATTCATTAACACTTATACCACTTGAGTATTTTGCAGATCCATTTGTTGGCAGGACATGATTGGAGCCGATATTATAATCTGTCATAGCCATCACAGCATATTTTCCTAAACATATAGATCCAGCATTTCTAATTTTAGAAACATAAGATTTGTAATTTTTAATATTTAATTCTAAGTGCTCTGGAGCTATTTTGTTTATAATTTCAATTATTTTTTTATCAGAATTTACATACATTAAAATTCCATTATTTATTAAACTTTTTCTGGCCACAAATACTCTTGGAATTTCTTTTAGTTGTTTGGTTAATTGCATTTTTACTTTTTGTAATAATTTTTTATCTTTTGAAATTAGAATACATTGTGCAAGTTTATCATGCTCTGCTTGACCAATTAGATCACTTGCAACCCATTCAGGGTTTGAAAATTTGTCACAAACTATAGTAACCTCTGAAGGACCTGCTGTCATTCCTTCTATACCTACATCACCAAAAACTTCTTTTTTTGCTGCTGCTACATAAGCATTTCCTGGACCAACTATTTTATCTACTTTTTTAATTTTTCTTGTTCCATAAGCAGCGGCAGCAACTGCAGAAGCTCCCCCTATGGAATAAATTTCTTTTATTTTACATTTTCTAGCTGCATATAAAACTGCAGGATTCTGCTTTCCTTTAAAACCTGGGTTAATCATTATTAATCTTTTAACACCGGCAACAATTGCTGGAATAGCATTCATTAAAACGGTAGATGGATAGGATGCTGAAGAACCTGGAACATATATTGCAACAGAGTCTAGTGGCAAATATTTATATTCAAGTTTATTTCTAAACTTATCAACATAAGTAATATTTTTAAATTTTTGCAGAGAATGAAACTTATAAATTCTATCATATGCAACATCAATAGATTTTTTTACTTTTTCATTTAAAGATTTTACCAAAATATTAATTTGTTTAGAGCTTGGGACAATTGTTTTATTTTGATTGAATTTTTTTTCATATTTCAACAATGCTTTATCACCATTTTTTTTTATATCTTTAACGATACCGCTTACAGAGACAGAGCTTGATTGGACCTTATTTTTACGTTGCAAAAGTAATTTATTTAATAAATTGTTAAAATTTTTTTTAGTGCTATTTATTATTTTCATTAATCTTTAATTTCATTTTGATCTTCTAGTCTTACTTCAATTGTCTCTGTAGTCAAAGCAATGTGTGCATTGTTATTAAAAGTTAAGCTTATTTCATAATCATTATTATTTTTCAAATAATCAATTCCAATTAATTCTAACACTAAGTCCTTATTTGACTGATTTATATTTTTAGATTTTACTTTATCAATAAAATCAAACCTGCAAATACTGTTGATTTTTTTATCTTCTTGTTCAGTTTCAACTTTTGTTCTCTCTATTGACAATAAAAATACCTTATTTGAACCAAGGTATTTTATGTCAATAACTTTTACTTTGGCCCCAGCGACACACGCAGATATAACTTGCAGACCTTCTTGATCACTTGCAATAATTTTTGCGAGATATTTTTTTTTCATTAATTCACTCGACGTATTTTTGCACCAACTTTTTTTAGCTTTTTTTCTATATTTTCATACCCCCTGTCTAAATGATAAATTCGATTAATAACTGATTTTCCTTTAGCCGACAGAGCAGCAAGCACCAATGAAACTGATGCTCGTAAATCTGTGGCCATCAACTCAGCTGGTGCGAAATTTATATTTCCTTGAACGATTGCTTTATTTCCTTTAATTAATATTTGAGCTCCCATCCGGTTTAATTCAGCAACATGCATAAATCTATTCTCAAAAATATCTTCTTTAATTACAGATTGTTTATTTGCTCTACACAATAATACCATCATTTGAGCTTGTAAATCAGTTGGAAAGCCAGGATATGGAGCAGTTTTTATATTAATACTTTTGATTTTTTTATTGCCTATTATATGAACCTCACTTTTTTTAATATTAATTTTTGCACCTATTTTTTTTAAAATATTAATTTCTGTTTGTATAATTTTTGGAACAATATTTTTGATTTTAAGGTTTCCTTCTGTTACTGCTGCAGCAATTAAATATGTTCCAGCTTCTATTCTGTCAAACATTACTGGATAAGTAATTTCCTTAACTTTTGATACACCTTTAATTTTTAATGAACGCTTACCGGTCCATTTGATATTGCATCCCATATTTTTTAAAAAATTAATTAAATCTATAATTTCAGACTCAATTGCTATATTATTTAAATAAGTAGATCCTTTTGCAAAGCTGGCGGCAATGATTAAATTTTCAGTAGCACCAACAGATATCTTTGAAAATCGTATTTTATTTCCTATCAATCCTTTTGGAGCATATGCATGAACATAACCTTGGATAATTTTATATTTAACTCCTAGTTTTGATAAGGCATCCAAATGAATGTTTATAGGTCTTGTTCCAATCGCGCAACCGCCAGGTAGTGACACTTTTGCATTACCAAACTTAGCTAATAAAGGACCAAGAACTAAGATTCCTGCTCTCATAGTTTTTACTAAATTATAAGATGCAAATGTTTTTTTTTGACGTGAGTTATTAATAATTATTTTATCTTTTACTTTTTTAATCTTAGAACCCAAAGAATCTAATAAACTCATCATTGTGTCAATATCTTTAACGTTTGGTAGATTCTTCAAAGTTATTTGATTTTTTGAAAGCAAAGTTGCAGCCAAAATTGGTAGTGACGCATTTTTTGAACCTGAAATATTTATTTGTCCCTTGAGCTTCTTTGCTCCAAAGACCTCTAGTTTTTGCATATTTAAACTTTAGGTAATGTTACTCCAGTTTGGCCCATGTACTTTCCATTTCGATCTGCATAAGTCACTTCTGGTTTTTCATTTCCTTTTAAGAAAATAAATTGTGCAACACCTTCATTTGCATAAATTTTTGCAGGCAAGGGTGTTGTGTTTGAAAATTCGAGTGTAACATATCCCTCCCAGCCAGGCTCTAATGGAGTTACGTTTACAATGATTCCACATCTTGCATATGTTGATTTACCTAGACAAATAACTAAGACATCATTTGGAATTTTAAACTTTTCCACAGTTCTAGCTAATACGAAAGAATTTGGTGGAATGATACATTCATAAATATTTTTGGTTACAAAATTTGTAGGTTTAAAATTTTTAGGATCAACAATTTCAGAATTCACATTGGTAAAAATTTTAAACTCATTTGATACTCTTGCATCATAACCAAAAGATGAAAGTCCATAAGATATACTCTTGCCCCTTACCTGCTTCTCCTCAAATGGTGAAATCATATCTTGTTCTTTAGACATTTTTCTAATCCATTTATCTGAGAGAACTGACATTACTTATTTTTTTTTTTAGTTTTTTTTTGAAAAATCTTTCTTTTTTTTAAATTTTTTCTTAGAGCTAGACTTAAACGTTCATTTTTATCTTTAGAACTCATTCTTTATTTGGATTTGTCAGAAAGTCTAAAGATATTGGTTTATTTGGATCTAAAGGTTTTATTTTAGTTTCCTCTTGTTTTGGGCCTTCTTTGGCTAAACGTTTGGCTTTTTTTTCAGCAAGCTTTTTTTCTCTTTTAGCTTGCTTTTCCATAAGCTTGTTACCTTTGGTTGATTTATAATCGTAGTGAATTCCCATAACATTACCTTAAATAGATATAAATCATATTAGCTAAAAAATTAAGGCAATAATTTGAAAAAAATGCATTATTATCCACAAAAAATAAATTGTTTCTTTGCTCCTGTAGTTAAATGGCATAACAAGTCATTGGTAATGACTAGTTCCCTGGTCAGTACAGGGTGGGAGCACCACTAGTTTTTATAAAATATCTTTCTTAAAAAAATAGTTAACAGAATTAAACTAAAGAAAGCTACAAGCGGAATATATATTTCTGGTGAAAAAACAATTTCGGTAATACCAGGAACTTCTGAATTATGTTCAATTATTTTTTCAAATCCGCTTCCAATCGAAACTGCTAAAAAAATTTGCGGAATAATACCTATTAATGTAGCAAAGAAAAAGTTTCTTACTTTAACATTAAAAAGAGTTGGCAACAAACAACTTATCTGCCATGGTATTCCACCTATAAAACGGTATATGAGCAAATAAACAAACTCAGATTTTTTAAATTTAGTTTCCAAGTTTTGATATTTATTTAAAAATTTTTCTTTAATAAATTCTTTTAAGAAAAAATTTCCAAAAATGTATAAAAAAGTTGCACCAATACTTAGGCCAAGTACAACACCAACAGTTCCTATCCATTTTCCAAAAATAAAACCACCTATCAAAGCTACTGGGGAACCAAAGCCTAAAAACGGAAATACCCATAAAATTGTTAAAAGTAAAAAAATAAAAAAGATTAGAATTAAATTAGAATTTTTTAACTCAAAAAAATATGATCTATTATTTCTGATAAAATCATATGAAGTAAGTTCTTGGAAGCTAAATTTAGAAAAGAAAAAGTATAAAAATAAACAAATAAGTATCAAATAAACTAAACCAATAAATAATTTTAATTTGTTTGATTTTTCCATTAATAACAATGCTATTTATAAAATGTTCTATTTGCTATTTATATATTTAATTACTATAAAGAGCCAAATTTAATAAAAGTTAATCACTTATTATGAAAAGAACCTACCAGCCCTCAAATGTAAAAAGAGCCAGAAAACACGGCTTTAGATCCAAAATGAAAACAAAAGGTGGTAAAAAACTTTTAGCGAGAAGAAGAGCTAGAGGAAGAAAGTCACTAACAGTTTCTGTTTAGATTAATGAAAAGCAAAATTATTGCTCTTTCAAAAAATGAAGAATTTAAAAATCTACTAAGTCAAAAAAAAATATCAAACAAATATGTAACAATTTTTTTTGGAAGGCTAATTAATAAAGATAAAACAAAACTTAATATTAGCTTTGTAACAAAGAAAAAAATTGGTAATGCAGTTAAAAGAAATAAAATTAAGAGAAGACTTAGAAATATAATAAATGAAGCAGTTAAGAATATATCAATAAACTATAACTATTCATTTCTTGTTATATCCAAGCCTTCTATGCTAAATAATGAATACAAAAATATAAAAGAAACTCTGTTTCGGGACTTAGAAAAAATTAAATAATGAATATATTTACGAAATTATTAATTAAAATTATTAAGGGCTACAAATATCTAATTAGTCCTTTATTTGGACATTCTTGTAGATATTTGCCTACATGTTCTGAATATAGCATTGATGCTTTAAAAGAATTTGGTTTTGTCAAAGGACTTTTCATGAGCATT
Organism: uncultured Pelagibacteraceae bacterium; assembly: GCA_902606105.1. GTDB lineage: Bacteria > Pseudomonadota > Alphaproteobacteria > Pelagibacterales > Pelagibacteraceae > Pelagibacter. Next base: position 28,384 of record CACLFK010000001.1, on the reverse strand, counting down.
AGAAGAATTTTGTCGTGTCATCCTATTAAATTTTTAGGTGGTGGTGAAGGATTTGACCCAGTTAAAAAAGAAATGAAGATTAAAAAATAATGGAAACAAGAAACATAATAGCAGCTATTTCTTTGTCAGCAGCAGTAATTATTCTTTACACTTTATTTTTTGCACCTCCACCAGTGTCTCAAGAAAATTTAGTTGAAAAAAATAAAACTGAGCAAAATTCTGATGCGCCAAGTCTGGATCAAAAAGAAAATGTTTTAGAAATTTCTAGGGAGCAGGCATTAAGTGAAAGTGAAAGAATTCAGTTTGAGAACCAAAGTATAATTGGCTCGATATCTTTAAAGGGAGCTGCAATAGATGATCTAACTTTTAAAGAATATAATGTGGTTTTAAATAGTAATGAAAAAGTAAACTTATTAGCACCAAGAAATTCCAAAGAAGGATACCTAATAGAAAGTGGATTTATCACAACCGACAAGAATGTCGAAATACCTAATTCAAATTCTATTTGGTCAGTATCAGGTAATAGTAAACTTACAGCACAATCTCCAATAAACTTAACGTGGGCTAATGATCAAGGAATAACCTTCGAAAAAGAAATATCTATTGATGATAAGTTCTTGTTTACTGTCAAACAACGCGTAATTAATTCTACAAATAACAAATATGATTTTTATTCATACGGCCAAATTATTAGAAATGAGGCTCCTGAGATAACGAATTTTTATATACTTCATGAGGGTTTAGTTGCAACACTTGATGATGAACTTATTGAGGAAGATTATGATGACATTGAAGAAAAAAAATTTACTAGAACTGCTCAAAAAGGATGGCTTGGTATTGGAGATAAGTACTGGATCACTTCATTAATTCCTCCAAAAGGAATGGAATTTAAAACTACATTCGATTATAAAAATAAATTTAGAGCAAACTTTGTAAGTACAGAGCCGCTTGAATTAAATAGTAATTCTTCAATAGAAGATAGAATGCAGATTATAGTAGCTGCTAAAAGAGTAGATGTTATTGATGGATATGCAGAATCACTAAAAATAGACAAATTTGATCTAACAATAGATTGGGGTTTTTTATATTTTATCACCAAACCATTATTTTTTGGAATAGACTACTTCTTTAAACTACTTGGTAATTACGGTTTAGCAATAATAGCTATTACTATTTGTATAAGATTGGCATTTTTCCCTTTAGCAAATTTTTCATTTAGAAGTATGGCTAAAATGAAGGCTTTAACTCCAGAAATGACAAGACTTAAAGAACTTCATAAAGATGACAAGATGAAATTACAGCAAGCAATGATGGCACTATATAAGAAAGAAAAAGTTAATCCTATGTCAGGATGTTTGCCAATTCTAGTTCAAATCCCAGTTTTTTTTGCTTTATATAAAGTATTATTTGTGACTATAGAAATGAGGCACATGCCATTCTATGGTTGGATACAAGACTTATCAGAAAGAGATCCGACTTCGTTATTTAATCTATTTGGTTTATTGCCTTATGACGTTCCTTCTTTTTTAGTTATAGGAGCGTGGCCAATAGCAATGGGTATAAGCATGTTTGTACAGATGAAACTTAATCCAGCACCCACAGATCCAATGCAGGCAAAAATATTCATGTTCTTTCCACTATTCTTAACAGTAATATTAGCTCCATTCCCTGCAGGATTAGTAATTTACTGGACAGTTAATAATATTTTAACTATGGCACAACAGGTCTTCATCATGAAGCGTACAACAGTTAAAACCGTAACCTAATAATTTTAAATAGTTAACAACACATGGATCTAAAAAATATACTGCCCAAAGACGGGCCACCTTTAAGTGAAGTAAATAAATATATTGAAAAATATAAAAATGATTTAATTGTAATAAAATATGGAGGAAATGTTTTAATTGATAGAAACGTATTTAATAATTTTATAACAGATCTATTTATTTTAAATAAATTAGGTCTTTCTACAGTAGTTGTTCATGGTGGTGGGCCAAGAATTAAAAGAGAATTAGAGAAGTCTAATATTCAATCAAAATTTATTAGAGGTTTAAGAGTTACTGATAAAAGTATAATAAATATTGTAGAGTCTGTTTTAATAGATTTTAACGAAGATATTCTTCAGAATTTAAAAAAAAGGGGCTCTGAAGGTATTTCGATACACACAAAAAATAATAATATAATAGAAGTTACTCCCGAAGCAAAAGAACTGGGATTTGTGGGTATACCAACCAAAATTAATAACGATATAATATTAAATATTCTAAAACAAAATAAAGTTCCAATTGTGTCGCCATTAGGCTTAGACAAAAATGATCAGACCTATAATGTTAATGGTGATACCGCTGCTATGGCAATAGCTAAATCTTTAAAGGCCAGAAGATTATTACTAATGACAAATGTTGATGGTGTCCTAGATAAACAAAAAAAACTTATAGAAGAAATATCTTCCTCAGAAATTTTAGAAATGATTAAAAATGAGACTATAACTCAAGGCATGATACCTAAAATTAATGCGTGTTTAGATGCTGTAAATAACGGAGTAACTGCAGTTGGTATAATTAATGGCACAAAAAAACATTCATGTTTATGGGAAATATTCTCTGATAAAGGTGCAGGTACATTAATTAGAAGATGATGAAATTAAGGAATATTAAAAATATACTTTTTGATTGTGATGGAGTTTTATATCAAGATCTAGAAGCAGTTTTTGGTCAGGTAAGTAAAAAAATGACTGAATATATATCTAAAAAATTAAATTTAGATTTAAAAGTAGCTAAAGAATTGCAGAGAAGTTATTTTCACAAATATGACACAAGTCTTAATGGTTTAATGATTCATCATAATATCCCACCAAAAGAATTTTTAAATTATGTCCATGATATTGATTTATCTTTCTTAGAGAAAGATAAAACTTTAAGGAAAGAGCTTGAAAGCACAAATTTAAGAAAATTTGTTTTTACTAATGGAAGCAAAGAACATGTTAAAAACATAACTACATCACTTGGAATTGATGATCAATTTGAAAATGTTTTTGACATAGTAGACGCCAAATATAATCCTAAACCCGCAGCAAAAGCTTTTGATCTGATGTTAGAAAAATTCAAAATAGATCCAAAAGAAACACTTTATATTGAAGATATTGCAAAAAATTTATCAATAGGAAAAGAAAGAGGAACAACAACTGCATGGTTAATTAATGACGAATACTGGGGTAAAAAAGAATCAGATAAAGAATACATTGATTATAAAATAGAAAATCTTTCTTTATTTTTAAAAGAAATAAGGTTATTAAAAAAAACATAAAAATTATGAGTATAGAAAATATTATTAATGAGGCATGGGAAAAAAGAGATCAAATAACCCCTGGTTCAGATGAAAATTTAAAGAATACTGTAAATCAAATTATTGATGATTTAGATGGTGGTAAAGTCAGAGTTGCTGAAAAAATTAATGGTGAATGGACAACTCATCAATATCTCAAAAAAGCAATCATGTTAAGTTTTAGAATGTACCCAATGGAAAATTTAAATGGTCCATATAGTAGTTGGTATGACAAAGCTCATCTTTTAAAAGGAAAAACAGCGGGATGGAGTAAAGAGGATCATGAAAATGCTGGTTTTAGAATGGTACCAAATTCACCAGTAAGAAAAGGATCCTACGTTGGCAAAAATGCAGTATTGATGCCATGCTATGTCAATATTGGTGCATACATAGATGAAGGTACTATGATTGATACTTTTGCAAGAGCTGGTAGTTGCAGTCAAATTGGAAAAAATTGTCATATCTCAGCTGGTTCAGGTGTCGGAGGTGTGCTAGAGCCTGCTCAAGCATTACCCACAATAATTGAAGACAATGTTTTCCTTGGTGCTATGTCAGAAGTTGTTGAAGGTGTAATAGTTGGAGAAGGGTCTGTATTAAGTATGGGAATGTATATCGGTCAATCAACAAAAATAGTTGATAGAAAAACTGGTAAAATTACTTATGGAAAAATACCACCTTATTCAGTTGTTGTACCTGGCTCTTTACCAGATAGAAATAATACTACAGCGCCATCACTTTATTGTGCAGTAATTATTAAACAAGTTGATGAAAAAACTAGATCAAAAACATCAGTAAACGACCTTTTGAGAGAATAAAAATGCAAAAAATCAACGAACTTCAATTAGCTAAAGAGCTAATTAGGTTTCCATCGGTAACTCCTGTTGATGCAGGAATAATGACTTTTTTAGAAAAAAAACTAAAACAACTTGGTTTTAAAACTAAGATACTTGAGTTTAAAGAAAAGAACAGCAAACCAGTAAAAAATCTTTATGCAAGGCTTGGTAATAAAAGTCCTAACTTTTGTTATGCCGGTCATTTAGATGTAGTGCCTGCTGGAAATCTTAAAGACTGGACAGTTAATCCATTTAAACCCTCAATTAAAAAAGGACATTTAATTGGAAGAGGTGCAAATGATATGAAAAGCTCTATAGCTGCTTTCGTTTCAGCAGTTAGTAATTTTATTGAAAATTACTCTAATTTTAGTGGATCAATTAGTTTTTTGATTACTGGGGACGAAGAGGGTGTTGCTATTAATGGGACCAAAAAAGTTGTGGAATATTTAAAAAAAAGAAAAGAAAAAATTGATTTTTGTTTAGTAGGTGAACCAACTAACCCAAGTAAATTAGGTGAAATGATTAAAATTGGGCGAAGAGGAAGTATGAACGGTAGACTAACTATCACTGGAGTGCAAGGTCACGTAGCTTATCCTCATCGAGCAAATAATCCTTCAACAGCACTTGTACAAATACTTAAATTAATAAAAGATATCAAATTTGATCGAGGAACTAAAGATTTTCAACCAACCAACTTAGAAATAACGAAAATAAATATTAATAACACTGCTGATAACGTAATTCCTGGGTTTGCAACAGCTACATTTAATATAAGATTTAATAATAAACATTCCTCTTCCTCACTTAAGAAGAAGATAAATAAAGTTATTAAAAAAATATCAGCTAAAAATAAATCTAAATATAAAATTGAATACAGTGTATCTGGAGAAGCTTTTTTAACAAATCCTAATAAAACAACTTTTATGATACAAGATGTAATTAGGAAAATTACAAAAATTAAACCTAAGCTTTCAACAACAGGAGGAACCTCAGATGCAAGGTTTATTAGAAAAATTTCACCTTGTTTAGAATTTGGGTTGGTTGGTAAAACAATGCATAAAGTAGATGAAGCAGTTTCACTTTTAGATTTAAAAAAATTGACCTTAATTTATTCAAATATATTGAAAAATTATTTTAAGTGAAAACAGGTTTAATTACATCAGATACATATCAAAATCATAATACCGGGGATGGACATCCTGAAAAAATTGATAGAGTTACTGCTGTAATAGATAATTTTAAAAAATTAGACAATAAAAACCTAATTTGGAAAAAACCAAATAAATTTGAGAATTCTTTTTTGATTAAAACTCATACCTCAAATTATATAGATCAAGTTGATAAATCTTTTCCAAAAAAAGGATACAATTTTCTTGACGGAGACACCGTAGTTTCTCCTGGTAGCAAAGATGCTTCTAAGGATGCTGTAGGTTCAATTATAACTGCGATTGACGGCGTGCAGAAAAAAGAGTTTAAAAATGCATTTTGTGCAGTAAGACCTCCTGGACACCATGCAGAAAAAGAGAAGGCAATGGGTTTTTGTATCTATAATAATGTTGCTGTTGGGGCAAATTACTTAATTGAAAAATACAAATATAACAAAATCGCAATTATTGATTTTGATGTTCACCACGGAAACGGTACCCAAAATATTTTTTATGATAACGAAAAAGTTTTATTTATTTCTACTCATCAATACCCCTATTATCCAGGATCTGGCGCTGAAACAGAAAAAGGTGATTTTAATAACGTATTAAATATCCCCCTTGAAGCTGGAACATCTGCAGAAAAGTATTTAAACGCTTTCGAAAATGTCTTAAATAAACTGAGAGAGTTTAAGCCTGAATTCTTGTTGTTTTCTGCAGGTTTTGACGCACACATTGATGATCCTTTGGCCCAACTGAAGCTTAGTTCTGAAGATTTTTATAAAATTACCAAAAGAACATTAGAAATCTCAAAATCATTTTGTAATGGAAATGTTGTATCAATACTTGAAGGTGGATATGATCTTAAAGCTTTGCAAGAAAGCACCAAAAGACATGTTGATGCTCTCATAGAATTTAATTGATAATTTAATATAACTATCTAAACACGATCTAAATGAAACTGTACAGAATTAAAAAGTCAGCTATAGATAAAAAAGGAAGAGGGCTTTACGCAACGAAAAATATTAAAGCTGGAACTAAGTTAATTGATTACATCGGTAAATTAATCACAAAAAAACAAACTGAAGAATCTGATAAATACGATAATGGTAAACCCATTTATTTATTTACTATAAATAAGAGATACGATCTTGATGGAGATTTTCCATGGAATACTGCAGGTTTAATCAATCATTCATGTGATAACAATTGTGACTATGATGGTAAAGGACTAAAAATTTGGGTTAAAGCAATAAAAGATATTAAAAAAGGTGAAGAATTTACTTGTGATTACGGATTTGGTTACGATGAAAATTACAAACAATTTGCATGTAAATGCAAATCTAAAAACTGTTGTGGCTATATAGTAAGAGCTGAGTCTAGATGGAGAATAAATAAAAAGTTTGCAATGAGTAATAAAGAAAAATTAATAAATAACTCTAAATAAAAAAAGCCCTTCAGGTGGTGCTGGTGGAGCACACAGTACTCTTTTTTTAGATTTAAATACTTTGTCAAAAGTTTTTAAATCCCATTTCTTCTCACCCAAATATTTTAGACAACCTACCATCGATCTTACTTGCTGTTGTAAAAATGATTTTGACTTAAATTCTATTTCAATTCTATTTTTTAATGCACTTATTTTAATTGATTCAATTGTTCTAATTGGACTTTTAGCGTGACAACTTGACGATCTAAACGTTGAATAGTCATTGGTCCCCAATAATTTTTTTGCCCCTTTTTTCATTAAATCAACATCTAGTATTCTTCTCACATGCCACCCTCTTCCATTTTCAATTACAGGAGCACTTATTTGGTTAATAATTATATATCTATAAATTCTTTGTTTGGCAGAAAATCGTGAATGAAATTTTTCACTTCTTTTTTTAATTTGAGTAATTGCTATACCCTTGTTGTTAAGAAAATGATTAATTGATTTTAAAAATTTTGATAAATCTAAAATTTGTTTTTGACAATCAAAGTGAGCTGACTGAGCGTGAGCATGTACACCCGCATCTGTTCTACCAGATCCATTTAGAATTATTTTTTCTTTTAAAAGTTTTGATAAATGTTGTTGAATTAATCCTTGAATAGTAGAACCTTTTTTTTGAATCTGCCAGCCTCTAAAACTTGTTCCAACATATTCAATAAGAACTTGATACCTCGCCATTTAAATCTGATGCCCTTTTCTAATTCTTGAACCAAGCATAAATTCACCAATATTTTGAGGCCTTTTTCCTTGTCTTTGTATCTCCGTGACTTTAATTGATTGCTTATCTCCACAAGCAATTTCTAAATAATCATTAAGAACCTGTCCCGGATTTCCAATCCCATTACTGATTTCTGCTTTTAAAATTTTATATCTCTCACCACTTGATATAAAAAAAGCACCTGGGACTGGATTTAAACCATTTATTTTCCCTATAATATTTTCTGCATTACTCGTCCAATCAATTAAACCTTCTGTCTTTTGAATTTTTGGAGCATAAGTTGCTTTAGAATGATCTTGGGCCACGAAAGTTGCTTTGTCTTCAAGTATGTCATCAATATTATCTAAAATTTTTTCTGCAGCAATAAAAGATAACTTTTCAGCAATTTCAGTAGAATTAAAATTATTCTCCATATTGATCTTATAGGTATTGCAAACTGGACCTGTGTCTAATTTTTCTTCTATTTTCATAATACTGACCCCAGTTTCTTTATCTAAATTCATTATAGCTCTTTGTATAGGTGCCGCTCCTCTCCAATTAGGAAGGATAGATGCATGTATATTTATAAATCCTTTTTTTGTTAAATTTAAAAATTCTTTAGGTATAATTTGTCCATAGGCTACAACAATTGCTAGATCTGCATCTAGTGATTTAAAAAATTCGTATTCTTCTTTATTTTCTTTTAAAGTTGATGGTGCCCTGTACTCTAAATTTAAAGTTTCAGAAATTCCTTGAATAGGAGATTTGTTAATTTTTTGTCCACGATGTGATTTTTGTGGAGGTTGAGTATAAATGCATGTCACAGGATATCCATTTTGATAAAGAGATTTTAAAATTGGTACAGCAAACATAGGTGTACCCATAAAAATTATTTTCTTAGCCATGAATTAAACTTCGGCTATACTTGATTTTAATTTTGATAATTTTTTAATTATCATCGATCTTTTTAATTTTGAGAGATAATCGATAAATAATATACCCTCCAGGTGATCCATTTCATGTTGAATACATGTGGCAAGTAAACCTTCAGCCTTTAATAATTGTTTTTGTCCACTATAATCTAAATACTCTACTTCACATTTACTTGGTCTATCTATATCTGCAAATTGGTTTGGAACAGAAAGGCATCCTTCTTCATAAGTTGCTTTTATAGAGTCTTTATTTTTAATTATAGGATTTACAAAATATCTTGGCTCTTTTTTATTTTCTTCTTTGCAAATATCCATGACTATAATCCTTTTTGGTATTCCAACTTGTATTGCAGCAAGACCAATTCCGTTGGCAGCATACATAGTCTCCAACATGTCTTTCATTAGTTTCTGCTCTTCCTTTCCAACTTTACTTACTGGTTTTGAAACTTGTCTCAGCAGTTTATTGGGTTCTGTAATTATAGTTCTTGTAGCCATGTTTTAATTTATTTTATTATAAATTTTATACTTTTAAAGGAAGAACTTTTAATAAAAGTTTATTTCTAATCAAATCAACATTTAGCTGATTAAGTGTATTGATAATAAAATAAACTGTATCTTCATCTAGATTCTCAATTTTTTCTGGACCAATGACTTCAATTACTCTTAGCAATGCAGCGCCAATTTCATTGTTTTCAATCATAAACTGAATATCTGCAGGCATTTCTGACTCTTTAATCTCATATAAGCTATCATATTTTTTTGAGATTTGTATTCCATCAGATTTCAATGCTTCTAAGAAAATAATATCTTTTTTGGATAAAAAATATTTTTTATCTTTTTTGATTTTCTTTAAAAATTTTTCAAGATCTTGTTCAATCTGGGATTTAGCATAGTCCCCGTTAAAATAATTCACTAATTTAGATTGATGCAAAACTTTATTGTTAAATTTAATTTTTTTATCTCTTACTTTCTCAGTTTTAGAATAGCTATTATAAAAAGTTGTATAATTTGAAGGTACATCATCTTCTGAAATTTGATCTAAAAAACTTTTTAATTCTTCATCAAAAGCATTGCCAATTTCATCCTTATTAAAGACATCTTTTAATATTTTCATCAACTCTAACTTTAAATTTGGCTCCTCTGTTAAAAGTGTTCGTTGGTATAAGAGTGCTCTCCCTTCTATAGGTGGCAAGGATTTATAAGCTTCCTGTGCGTTTAAGAATTGACTAATATTAAATTGAAACTTTTTATAAAATTCAAATAAATCTTTTTCTGAATAATTTTTATCATGAACTGCTTTTTCAATAATAGAAATTTTATCTATATCAGTAATTTCTAAATCTTTAATATTAAAGATAAGATTTGATGCAGATAAATATTGCCAAATAAATTTTGGAGTATCCACATTTGGCTCAAATGAAAATTCAGGATCAGTTCTATGTGCTAAATGGAAATCTAAAATAGAGTTTTCAGAAATTGTTTTATCTACTTCCTCTACATATCCGAATAAGTAGCTTATTTTGTTTTCATAGTAATCATCTTGAAAACCAAGTTCTTTTTTCAAATCTAAAATTAATTGAGCCTCTTCATTTTTACCATAATTGACTAAACAATATAAATTGAACTTGGACAAATATTCATTCTCAATTGGTTTAGTAATATTAGAAAAAATTTCACATGACTTTTTTATGTTTGAGTCAGATAAATAAGTGTCTACTAAAAATCTAGTTAGCTCAGGGTGCAAGTTAATAGTCTGATTTTTTATCAAATATTCTTCAATTAGTTCTAGATTAGAATTTTTAATTAACCAATCAGATTTAAATTTCAAAAACTCTTGCTCACTTATATTTTGATTTGGATAGTAAGCATTGGTTAACATGGAAATATTCATTATTTCAGAAGCATCTTGTGAAAGATTATATTTATTAATCTTTTCAAAAAGACTTTTTAATTTAGAACCGTCAGAATTTGACCACATATCTATACTTAGTCCGTATTCGGCTGGATCATATAATCCCACAATTTTAATTTCTTTTGATGCAACATCTTGGTCTAGTTTAATTGGATCAATTTTCTTGTTTGATTGCATGTTATAAATACTGCTTCCAGCGCTATTGTTTTGATTTTGATCAGAAATATTAGTTTCTACAACAATATCCGTTTCTTTTTTTTCTAAATTCCAGATATCAACTGGTTTATCTTCTCCGAACGTATTTGTAGCTGATAATAAATAAAATATTAAAATTGAAAAATATTTCTTATTTAACAATTTTAAAATTTTCATTTGGAATTATTTTTTCTATTTCTTTTTTAGGTGCAGGGAAATCTAATGAGTTTATAAAAAATACAATTCCTATAACAACAATCAATCCAAGTGTTAATTTAATTACGATTCCTGTAATACTAGCTTTGCCTGAACTTGTGTTTTTAGTAAATTGCATATAACTTTAGATAATTTCAAATTAAGACATATTTGTGTTTTTTCAATAAAGAAACTTATGAAATCAAAAGAAAATCTTGTGTTTTTAGGAATGATGGGATCTGGAAAGAGTTCTATAGGCATGCTGGTCGCAAAAAAACTAAAATTAAATTTTATAGATATAGATAATGAGATTGAAAATAAAGTGGGTACAACCATAAGCAAAATGTTTGAGAATAAAGGCGAAGATTTTTTTAGAAAAGTTGAAGAGAAAGTAACGCTAAAAAATTTAAAACTACGCTCCTCTGTGATTTCCCTTGGTGGTGGAGCTTTCATGAATGAAAATATTAGAAAAGAAGTTTTAAAAAGTCATATATCGTTTTGGCTAAACTGGAATAATAATATTTTGTTAGAGAGAATAAAAAATAGTAAAAAAAGACCTATTGCGATAAACTCATCAGATGATCAAATAATTGATTTAATTCAAAAACGCTCTAACGTCTATGCACAAGCTTTATTTGAGATTAAATGTGATAACTTAACTAAAAATGAAGTAGTTAATAAAATAATTAAAATTTATGAGTCAAATTAAATTAAATATAGTAACAAAGACACAGAAATATCCCATCTATATTGGAAAAAAAATATCTGCAAATATTTCTCAAATTATAAAATCTAACTCAATTAAATTAAATAGATGTCTTTTAGTTGTAGATAGTAATGTTCCTAAAAAATTTATTTCAATAATTAAAAAATCTTTAAAAAATAAAATGAGTTATATCCATTATTTTAAAGCCAATGAATTAAACAAGAATATGAATAGTGCTAATAAGATTTTAGAAATTTTGTTAAATAAAAATTTTTCAAGAGATGACTGTTTGATATCTATTGGAGGAGGAATTACAGGAGATATAAGTGGTTTTGCTGCAAGTCTTTTCAAGAGGGGGCTTAAGTTTATAAACATACCAACTACTCTCTTGTCTCAAGTTGATTCATCAATTGGTGGTAAGACTGGTGTAAATACTAAATATGGTAAAAATCTAGTTGGGAGTTTTTACCAGCCCAACGTTGTTATTTCTGATACTGAATTTTTAAAAACATTACCTAAGAGAGAGATAGTTTGTGGATATGGAGAAATTTTAAAACATTCAATTATTGGGAATAAAAAATTTTATAATTTCTTAAACAACCATAAAAACAAAATTTTAAAGCTTACTTCTCCATTTCTAGAAAAAGCCATTCATGAAAGTTGCAGAATTAAAAAAGCTGTAGTTCAAAAAGACGAAAAAGAAAAGGGTTTAAGAAAAATTTTAAATTTTGGTCATTCATTTGCGCATGCTTATGAAGCAACATTAGGATTTAGCAAAAAACTAAATCATGGAGAAGCTGTAATACTTGGAATGAAAACTGCACTCAATTTTAGTCTTAAGACAAAATTAATGAATAAAAAAGAGTATTATTCCATTATAGATCATATTGATAATTCTGATTTACCATCTTCCGTAAGTAAATTTTTTAGTCCAAAAGATACAAACAAAATTTTGACCTTTATGGCAAAAGATAAGAAAAATAGATCAAATAATATTAATTTGGTTTTACTCAAAAAAATTGGATCCCCAATAATTAATAAAGAATATTCAAAAAAAAAAATAGGTTTATTTTTAAAAATTTTTTTACGAAATTAAGATTTGTATTGAGTGAATAGATTCTTTCATTTCCTTATCTAAAATTTTATAAATTTTCTTATTACTTTCTATTTTATTCATGGTCTTGAGTTCACTTGAAATTAAACTTATTTTCAAATGAAATTTACCTTCTTGATTACCGGGGTGATTTTTATGGAGAAAAGATTTGTCCTCAATTTTAATATTTTCAATATTTATCTGATTTTGTAATTTTTTTTTTACAATTGCAATTAAGTCATTTATATCCATAAGTATAGTTTATTATATAGCATGAAAAATATTTGTGACTGGAATAATTGTAATGAAATTGGTGAATATAAAGCACCAGTTGAAAAAGATAATAGTAAAAAATTTAGAATGCTTTGTCTTAAGCATGTCAAGGAATTCAATAAGAATTGGAATTACTTTTCAGGTATGAATGATGACCAAGTAATGGATTTTTTGAAGTCTGACATGATATGGCATAAGCCTACTCAAAGTTTTAGCTCTTCAGATAATTTTTTTAAAGTTCTTTGGAATACAACTTTAAAAGATGAATTAGATAAAGATAAAATAAATGGTGATTATGATCATATGCGTCAATTTAAATTTGATCACAAAGATATCAAAGCGTTTGGTATTCTTGGTATTTCCGTAGGTCTAAAGTGGAAGAAAATACAGGACAAATTCAAAGTGCTTGTGAAAAAATTCCACCCTGATATGAATTCTGGAAATATAAAATACGAGGAAAAACTTAAATTAATAACTTTAGCTTATACCCAGCTTAAAAATACATATAGAGATAAAATTGACACCAAATCTTGACATAAAACCAGACATCAAAGTTTCGTTGAAACAAACGTTTGGGATAGATTCAGAGATGGAAGTTGATGCATTTTCAAAAAAAAATGATTACGTACCTGAAATTGATAAAAGTTATAAGTTTGACAGAGACACTACACTAGCAATCATTTCTGGATTTTCATTTAATAAAAGGGTTTTAGTTCAAGGATATCACGGCACAGGTAAATCTACTCATATTGAACAGATAGCTGCTAGACTAAATTGGCCATGTATTCGTGTAAACCTAGATAGCCATATTAGCCGAATAGACCTAATTGGAAAAGATGCAATTGTCTTAAAAGAGGGCAAACAAGTCACTCAATTTAATGAGGGTATCTTACCATGGTCTATTCAAAATCCAGTTGCTCTTGTCTTTGACGAATATGATGCAGGAAGGCCTGATGTTATGTTTGTGATTCAGAGAGTTTTAGAAGCTGAAGGTAATTTTACACTACTAGATAAAAATAAAGTAATAAAGCAAAACAAGTTTTTTAGATTATTTGCAACATCAAATACTGTAGGCTTAGGAGATACTAGTGGTCTTTATCATGGTACTCAGCAAATAAACCAAGGTCAAATGGACAGATGGAATATAGTAACTACACTGAATTATCTAACGCTTGATAGAGAAATGGATATTGTGTTAGCAAAAAACAAAAACTTGAATAATTCAAAAGGAAAAGAAGTTGTTTCCAACATGATTAAAGTAGCCTCTTTAACACGTAAAGGATTTATTGCAGGTGATATTTCAACAGTAATGAGTCCAAGAACTGTTATGCACTGGGCAGAAAATTCAGAGATCTTTAAAGATATTGGTTACGCCTTCAGAGTAACTTTTCTAAATAAATGTGATGATATAGAGAAAAATATTATCGCTGAGTATTATCAAAGATGTTTTGGTGAAGAATTACCTGAGTCATTGATAAATATTCAAATTTAAATGAGTAGCAGAGAAAGTACCTTAAAAGAAAAGTTCAGAATTGCATTAACATCTACAGCAAAAGTTATTTCTGATAACTTTGATTTAAATAAAAAAGTTTCTGAGAAAAATAAGTCAAAGGATAAAACTCCTATAGAAATTAATAGTATAAATAGTCCAAGTGATTTTATAAAATTAAGAGCAGAGACAGACTCCTTAGCTTTAAAGAAAAAATTTTCTAATGATGCTATTTATCAAAAAAATTTACCAGGAAATAATTCTTCAAGATCACTTTACAATATCGCAGAAAAGATAAGATATGAGGCTTTGGGCGGCCAAATGTTAAAAGGGATTGAAAAAAATTTCCATGAAAATTATTCTCAGATAATTAGCCAAAAGCGAAGAGATCAATTAAAAACTAAAGAGGATGTTAGTGTTACTGAAGCATTTGAACTCTACATGCTAAAAAATTTTCATAAAATAAAACTCAATCCATTAACCTCAAAAATGCTTGATTTTTGGGAAAAAGACTTTGAAAAATCTATAGAGAAACACAAAGAGTTTTTAATGGATAATCTTGAAAATCAAAATACTTATAGCTCCCGTTTTTCACAAATTTTACAGGAGATGGATATTTTTCAAAGTGAAGAAGACCAAACTAATGAAGAAAATCAAGATCAAGGGCAAGATAATCCATCAAATGATGACCAAAATAACGACAACGAAGATAGTAAAGATGAAAATAAAGATCAGGAAGCACAAGCTACTTTGGATGCAGATTATGAAGTTGATGAGTTTAATTTAGATGAACAACTATCAGAATTAGAGTCAGAAGAACAAAGTACAGAACAAATTTTGAAAAAGAATATCGACAATCTTGATATTGATTATAAAATCTTTACTTCACAATTTGATGAAATTGTTAAGGCAGAAAACTTAGAAAATGCAGATGAGGCAACTAAATTAAGAAAGAGTTTGGACCAGCAACTAATAGGTTTTCAAGATGTTATTACGAAACTAGCCAATAAATTACAAAGACAGTTGCTGGCAAAACAAAACAGGGCGTGGGAATTTGATTTAGAGGATGGATTGCTTGATAGTTCAAAACTACCAAGAATAATAATGGATCCTTACAATTCCTTATCATTTAAAAAAGAGAAAGATTTAGATTTTAAAGATACTGTTGTCACTTTGTTAATAGATAACTCAGGTTCAATGAGAGGAAGACCTATTACAATAGCTGCTATATGTGCAGATATTTTATCAAGAACTCTTGAAAGATGTTCTGTTAAAGTCGAAATTTTAGGATTTACGACTAAAAACTGGAAAGGTGGTCAGTCAAGAGAACTATGGGCTAAAAATTCAAAACCAAAAACTCCTGGAAGATTAAATGATTTAAGACATATAATTTACAAAGGTGCAGATACTCAATGGAGACAGGCAAAAAATAACTTGGGGCTGATGCTTAAAGAGGGTCTGCTAAAAGAAAATATTGATGGAGAAGCAATATCTTGGGCATACAGTAGAATTAAAAAGAGAAAAGAAGAAAGAAAAATTTTGATGGTTATTTCAGATGGAGCTCCAGTCGATGACTCAACTCTTTCTGTCAACTCAGGTGATTTCCTTGAAAAACACCTAAAAAAAATAGTTAAATATATTGAAAATAAATCTGATATTGAGGTTTTAGCAATTGGAATAGGTCATGATGTATCTAGATATTATGATAAAGCGATTAAGATTACCGATGTTAATGAGTTAGGAGACGTTATGATTTCACAATTAAGTTCTCTTTTTGATAACAAAAAAAAATATCACTAGATATTAAATAAATCTGAATTCCGCCAACTAATTATAACTTCTGCTCCACTTCTTGTTTTGGAGTTTCTAAAGTTTAATGAGGCAAAATTTTTTTCTAATAAGGTTTTACCAATAAATAATCCAAGTCCTAAACCTGTTTTAGATTTTTCTTCTAAATTACTTGTTTTTAAATAAGGCTCTCCAATTTTAGGCAGAATATCTCTAGGATATCCATCCCCATCATCTTCGATTATTATTTCTGTCGTTTCACTGTCACTTTTCAGATTTATAAAAATTTTATCCCTTGAAAACTTATTTGCATTCCCAATAAAATTTCTTAATCCATAAACAATCTCAATTGATTTGGTTATTTTTTTTGGATTAGAATCTTGATCAAAGTTAAACACAAAGTTTTTATTACTTATTTCCGTAAAAGATGAAATAATTTCTGACAAATATTCTCTTACGGTTAGATCTTTATCTATAAAATCATCTTCCTCGACTGGGTTTAGGCTCAAACGTTTTAAAATTTCATTGCATCTCTCTACCTGGCTATTTAGTAATTCTATATCTTTTTTAAATTCTTCATTGTTTTCTAATTGTTTAGCTAAGTCTTGAGTAATTATTTTGATTGTAGAAAGTGGAGTACCTAAAGAGTGCGCGGCTGCAGCAGCTTGACCACCTAATGACAGTAATTCATGTTCTTTTGCCATTACTTCTTCCATTTTTGATAAAGCATCTTTTCTTAAACGAGATTGTGATCCAAATGTCATTGCAAAATAGTTTAGAAAAACTAAAGCAACAATTAAGGCAATAGGTATAGAAAAATAATAATAGGGGGACACATGAAAATGCTCACTTAAAGGTGAGGGCAAATCTTTAGAATAAAAAGTAAGAATTATAATGGCAATACCAGTTAAACCTACTAGTAATGAGTTAGTTTTGAAGCTTAGATTTGATGAAGAAAATACACTCGGAATTAATAAAAATATAACAAAAGGATTAACAATACCTCCCGTCAAATAAAGCAAAGTACTTAATTGAAGTATATCAAGAAATAAAAAAATAAAAGCAGACCTATCTGATAGTTGGGTTTTTTTATAAACATAAATTAAATAAAAATTACTAATAGCACCAAAAATTATTATTAGATTTGATAATAAAAAATTAAATTTAAAATTTAAAATTAAATATACAAAGTTTACAGCTATGAATTGGCCTATAATTCCAATCCATCTTAAATTTATATAGGTAGATTTTTTAAAAGAATATTGTTTTGAAGTTTCAAAAAACTCCATTTTTATATATCAAGATTCTGAACATTAATTGCATTAGAAACAATAAAATCCTTTCTTAATGCAACATCATTACCCATAAGTGTATGTATTAAACCTTGGTCTTTTTTAAGATCTTTTGAATATTGTACTTGAAGTAAATTTCTGGTTTCTGGGTCAAGTGTAGTGCTCCACAATTCTTCAGGATTCATTTCTCCTAAACCTTTAAATCTTTGGATATTCATTTTAGACTTTTCTAAATCTAAAGCTTTTGTGAACTCTTTTGTTCCTTTTTTTATTTTCTGAATTTCTTTATTGTTATTTAAAATATAATCTTCTAATTCTTTTTCATCTTTTATATAAATGCCTTTGATCCCTTTATTTATTTTAAATAGTGGAGGTTGAGCTAAATATATATGCCCATTTTCAATTAATTTATTAAATGGTTCGTTATTAAAAAAAGTTAATAATAAAGCCCTGATATGTGAACCATCAACATCTGCATCTGTCATAATTATTATTTTACCGTATCTTAAGTCTTTTAAATCTATCTCTTCTGCTTTGGGATCTAAGCCCAATGCATTTATTAATGTCACTATCTCATTTGAAGATATCATTTTTGACAAAGCCTTAGTTCTTTTATCTGATCCATTTCCATTACCATTTTTTTTAACCGTCAAATCCTCAACATAAGTATTTAAAATCTTTCCTCTAAGAGGTAAAACAGCTTGATTTGACCTATTTCTTCCTTGTTTTGCTGAACCTCCAGCTGAATCACCCTCAACAATAAACAATTCTGTACCTTCTTGTTTTCCTATCTGGCAATCTGCTAATTTTCCAGGAAGACCACTCAATTCAAGGGCTCCTTTTCTTCTAACGTTTTCTCTTGCTTTTCTGGCTACATCTCTTGCCATAGCTGCTTGAATAATTTTAGCTAGAATTATTTTTGTAACAGTTGGATTTTGATCAAACCATATTGATAATTTTTCATTTACTACCGTCTCTACTATCATTCTCACTTCAGAGGAGACTAATTTATCTTTAGTTTGAGATGAGAATTTTGGATCAGGAATTTTAGTTGATAAAACACATGTTAAGCCTTCTTTTATATCGTCTCCAGAAATAGCTAATTTGTTCTTCTTTAACAAATTGTGTTCGTTAGCATATTTATTCACAACTCGAGTTAATGCGCTTCTAAATCCTAATAAATGCGTTCCACCGTCTTTTTGATAAATATTATTTGTGTATGGAAAAATTTCTTCGCTATAACCAGCATTCCATTTCAGGGAGCACTCTATTTCTATATTATTCTTTTTTCCTTCTATGAAAATTGGTTTTCTAAATAAATCATTTCCATTTTTATTTTGCAATTTATCTCTTTTTTCATCTAGAAAGTCAACAAACTCTATTACACCTCCATCAAACTTAAATTCAGATATTTTTTCTTTTTTTAAGCTGGCATCAATAAAAATAATTTTGATCCCTTTGTTTAAGAATGCCAACTCTCTCATTCTTTTAATTAAAATATTGGCGCTAAATTTAACTGAAGAAAAAATTTCTGTAGAAGGTAAAAAAGTAATTTTGGTACCAGATTGCTTTGATTTTCCAATTGCTTTCAATGGTGCTTTTGCCTCACCATCTTCAAACTCTATAAAATATTTTTTGTTATCTCTATTAATCTCTAGTTGCAGTTTTTTAGAAAGTGCATTTACAACCGAAACACCAACACCATGTAACCCTCCTGATACTTTATATGAATCATGATCAAATTTTCCTCCTGCATGAAGCTGTGTCATAATAACTTCTGCTGCAGATTTTTTTTCAGCTTTATGAATATCTACAGGTATTCCCCTGCCATCATCACTAACCGTAATAGTTCCTTCTGGATTAATTCTAACATTTATATTTTTACAATGTCCTGCTAAAGCTTCATCAATAGAATTATCTACAACTTCATAGACCATGTGGTGAAGTCCAGTGCCATCATCTGTGTCACCAATATACATTCCTGGTCTTTTTCTTACTGCTTCTAAGCCCTTTAAAACTTTGATGGAGTCTGCTTGATATGTGTTTTTATTTGTCATTTTTAATACTTGGAAAGAAATTAATTATAACATTTTTTTAAAAAAATGCTGATTTATCTTCACAAAAAAAATAATAAAAGGACGAATCAATATTGAAAATTAAGGCTTATTTGTTGGCGGAGAGAATGGGATTCGAACCCATGAAAGGATTGCTCCTTTACACGCTTTCCAAGCGTGCGCCTTCAACCACTCGGCCACCTCTCCATTTATTTTTCTTTAGAAATTTTAAGAACACCAATAAAAGCCTCTTGAGGTATTTCAACTCGTCCAAATTGTTTTGATCGAGCCTTTCCCTTTTTTTGTTTTTCTAATAGTTTTCTTTTTCTATCTGTTGCACCACCACCATGAATTTTTGTCAAAACATCTTTTTTAAAACCTTTGATAGTTTCTCTTGCAATAATTTTTCCACCAATTGCAGCTTGAACAGGTATCATAAAATTATGTCTTGGTATAAGATCTTTCAGTTTTTCACAAACTTCCCTACCTGTTCTTTGTGCAAAATCTTTATGTATCATCATTGCTAAAGCATCAACTGGCTCAGCATTTACTAAGATACCCAATTTAACTAAATCACCTTCTCGATGTTCTATTATTTCATAATCAAAACTCGCATAACCACTGGTCATTGATTTAAGACGATCGTTAAAATCAAAAACTACCTCATTTAAAGGAAGCTCATAATTTACAACTGCTCTATTTCCTGAATAACTTAAATTTGTTTGGATTCCTCTTTTATCTTGGCACATTTTGATTATCGATCCTAAATACTGATCTGGAGTAATAATTGTAGCTTTAATCCAAGGTTCTTCTATCATTTTTATTAATGTTGGATCCGGCAAACTAGACGGATTTTGCAAATCTACTGTAGTTCCATTATTGAGATACACTTTGTATACAACTCCAGGAGTAGTGGTTAATAAGTTTACATCAAATTCTCTTTCTAATCTTTCAGTCACTATTTCAAGATGTAGCAAGCCCAGAAAACCACACCTGAAACCTAAACCTAAAGCTGAAGATGACTCAGGTTCAAATGAAAAACTCGCATCATTTAATTGAAGTTTAGCTAATCCATCTTTTAGTTTTTGATACTCTGAACTATCAACAGGGAACAAGCCACAAAATACGACTGGCTTGCTAGGTTTAAATCCTGGTAAAGCTTCCTTTAACGGTTTTGTTGCATCACAAATAGTATCACCAACTTTTGTCTCCGAGAGGACTTTAATCCCTGTTGTTATAAAGCCTATTTCACCTGTATTTAATTCTTTTATGTCTACTGGTTTAGGTGTGAAAACCCCAACTTTTTCGACAATATATTCTTGGTTGGTTGACATCATTTTAATTTTCATATTTTTTGATAATTTACCATCAATTACTCTAACTAAAATTACCACGCCTAAATAAGTGTCATACCAACTATCAACAAGTAAACATTTTAAATCAGATGTAGTTTCTCCCTTAGGTGCGGGCAAGGTAGTTATTATTTGCTCTAAGATGTCCTCAATACCTTCTCCGGTTTTACCAGAACATGGAATAGCACTTTTAGTATCGATACCAATAACATCTTCAATTTGTTTTTTTGTTTTTTCTAAATCTGATGCAGGTAAATCAACCTTATTTAATACTGGAACAATTTCATGGTTCGTGTCTAAAGCCTGATAAACATTTGCTAAGGTCTGCGCTTCGACACCTTGAGTACTATCAACAATAAGAATAGAACCTTCACATGCGTAAAGTGACCTACTTACCTCATAGCTAAAATCTACGTGACCAGGTGTGTCTATAATATTTAAAAGATACTCTTTTCCATCTTTTGCCTTATAATTCAATTTTACGGTCTGAGCTTTAATTGTGATTCCTCTTTCTCTTTCAATATCCATCGAATCAAGAACTTGGGCTTTCATCTCTCTCTCAGTTAATCCCCCACAACTGTGAATTATTCTGTCTGCAATAGTAGATTTTCCATGATCGATATGTGCAATGATTGCAAAATTTCTTATATGATCAATTTCACTAGGCATTTAAGATCTAATTTTTGCACCTGATTTAATCTCAACTGTTGAAATTATTAATCTATTAATTTTTTCAAGATCGCTATCTTCTAGTGTTTTTTCTGAAGATTGAATGGTTACTTTAAGAGCTATAGATTTTTTATCTTTAGAAACATTTTCTCCTTCGTAGACATCAAAAATTTTAACTGATTTAATTAAGTTTTGATCAATAGATGATATTATTTCTATCAAATCTTGAGCTTTAAAATTTTTATCTACCACAAAAGCAAAGTCTCTGTCTGATTTTTGATAGTCAGAAAATTGAAATTTAGATTTTGAATCTTTAAGTTTAAGTTTTGTATCTTTTAAGTAATCTAAATAAATCTCAAAGCCCACCAATGCTTCCGTTTTTATATCAAGTTTTTTTATTATATTTGGATGAATTTCCCCAAAATAAGCCACTGGATCAATATCGTCTTTATCAAGATAAACAGAGCCAGATTTTCCTGGATGATAATAAGAGGGTGATTTTTCTCTTACAAACAAATTTTGCCTATCATATCCAGCTTCTAATAAAGTCTGAATTGTATCCTTCTTTGCATCAAATACATCAACTAATCTATTTTCTTCATTCCAATTTAATCTTGATATCTTTCCTGATTTCATCCCTCCAATTACTGTTAATTGTTCTCCTGGTTTGTTGTCTTTAAAAGTTGGTCCTATTTCGAAAAGAGAAATATCTTTAAATCCTCTATCTAAATTTTTCTTCAGATAAAATGCTAAATTAGGAAATATTGAATTTCTTAAAACATCTAAGTCTGAACTTATTGGATTTACTATTTTAATTTCCTTATAACTTTCTTTAAAAAAATTATTTATTTTTGAATCTGTAAAAGACCAGGTTACAGTTTCAAAATATCCTTTTGATGCTACTGAACGTTGTAAAAAATGAAAAAGTTTTTGTTGTTTGTTAAGTGTGTCTTTAATTCTATTTTTTTGTGGTTCTAGAATTTCTATATTATTAAAACCTTTTATTCTTACTATCTCTTCAACTATATCTATAGGTTGGGTAATATCAGGCCTCCATGTAGGAATTTTTAATTCTAATTCTGACTTTTTCTTAGAAACTTCAAAACCTAAATCTATTAAGATTTTTATGACTTCTTTATCTTTTATTTTAAATCCTACAATTTTTTCAAACAAAGGAATTTTAAATTTGATATTATTTTTTTTATATTTTCTGATGCTTTGAACATCAAAATTGCTAACATTTCCTCCACAAATTTTGGTTATTAATTGTGCAGCTTTCTTTAAGCCTATCTCGATCGATTGCGGATCAATACCTCTTTCAAATCTAAATTTAGCATCAGTGTCAATATTCAATAATTTTGAAGTTTTTCTGATAGATCTTGGCAAAAAATATGCAGATTCTAACAAAATATTTTTAGTATTAAGCTCAGTACCTGAGCGTGTGCCTCCAATTATTCCACCCAAGCCTAATACCCCGGACTTATCAGAGATAACACACATATCATTATCTAATTTATACTCTTTGTTATCAAGAGCTTCAAATGTTTCACCTTTTTCTGAAGTTCTTACAATAATTTCCTTATCGATTTTGTCTGCATCATATGCATGAAGTGGTCTATTTAAATCCAGCATCACATAATTAGTTATATCTACAATCGCTGAAATAGGTTTCTGACCTAGAGATATAATTTTATCCTTTAGCCACTTTGGGCTTTCTTTATTTGTAACGTCTTTTATAAAACAAGTACCAAATATAGTACAACCTTGATTTTTATCTTTTGTGATAGAAACTTTTATTTTTTGAGACCCATTATTTTTAACTTTTATATTAGAATTATTTTTTAATTTACCAATTCCTGCTGCTGCAAGATCTCTTGCCACTCCTCTAACCCCTAAACAATCAGGCCTATTAGGAGTGATTGATAGATCAATAACTTTTTCAGAATTATTTTTAAAAAAATTTTTTCCTATTTTATCAGAGTACTTTTTTAACTTTAGTTCAATTATTCCGTCACTTTCATCAGATAAATTTAATTCGGATTCTGAGCATAACATTCCATATGAGGTCACACCCCTTATTTTGCTAACTGTGAGTTTCATGTTATTTTTTGGAATCATTGATCCAGGACCAGCATAAACAGTTAAGAGGTCATTCTTAGCATTAGGTGCTCCACAAACAACTTTTATAGGGTTTTGTTCGCCTATATCAACATCGCATATTTTTAGCTTATCTGCATTAGGGTGTTGTTCAGTATTTATAATTTTTGCTACTTTAAAATTGTCTAAGTCAGAGCTAACCTTTTCATAGTTCTCAACTTCAAGCCCAACATCAGTCAACTTCTCAATTATTTGATAATCCTTGAACTTCGTATCTAGGTGTTCTTTAAGCCAACTAATTGTAAATTTCATCGGCTAAGACCTCTATAATTTGATGGTACGTCTAGTGGATCAAACCCAAAGTGATTTAGCCACCTATAGTCTGTCTCGAAAAAAGCTCTTAGATCATTTATTCCATACTTAAGCATAGCTAATCTATCTATGCCAATCCCAAATGCATACCCTTGATACTTGTCTGAGTTTATTTTTACATTTTTAAGTACGTTTGGATGTACCATCCCACAACCTAAAATTTCTAACCATTTATCTCCTTCACCGATGACTATTTTGCCATCTTTTAATTCATAACCAATGTCAACTTCGGCTGATGGTTCTGTAAAAGGGAAGTGACTTGGTCTAAATCTCATTTTAATTTTATCTACCTCAAAAAAGGATTTTATAAAATAATTTAGGCAACCTTTTAAATGTCCCATATTTATATTTTTATCAATATGAAGTCCCTCAACTTGATGAAACATTGGAGCATGAGTTTGATCACTGTCAGATCTATATGTTCTACCAGGTGCAATAATTTTAAAAGGGGGTTTACCTTTTAACATTGTTCGTACTTGTACTGGAGATGTATGAGTTCTTAAAAGTAATTCTTTTGTATCATCTAAATAAAAAGTATCATGCATGTCTCTTGCTGGATGGTTATCTGGTGTGTTTAATGCAGTAAAGTTATAATGTTCATTCTCTACATCTGGTCCTTCTTCAACACTAAAACCAATTTCAGAAAATATAGAGGATATTTCGTCTATAACTTGAGAAACAGGGTGTATCTTACCTTGAATAATATTTCTTTCAGGTAGAGTTATATCTACTTTTTCATTCTCTAACTTAGAATTTATTTCTTTAATTTCTATTTCTTGAATTTTTTTATTAATTTTTTCTTGAAGTTCATTTTTTATGAAATTTAAATCTGATGCAAATTTTTTACGTTCTTCTGCAGGTAAAGATCCAAGTTTTTTAAAAAAAATAGAAATTTTACCATTCTTACCAAATAACTCAGACTTAATTTGATTTACGCTTTCAATATTTAAATCTGCACTTAGCTTATTTAAGAATTCATCTTTAATTTTTTTAATATCAGACATAACAATAGAATATTTGTTAACCTTAGAAAAACAACAATGAAAATTAATTCAATGCTGATTGGGCTTTTTGTACAATTGTTTTAAATGCTTCTGGGCTATCATATGCAATTTCAGCAAGAATTTTTCTATCTATTGCAATACCGCATTTGCTCAATCCGTTTATGAATTTAGAATATGTCAAACCTTCAGCTCTAACGCCTGCATTGATTCTTTGTATCCATAAAGATTTGAAATCTCTTTTTTTGTTTCTTCTATCTCTATAAGCATATTGCATTGATTTTTCCATTGCCTGCTTAGCAACTCTTATAGTATTTTTTCTTCTGCCCCATTGACCTTTGACAGCTTTTAAAACCTTTTTATGCTTAGCTTTACTTGTTACACCTCTTTTAACTCTTGCCATTATTAACCTCTTAAACTGTAAGGCATGTAAGATTTAACAATTTTTCCATCTTGTTTGGACATTGTTGTTGTGCCTCTTAATTTTCTAATTTGAGAATTTGTTCTTTTGATCATGCCATGTCTCTTTCCAGCTTGGGCTGTAATAACTTTCCCCTTGGCTGATATTTTAAATCTTTTTTTTGCTGAGCTTTTTGTTTTTAATTTAGGCATAATTCAGCGGACTTATACAAAGAATGGTATAATTTTACAACCTCTATTAAAGCCTATATAGGTTGGATTACCATAATCATTTGCTTACCATCAAATTTTGGATGTAGCTCTACCTTGCCAATATCTTTCATGTCTTCCTTGATTTTGCCCATTAACTCGTTTCCTAAATGTGAATGCTGAAGCTCTCTACCTTTAAATCTTATTGTAAATTTTACCTTATCACCTTTAGCAATAAATTTTTTTGCATTTTTAACTTTAAAATCATAATCATGAGTTTCTGTTACAGGTCTCATTTTTATTTCTTTTAACAAAACTATTTTTTGTTTCTTTTTTGCAAGATTTGCTTTTTTTTGGGCATCATATTTGTATTTACCCATATCCATGATTTTACAAACTGGAGGATTTGCATTTGGTGCTATTTCTATTAAATCAAGTCCTTGGTTTTTTGCCATTGAGATAGCTTCATTGGTATTAAGTACACCAAGATTTTGACCATCGCTTGCTATCACCTGAACATCAGGAGAGGAAATTCTATTGTTAGATCTTGGGCCTCTATCCTTAGTTCTTCTTTGAAAATAATTTTGTTTAAAATCTGCCACTTAGTTTGAAGATGCTTTGTTTAAAGCAGAGAAAGTTTTTAAGAATGTTTCAATATCCATATTTTCTTGTTTATTAGAGTCTAATCTTCTAATCGTTACAGAATTGGAGTCAACTTCTTTTTTACCACAAATTAACAAAAGAGGAATTTTTGCTAATGAATGATCTCTTATTTTATAATTTAAATTTTGATTTTTTAAATCAACAGATGAGCTGATACCTACATTTGTAATTTTTTTAGATATCTCAACAGCATAATTATTAAACTCATCTGAAATAGGAATTACCATTGTTTGTAAAGGCGATATCCAGAATGGAAATTTACCAGCATAGTTTTCAATTAAAATTCCAATAAATCTTTCTAAAGATCCAAATAGAGCTCTGTGAAGCATTACAGGAATTTTCTTACTTCCATCTTTATCAATATAAGAGGCACCTAATCTTTCAGGTAAATTTAAATCGACTTGCAAAGTTCCACATTGCCAATCTCTACCAATTGCATCCCTTAGAACAAACTCAATTTTAGGACCATAGAATGCTCCCTCTCCTTTGTTAATACTATATTCTAACTTTGAGGCTTTCACTGCTTCGAGTAATGATGCTTCTGCTTTATCCCAAACTTCATCATCCCCAACTCTTACTTCTGGTCTATCTGCATATTTTAGAATTACATTTTCAAAACCAAGGTCTTTATAAATATCCAAAATTAAATTAGTGACACTTAAACACTCACTTGTAATTTGTTCTTCTGAACAAAATATATGTGCATCGTCCTGCGTAAAAGCTCTAACCCTAAGTAAACCATGTAATGCTCCGGATGGTTCATATCTATGAACTTTTCCAAACTCTGCGTAACGCAAAGGAAGATCTCGATAACTTTTTAATCCTTGATTAAATACTTGAACATGTCCAGGGCAGTTCATTGGTTTTATTGCAAAAACTTTTTCATCTGGAGTTTCAGATGTATACATGTTGTCACCATATTTTCCCCAATGTCCTGATTTTTCCCATAATTGTCTATCCAAAACCTCAGGAGTATTTATTTCTTTGTAACCAGCTTCATCCTGTCTATTTCTCATATAATTAATTAAATTTTGAAATAACGCCCAACCTCTTTCGTGCCAAAATACAGATCCTGGACTTTCTTCCCTAAAATGAAATAAATCCATTTCTTTTCCTAATTTTCTATGATCTCTCTTTTCTGCTTCTTCTATTCTTTTAAGATATTCATCTAAATCTTTTTGAGTTGCCCAACTAGTACCATATATTCTTTGAAGCATTTCATTTTTTGAGTCTCCTCTCCAATAAGCACCTGAAACTTTTGTTAATTTAAAGTACTTTCCTATTTTACCTGTCGAAGATAAATGAGGTCCTCTACAAAGATCATGCCAATCGCCGTGAAAATAAATTGAAACATCTTCTTTATCTGGGATAGCTTTAATTAATTCAGATTTATATATTTCACCCTTCTTTTTAAAATGATCAATAGCTTTATTTCTATCCCAAACTTCTCTCTTTGTAATTTCATCTCTGTCTACAATTTCTTTCATCTTATTTTCAATTTTGACTAAATCATCTTCAGTAAAAGGCACTTTTCTAGCAAAGTCATAGTAAAATCCATTTTCAATAACTGGACCAATTGTAACCTGAGTACCAGGAAATAATTCTTGAACAGCCATTGCCAATATGTGTGCAGTATCATGTCTAATTGTCTCCAGACCTTCTGGATTTTTTGAGGTAAAAATTTTGACTGAGCAGTCTTTTTCTATTAAGTAATCTAAATCTTTAAGTTCACCATCAACGCTTATAACCATTGCTTGTTTTGCTAATGACTTACTTATTTTCTCTGCTACCTCAACTCCAGTAACTTTTTTTGAAAAATTTAGATTATTTCCGTCTGGTAATGTTATTGTAGGCATTTAATTTAATAGTCTCTTATACTCTGAATAAGTAGAAAAACACATTTTTTCAACATTAAATCTTTGAGTAACGTTTTTTCTTGCCTCTATTTCCATCATTTTTAAAGATGTCTCATCCATATTAAGAACTTTCAAAATCTGTTTACTTAAAGATTTGGCATTGTTCGACTCAAATAAAAATCCAGTTTTTTCGTCAATGACTGTTTCGTTCGAGCCACCAATATTGCTTGCTATTATTGGTTTTCCCATTGATTGGGCTTCTACTGACACTCTTCCAAAAGCTTCAGGTTCATTTGAGGCTGAAACTATTATATCTGAAACTTTGTAAGCTAAAGCCATATTTTTGCA